>PLIQ01000344.1:0-24117 GCA_003140115.1 Actinomycetota bacterium | reverse complement strand
GTCCTGGGCGGCCTGCTGCTCGACCACTTCTGGTGGGGCTCGGTCTTCCTGATCAACGTGCCGGTGACCGCCCTTGGCGCCATCGCCGTCGCGATCTTGGTCCCGGAGTCGCGCAACCGCCAGGCCGGCGGGATCGACTACGTGGGCGTGCTGCTGTCCATCGCGGGCCTGGTGTCGCTGGTGTTCGGGATCGTCCAGGGCGGCGACGGTGACTCGTGGCTGAGCCTTGGGGTGCTCGGCCCGATCGTCGGTGGCCTGGTGATCCTCGCGGCCTTCGTCGCCTACGAGGCGCGGATCCAGCACCCGTCGCTGGACGTGCGGCTATTCCGCGACCGGCGGCTGTCCGCCTCGGTCGGCGCCCTCGGCCTGGTGTTCTTCGGTATGGGCGGCGTCTTCTTCTTCACCAGCTTCTACCTGCAGAACGTCCGGGGTTACACGCCGCTGGACGCGGGCCTGCTGACCGTGCCGTTCGCGGCCGGGCAACTGCTGATGTCGCCGCGCAGCGCCCGCCTGGTCCAGCGCTACGGGGCCAAGGCGGTCGGCACGACGGGCATGTTCGTGATGGCCGCCGCCATTGCGGGCTACGCCACCCTCGGCACCGCCTCGCCGATCTGGCTGCTCGGGGTGCTGTTCGGCATCCAGGGCGCGGCGATCGGACTCAGCATGCCGGCCGCCACCGCGGCCGTCATGGACGTGCTCCCGCGCGAGCGGGCCGGGTCAGGTTCGGCGCTCACCAACACCGCCCGGCAGGTGGCGGTCGCGCTCAGCGTCGCGATCCTCGGCTCGATCCTGGCCGACTTCTACCGGAACGCGCTGGCCCCGGCACTGGCCGGGCTGCCCGCCGCGGCGCGGGGAGCGGCGTCCTCGTCGATCACCGCCACCCAGGCCGTGGCCCAGCAGCTGGGCCCGGCCGGGCGCTCGCTGCTGGCTCCCGCGAACGCCGCGTTCGTCGACGCCATGCGCGTCACCACGCTGATTGCGGCCCTGGTCGCGCTGGCGGGCGGGTTCGTGGTGCTGCGCTGGATGCCCGGCAAGCCGCGTCCGGTGGCCGAGATCGCGGCGCCGAGCGAGGACGCATATGAGTCCGAGCTGGCCATAATGGAACAGAACATGCTCAACACCGCTGACCGAGAGGGATGAGCATCCATGCAGCCCGTGATCCTGGATCAGGGGGCTGGCCCGGGCACGAAAAATACTGACACGGAAGCCGGGCCGGCCAACCGCCGGCCCGGCCGTCCGCGCAGCGAGCAGGCCGAGCAGGCGATCATCGAGGCCACGCTCGACCTGTTCGCCGAGCAGGGTTTCGAGGGCGTGTGCGTCGAGGCCGTCGCGGCCCGGGCCGGGGTCGGCAAGGCCACCATCTACCGCCGCTGGCCGAACAAAGAGGAGCTGCTGCTCGCCGCGTTCGGCTCGCTGAAGTCCCCGTTTCCCGAGCCCAAGGGCGTCTCGGTCCGCGACGACCTGCTCGCGATGGTCGAGGTGATGTGCGCGGACAAGGCCGACCCGAGGAAGGCGCGGCGATACGCGCTGCTGCTCGGCGAAGGGGAGAAGTACCCGCGGCTGATGGCCCGGTACAAGGAAACGGTGGTCGAGCCGCGGCGCGAGGCCATGCGGACGGTCATCCGTCATGGCGTCCAGACCGGCGAACTGCGCCCCGGCACCGACATCGAGATCGCCATGCTCACCTTGACCGGCGCGATCATGGCGCACGAAAAGAACCCGGACGGCACGTTCGACGGCGACTTCGCGGCCCGCCTGGTGGACGGGCTGCTGCTGGGCTTGTCGGCCCGCGGCTGACCCCTGCACTAGGCTGCCGACCGTGGATCTCGCCGCGGAATGGCTGGACCGGCTGCGGCCCGAGGCCTTCGGGTACGCCCGGCTGGCGCTGCAGAACATCACCCAGGAGTTCCCTACCCTGGTCTCGGCGCTAGTGACCGCGCCGGGCCAGTTCCCGTCCCGACCCCGGGACCGGACCCCGGTGTTCTACGGCAGCTTCGACTGGCACTCGTGCGTCGAGATGCACTGGGTCCTGGTCAGGCTGCTTCGGGTGGCCGACGACGCGGGGCCGGGGGCCGAGATCAGGTCCGCGCTCGACACCCAGTTCACCCCGCAAGGCCTGGCCCAAGAGGCCGAGTACGCCCAGCTGAGCGGAACCGGGCTGCGGCAGTACGGCTGGGGCTGGGCGCTGACCCTGATGCATGAGCTGGCCACCTGGCCCGGCGACGCGGACGCCCGGCGGTGGGCCGCGGCCATGGAGCCGCTGGCCTCCGCGGTGACCGCCAACTTCCTCGGCTGGCTGCCCAAGGCCACCTACCCGATCCGGGTCGGAGTGCACGCCAACAGCTCGTTCGCCCTGTCGCGGGCCCTGCCCTACGCGCGGATGCTGGCCGACGCGGGACGGCCGGAGCTGGCCCGGGCCATCGAGCAGGCCGCGCACCGGTGGTACGCCGCCGACGCCGGCTACCCGGGCGGCTGGGAGCCGTCCGGCCACGACTTCCTCTCGCCCGCGCTGACCGAGGCCGAGCTGATGACCCGGCTGCTGCCGGCCGGCGAGTTCAGCGGCTGGCTCGGGGCGTTCCTGCCGGGCCTCGCGGCGGGGGAGCCGACCGCCTTGTTCACTCCCGCGGTCGTCTCGGACTCCAGCGACGGGCAGATCGCGCACCTGCACGGCCTCAACCTCAGCCGGGCCTGGTGCTGGCGGCGGCTGGCCGAGACCCTGCCCGCTGGCGATCCGCGCGTCCCGGTCTGCGTGGCCGCCGCGCGCACGCACGCCGAGGCGGCCCTGCCGCACGTGGTCGCCGACGACTACATGGTCACCCACTGGCTCGCCGCCTACGCGGTCCTGCTGTTCAGCTGACCAGCGGGGCGACCTCGCGGGCCAGGAAGGCGACAAATCGCTCCAGGTCGGCATCGTCCTCGGCGGCATTGACCGCGATGTGGGTGGCGCCAGCCGCGGCGTACTCGCCGACCACGGCCGCGACGTCCGTCGCCGGACTGTCAGCCGAGACGCTGACGAAGACCACGACATCCTCGCGTCCGCCCGCGGGCCTGCCCGCCTGGGCTGCTCGGCCGTCGCGGAAGTGGCCGACCGCGGCGCGGACGTCCTGCGGCGAGTTGCCGCCCGGAATGATCACCCCGTCGGCGAGCTCACCGGCCAGCGACACGGTACGCGGCCGGATGCCGCCCACGAGCAGCGGCGGGACGACGGCGGGCGGCCAGTCCAGGCCGACTCCCTCCAGGTGCACATACCGCCCGTGCGTCGTCACCGTCTGCCCGTGCAGCAGCGCGTACAGCGCGGCGGTGTACTCGCGCAGCAGCGTCATGGGCGATTCGACCCTGGCGCCCACCTGACCCATCCAGTCCAACACACCGTGCCCGACGCCGACGGTCAGCCGTCCGGGGAACAGCCGGGCTATGGTGGCGATCTCCATGGCGGTCAGCGCGACGTTGCGCAGCGGCACCGGGAGCAGTCCGATCCCGACCGTGACGCGGCTGGTCGTGGCTAGGATCGCGGTAGCGGTGGCGATGCCGCTTTCCTTGAAGCAGTCCTCCCAGATCCACAGCTGTGCCAGCCCGGCCGTATCGGCGGCCGACGCAACCGCGCCGAGGCGCTCCGGAGGCTGGTCGGGGGTAAAGATGACGGCCAGCGTCGGCGTCACGCGGGCCCGCAATGCTCGCGCCAGCGGTTGGTGATGGGCAGCCGCCGGTCGCGGCCGAAGTTCTTCTGGCTGATCTTCGGCCCGGGCGGGTACTGCCGTCGCTTGTACTCGGCCGTGTCGACCAGCCGGATGACCCGCTCGACCAGCGCCGGGTCATGGCCCGCCGCGACCAGCTCGGCGCTGCCCATGTCCTTCTCCACGTAGTCGTCGAGCAGCGCGTCGAGCACCTCGTACGGCGGCAGCGAGTCAGTGTCGAGCTGCCCCGGCGCGAGCTCGGCGCTGGGCGGCTTGGTGATGGAGTTCTCCGGGATCGGGGGAGTCATCCCCCGCCGCGCCGCCTCGGCGTTGCGCCATCGGGCCAGCTCCCAGACCGTGGTCTTGAACACGTCCTTGATCGGCGCGAACCCGCCGGCCGAGTCTCCGTACAGGGTCGAGTAGCCGGCCGCCAGCTCGCTCTTGTTGCCCGTGGTGAGGACCAGGTGCCCGCCCGCGTTGGACAGCCCCATGAGCACGACGCCGCGCACCCGGGCCTGCAGGTTCTCCGCGGGCAGCCCCGTCTCGGGAAACCCGGTCGCGGTGAGCTCCGCTGCGAAGGCGTCCACTATCGAGGCGATCGGGATCATCGCCGAGTGCACGCCCTGCCGCTTGATCAGGTCTTCGGCGTCGCTGACCGAGTGCCCGGAGGAGTAGCGGCTGGGCATCAGCACCACGTGCACGTTGTCCGCGCCGATCGCGTCCACGGCGATCGTCGCCGTCAGCGCCGAGTCGATGCCGCCGGACAGGGCCAGGATGGCCGACCGGAATCCGTTCTTGTTCACGTAGTCCCGGACCCCGGTGACCAGCGCCGCGTACACCTCGGCCGGATCAGACAGCCGGGGCCAGAGCGGCCCCTCGGTGTCCTCCGGCCGGTCAGCGGGCGCGGCGCCGGCGCCGGCTAGCGTCACCCGCTTGATCGTGATCACCGTGCCGTCTTCGGCGTCCACGGGCTGGTCACCCGGCACCTCACCGGACGGCGCGGCCGGCAGGTCCAGGTCCGCGACGACGAGCGCCTCCTCGAACTGCGGACCGCGGGCCACCAGCGTGCCGTCCGCGGCGACCAGGATCGAGTCGCCGTCGAAGACCAGCTCGTCCTGCCCGCCGATCATATTGGCGTAGGCGAGCGCGGCATGGGCCTCGCGGGCCCGCCGCACCACCAGATCCAGCCGCACGTCGTCCTTGCCCCGCTCGTAGGGCGAGGCGTTCGGCACCAGCAGCAGGCTCGCTCCGGCCCGTGCGCAGACCGCCACCGGACCGCCGTCCTGCCACAGGTCCTCACAGATCGCGATGGCCACGTCCACGCTCTCGCCGTCCGCCGCCGGCAGCCGGAACACCGGCAGCGTGTCGCCCGGTACGAAGTACCGGAACTCGTCGAACACCCCGTAGTTCGGCAGGTGGTGCTTGGCGGAGGTGATGACGACCCGTCCCCCGTAGATCAGCGCGGCCGCGTCCTGCGGCGCGCCGGCCGGCAGCCCGGTGCGCGCCGCCAGGTCGGTCCGCCGGTCCAGGTACCCCGTCACCACGGCGATCCCGCCTAGCCCTTCGGCCTCGAGCCGGGCCGCCACCGCGTGCAGCGTCGCGATGGACGCCTCGACGAACGACGCCCGCAGCGCGAGGTCCTCCACCGGGTAACCGGTGAGCATCATCTCGGGAAACACCACCACCCGGGCCCCGCGCTCCGCGGCCCGCCGCGTCCAGGCCACGATCAGCTCAGCGTTCCCGTCCAGGTCCCCGACCGTGGCATCGACCTGGGCCAGCGCGATCCTCAGCTTCGTCACGCTTCCAGCCTAGCGAGACCTGGTATCACCTCCGAGACACGTGCGTGCCGCCGTAGGGGCCATCTCTTGCGCGTACGATGTGTCCGCATGGACGGACCGCGCCGGACGGAGGCTATGACGGAGCCCGAGCCGCGCGCTCGGGGCTTCGACGTGAGCGTGGCGCACCCGGCGCGCATTTACAACTACTGGCTCGGCGGCAAGGACAATTTCGCCGCCGACCGGCAGGCCGCCGAGGAAGTGCTCGCCGTCATGCCGGTCATGGCGCAGGTCGCCCGCAGCGTCCGCCTGTTCCTCGCCACCGTCGTCCACCACCTGGCCGCGGACCTGGGCATTCGCCAGTTCCTGGACATCGGCACCGGCTTGCCCACGGCGAACAACACCCACCAGGTGGCCCAGCGCGCGGTGCCACAGTCGCGGATCGTCTACGTCGACAACGATCCGATCGTCCTGTCGCACGCCCGGGCGCTGCTGAGCAGTGCTCCGGCCGGGCGGTGCGCCTACGTCGCCGCCGACGCGCGCGACGCGGACCAGGTCCTCGCCGAGGCGGCCACGACCCTGGACTTCGCCGAGCCCGTGGCCGTGATGATGCTCGGCCTCCTGCACTTCATCCCGGACTCCGACGACCCGTACTCGCTCACCGCCCGCTACTTGGCCGCCGTCCCCTCCGGCAGCTACCTGGCCATCTCCCATGCCTCCAGCGACATCGACCCGGACCAGCAGTCGGCCGCAACCCGCACCTACAACACCCGCTCCGCCACCGCGATCACCCTTCGATCCAGACCCGAAGTCGCCAGGTTCTTCCGCGGCCTGGACCTGATCGCCCCCGGCATCACCCCCCTGGGCCAGTGGTCCCCCGGCGCTCCGCAAACAGCTCCGGGTCACCTTCCCACCTACACCGCCCTAGCCCGCAAGCCCTGACCGGGCCACCTGTAACCGTGCGGAAACACGGGCCAGGCACACTCGCACCAGGACGGTCGGGCACCAGAGAACGTTTAAGGTGATTACCGTGGACAGGCAGGAAGAGTTCGTACTGCGCACGCTGGAGGAGCGGGACATCAGGTTCGTCCGGCTCTGGTTTACCGACGTGCTCGGCACGCTGAAGTCGGTGGCGGTCGCCCCCGCTGAGCTGGAGGGCGCGTTCGCCGACGGGATCGGCTTCGACGGCTCGGCGATCGAGGGCTTCGCCCGGGTCTACGAGGCGGACATGATCGCCCGGCCGGACCCGTCGACGTTCCAGTTGCTGCCCTGGCGCGGAGAGTACCCGGGTGTGGCCCGGATGTTCTGCGACATCCTGCTGCCCGACGGGTCGCCGTCGTACGCGGATCCGCGCTGGGTGCTCAAGCGCAACCTGGCCCGGGCCTCCGAGCTCGGCTTCACCTTCTACGCGCACCCGGAGATCGAGTTCTTCCTGCTCCGGGAGCGGCCGGAGCCGGGCGCCAAGCCGCGTCCCATCGATACCGGCGGCTACTACGACCACACGCCGCACAGCATCGCGCACGACTTCCGCCGCACCGCGATCACCATGCTGGAGTCGATGGGCATCTCGGTGGAGTACAGCCACCACGAGGGCGCTCCCGGGCAGCAGGAGATCGACCTGCGCTACGCCGACGCGCTGACCACCGCCGACAACATCATGTCGTTCCGCCTGGTGATGAAGGAGGTGGCGATCGAGCAGGGCGTGTACGCCACCTTCATGCCCAAGCCGTTCACCGATCATCCCGGCTCCGGCATGCACACCCACGTGTCGCTGTTCGAGGGGGACAAGAACGCGTTCTACGAGGCGGGCGCGGAGTTCCAGCTGTCCAAGACGGCCCGGGCCTTCATAGCCGGGCTGCTGCGCCACGCGCCGGAGATCACCGCGGTGTGCAACCAGTGGGTGAACTCCTACAAGCGGCTGTGGGGCGCGGAGGAGCGGACCGCGGGCGCCGGCGGGGAAGCCCCGGCCTACGTGTGCTGGGGGCACAACAACCGCTCGGCCCTGGTCCGAGTGCCGATGTACAAGCCGCAGAAGGGCAACTCCACCCGGGTGGAGTTCCGTTCGGTGGACGCTGCCTGCAACCCGTACCTGGCCTTCGCCGTGATCCTGGCCGCCGGCCTGAAGGGCATCGAAGACGACTACGAGCTGCCGCCCGGTGCCGAGGACGACGTGTGGGCGCTGACCTCCGCTGAGCGCCGCGCGCTGGGCATCCGGCCGCTGCCGCAGGACCTGGACCAGGCGATCAAGGTCATGCAGGACAGCGAACTCGTCGCCGAGACCCTGGGGGAGCACGTCTTCGACTTCTTCCTGCGCAACAAGCGTGAGGAGTGGCAGGAGTACCGCCGCCAGGTCACCGAGTACGAACTGAGCCGCTACCTTCCGATGCTATGACCGCCTGGGCCGTAGCATTGAAATAGCGGCAGGCTTGACCTGAGGAGGCGCGACGGTCGATGAGCGAGGGAGCACTACAGCTCGACGACTTCAATAACCAGGATCTACGGGACGTTGCCGACAGGCTGCTTGAAACCACGCGGGTCGAGTATGTGGACGAGGGAGCCCTGCTGATCATGAACCCGCCCGGCATCGAGCACCGTAGGATCGTGCGCAGTATTGTCCAGACTGTGATTCTGGCTTACCACACCGGCCAGGCCACGGTGGACTGGGCGGTTGACGAGAACTTCCAGTGGGAGTTCGCGGACGGGTCACGCCGCTTCTTCATCCCGGATATCGTGCTCATCCACCCGGACGCGGTTACCGCCGATGAGGAACGGGCCTCCATAGCGCTGGCCGTCGAGGTGACGTCGCCGCCATCACGGGACGCGGTGTTCAACGACCGGACGGTCAAGCCGGTCCAGTACGCCAAGGGCCGCGTACCGCTGTACCTGCTCGTAGACCAGGAAGCCGGCCAGTGGACCCTACATGGGCTCGCCGAGGGCTGGCAGCGCTACCAGATCGTCGCCGAAGGCGCGTACGGCGATAACATCCCTCTCCCCGAGCCGCTCGGATTCGCGATCCCGACCGCCGCCTGGCCACGCTGGCCCGCCTGAATCCTGCGGCCCCGGGCGCGTCACTCCTCGAAGCGGCCGCCCAGGTACTTGGCCAGGAAGCGCTCGGCCGCGGCGTAGAACTTAATCCGGTTCTCCGGCTTGGCGAAGCCGTGGCCCTCGTCGGGGAACAGCATGTACTCGTAGTCGATCCCGGCCTCGGCCAGGGCGGCGACGATCTGCTCCGACTCGGCCTGCTTGACCCGCGGGTCGTTGGCGCCCTGGGCGATCAGCAGCGGGATGCGGATGTCACGGACCCGGGACAGCGGCGAGCGCGACCACAAGAACTCCTGGTCGGTCTCCGGGTTGCCGACCCGCCGGTACAGCTGCGCCTTCACCGGCGCCCAGTACGGCGGGATCGTCTCGAGCAGCGTCTGCAGGTTGGACGGTCCGACGATGTCCACCGCGCAGCGGAACACGTCCGGGGTGAACGCTGCGCCGACCAGCGCCGCGTAGCCGCCGTAGGAGCCGCCGTAGATCGCGACCCGGCTCGGGTCGGCCCAGCCCTGCGCCACCACGTACCCGACCGCGTCGATAAGGTCGTCGTGCATCTTCGCGCCCCACTCGCGGTCGCCGGCGTTGACGAACGCCTTGCCGTAGCCGGTCGAGCCGCGGTAGTTCACCTGGATGCACAGGTAGCCCCGGTTCGCGAACCACTGGGCCTCGGGGTTCCAGCCCCACACGTCGCGGACCTGCGGGCCGCCGTGCACGTCGAGCACGGCGGGCAGCCCGGACCGCCCCTCGCCCGGCGGGAACGTGACGTACCCGTGCACGGTCAGCCCGTCCCGGGACGTGAACGAGAACGGCTCCATCCGGGCTAGCTCGTAGCGTGAGAGCTCGGGACGGCTGTCGAGCAGGAAGCTGCCGGTGCGGGTGGCCCGGTCGTAGGCGTAGTACCGGACCGGGCCGGCGTCGTCGGTGAAGGCGACCAGCCACGTGGCGTCAGCCTCATCCCGGTCGGCCAGCTGCGGATCGCCGGTGTGCAGCGCCCGGACCGCCTCGTAGTCGGCCTGCACCGCGGGGTCGAGCACGTGATACTCGGCGCGGTCCTTGAGCACCACGGCGATCTGAGGTTCGCGGGTGTCCGGGTGCAAGATGGCGCCCGCCACGTCCGCGTCGGGGTCTTCGAGCAGCACCCGGTCCTCGCCCGAGGCAATGTCGACCTTGACCAGCCGGCCGGTGTTCACCCCGACCGAGCTGATGCCAATCAGCGACTTACCGTCGCCGGTGAACCCCAGCACGTGGCTGGCCGAGGCATCGTCGGACGGGATGGTCAGCAGTTTCCGCCAGTCTGCCGCGGCGTCGTCGCGCACCAGCAGGTCGAAGCCGCCGTCGGGCAGCGGGACGAGTGCCCCGCGCACCACCAGGTCCTCGTCGGCGAGCCAGCCCGCGTACCCGGGGTTCTCGATCAGCTTGGCCAGCTCCCCGGTCTTCAGGTCCAGCCGGTAGACGTCGTGCAGCTGCGGGTTATCCCGGTTCATGCCGACCAGGAGCTCGTCGCGGTGGTTCTTGCTGCTGGCGATGATCCGCGCCTGGATGCCGTCGTACGGCGTCAGGTCGCGCCTGGCCATGGTCTCAAGGTCGATGTCGTACAGCCGCCAGTTCTCGTCACCGCCAGTGTCCTGCAGGTACAGCAGGTGCCTGCCGTCCCACGCCCAGCCGAACACCCGGACGCCCCGGTCGGTGTCCTCGGTCACGACCGTGGCGGCGTCCCAGTCGACGCCATCGGCCCCGATCGGCGCGAGCCAGACGTTGAGCACCCCCTCGTGCGGCGCGATCCAGGCTAGGCGGGTGCCGTCGGGGGAGATTTGCGGGCTGATGCGCTCCGGGTTGCCGAACAGCACCTGACGCGGGATGAGATCGACCATGGCCCATGCCTATCACACGGGCCGCAGCGCCCGGACCGGCCAGCCACTGGGTTCGCTGACAGGAAACAACCCCGAGCTGTCGGCTCGTTAACCCGAGAACCAGCGCGCGGGGGCCGGGCGGGTGTTGTGGTAAATGTGCTTCTTCTCCTGGTACTCGTCCAGGCCCGAGGGGCCGAGTTCGCGGCCGATGCCGGACCGGCCGAACCCGCCCCACTCCGCCTGCGGCAGGTAGGGGTGGTAGTCGTTGATCCACACCGTGCCGTGGCGCAGCGCGCCCGCGACCCGCTCGGCCCGGCCCGCGTCCGAGGTCCACACCGCGCCCGCCAGGCCGTACGCGGTGTCGTTGCCGAGCCGGATCGCCTCGTTCTCGGTGCCGAACCGCTCGACGGTCACGACCGGCCCGAATACCTCGTCCTGTACCACCGCCATCTCCCGGCGGCACTCGGCGAACACCGTAGGCCGCAGGAAGAACCCCTGAGCCAGCGAGGGCGACGACGGCCGCTCGCCCCCGGCCCGCAGCGACGCCCCCTCGGCCAGCCCGAGCGCGATGTACCGCTCCACCTTGGCCCGGTGCGCCGCGGAGATCAGCGGTCCGCACTCGGTGTCCGGGTCCAGGCCGTTGCCCAGCCGGATCCGGTCCGCGCGGGCGGCCAGCTCGGCGACGAAGCTGTCGTGCAGGCGGTCCTGCACGATCAGCCGGGCGCCGGCCGAGCACACCTGCCCGGAGTGCAGGAACGCCGCGGTCAGCGCGTTGTCGACGACGGTGTCGAAGTCGGTGTCGTCGAAGACGATGTTCGGGTTCTTGCCGCCCAGCTCGAGCGCCACCCGCCGCACCCCGTGCGCCGCCGAGGCCATGATCTTCTCGCCGGTGCCGAGCCCGCCGGTGAACGAGATCAGGTCGACGCCCGGGTGCGCGACCAGCGCCTGGCCCACCGTCCCGCCCTGGCCGAGCAGCAGGTTCAGCACGCCCGGCGGGATCCCGGCCTCCTCGAACAGCCCGACCAGCGCGACCGTGGACAGCGGGGTCAGCTCGCTGGGCTTGACCACCGTCGTGTTGCCCGCGGCCAGCGCGGGCGCCAGCTTCCAGGAGATCTGCAGCAGCGGGTAGTTCCACGGCGCGATGAGCGCGCACACGCCGACCGGCTCGTGCGTGATCCGGCTGACCACGCCGGTCCGGCCCGGATCGACCACCCGTCCCGCGTGCGAGCCCGCCAGCCCCGCGTAGTACCGGAACACCGCGGTCGTGTCGTCCACGTCGGCCCGCGCCTCGTTCAGCGTCTTGCCGGTGTCCAGGCTCTCGGTGTGGGCCAGCTGCTCGCGGTCCCGCTGCAAGAACTCCGCGATACGGCTGAGCAGCGCGGTGCGCTCGGTGATCGTCGACCGGCGCCACGGGCCCTCGTCGAACGCCTCCCGGGCCGCCGCCACGGCCGCGTCGACGTCCGCCGCCGACGCCTCGGCCAGATTCTCCAGCGGGGTCGCGTCGAACGGGTTGATGGTCTGGGACGTGCCCTCATCCGCGGCCGGTGTCCACTTGCCCGCGATGTACAGATACTTCACCGTGATTCTCCCCTCGCCTCCCGGCACTTACCGCACGGTAGCGGATCAACTAGTTTTGCAGCGTGAGCGGCTCGCGGACCACGCTGGCCGGGCGGCTGGCCCGGCTGGGTTTCGCGGACGCCGCGCGGGCCGAGCGCCTGCTGCTCACCGACCTCGGCGTCGACCCGGACGGCACCGGGAGCGAGCCGGACGCCGACCCGTTGCTGATCGCGCTGGCCGCCGCGGCCGATCCCGACCTGGCCCTGATCGGGCTGGCCCGGATGTTCGGCGCCACGGACGACCGGACCGCGTTGCGCCAGGCGCTACGCGACGAACCCGAGTTCCGCGACCGGCTGACCGCGGTCCTGGGCGTCAGCGCCGGCCTGGCCGACCACCTGACCCGGCACCCCGAAGACGCCCAGCTGCTCCGCGGCGACCTCGGCCGCCCCAGCCCGGCCGAGCTGCGCGAGCAGATGCTGCTGGCGGTCGGGGCCAGCCCGCGTCTGGCCGAGCCGGTCGCGGGCCAAGACGCCAAGGAAGAGCCGGTAGCGGCGCTGGCCGCGGCGTACCGGCGCCGCCTGCTGCACCTAGCCGCGCGCGACATGACCGCGGTGGTCAGCGTGGAGGA
Source organism: Actinomycetota bacterium (assembly GCA_003140115.1). The sequence goes on along the minus strand of PLIQ01000344.1, from coordinate 11,591 downwards.
GGTGGTCGAGGAGCTGGCTGACATCGCCGCCGCGGTCCTCGAGGCGGCGCTGGCCGTGGCCCGGTCCGAGCTGGCTCCGGGGTCCGTGCCGTGCCGGCTGGCCGTGGTGGCCATGGGTAAGTGCGGCGCCCGCGAGCTGAACTACGCCAGCGACGTCGACGTGATCTTCGTCGCCGAACCGACCGGAAACGGAGCCGGGGACGAGACCGCGGCGCTGGCCACCGCCAGCCGCCTGGCCGCGGGCCTGATCGGCGTCTGCGCCCGGTCCACCCCCGAGGGCAGCATCTTCCCCGTCGACCCGAACCTCCGGCCCGAGGGCCGTCAGGGCCCGCTGGTCCGCACCCTGGCCAGCCACCGGGCTTACTACGAGCGCTGGGCGAAGACCTGGGAGTTCCAGGCGTTGCTCAAGGCCCGGCCGGTGGCGGGCGATATGGCCCTCGGCCAGGCCTACGCCGATACGTTCGCCCCGCTGGTCTGGCAGGCGGCGCGCCGCGAGCACTTCGTCGAGGACACCCAGGCCATGCGCCGCCGGGTGGAGCAGTCGCTGCCCGCCCGGCAGGCCGGGCGCGAGCTGAAGCTCGGCCCCGGCGGGCTGCGGGACATCGAGTTCGCCGTCCAGCTCCTGCAGCTGGTGCACGGGCGCACCGACGAGACGCTGCGCGCGCCCGCGACGTTGCCGGCGCTGGCGGCGCTGGCTGCGGGCGGGTACGTCGGCCGCGCCGACGCGGACGAACTGGCCGCCGCCTACCGGTTCCTGCGCCGCACCGAACACCTGCTGCAGCTGTACCGCCTCAGCCGGACCCACACCCTGCCCGAGGATCCCGCCGTACTGCGCAGGCTCGGCCGCGCGATGCGATCCTTTGATCTGCCGAACGGGCCGTGGTATCCGCCCTCGGGCACCATGAACCGCGCCGACCCCGCGTTCGAGTTCGACGCGATGTGGCGGCTGCACGCCCGGCAGGTCCGTCGGCTGCACGAGAAGCTGTTCTACCGGCCGCTGCTGGACGCGGTGGCCCGGCTCCCGTCGGACGCGGCCCGGCTGACCCCGGCCGAGGCCCGGGCCCGGCTCGAGGCGCTCGGCTACGTCGACCCGGCGGGTGCGCTGCACCACATCGACGCGATGACCACGGGCGTGTCCCGGCGGGCGGCGATCCAGCGCACGCTGCTGCCGGTCCTGCTCGGCTGGTTCGCCGACGCCGCCGAGCCCGACGCGGGCCTGCTGGCCTTCCGCCAGGTCAGCGAGGCACTGGGGGAGAGCCCGTGGTACCTGAGGCTGCTGCGGGACGAAACCAAGGCGGCCGAGCGGATGGCTCGCGTGCTGGCGTCCAGCCGGTACGCCACCGGCCTGCTGCTGCGGGCGCCGGACGCGGTCGCGATGTTCGCCGACGACGCCGAGCTCGCGCCGCGCAGCCGGGCCGCGCTGCGCTCGGAGATGATGGCGGCGGCTTTGCGGTACGACGACGACGCCGAGGCCGCGGTGTCGGCGGTCCGGTCGGTCCGTCGCCGCGAGCTGCTCCGCATCTCCGCCGCCGACGTCCTGGGCGTCACCGAGGGCCTCGATGCCACCGGGGAGGCGCTGACCGGCGTCACCTGGGCCACGGTGCAGGTCGCGCTGGACGTGGCCCTCCGGAAGGTCTCCACCGAGCTGCGGCGGCCGCTGCCGACCAGGGTCGCCGTGATCGCGATGGGCCGGTTCGGCGGTCACGAGTCCGGCTACGGCAGCGACGCGGACGTGCTGTTCGTACACTGTCCAATCCCCGGCCAGCCGGAACGGGAGGCGGCGGACGCCGCGCACGCGGTGGCCGCCGAGCTGCGCCGGCTGCTCGCCCTGCCGGTGCCCGACCCGGCCCTGGTGGTGGACGCCGACCTGCGGCCGGACGGTCGGCAGGGCCCGCTGGTGCGCACGCTGGCCGCCTACCGGGCCTACTACCGGGGGCGGTCCGCGCCGTGGGAGGCACAGGCTCTGCTGCGCGCCGAGGCGGCCGCGGGGGATACCGAGCTCGGCGACCGCTTCATCCGGATGATTGCCGAGTTCCGCTATCCCCTGTACGGGATCGATCCGGCCGCCGCGCGCGAGATCCGCCGCATCAAGGCCCGGATGGAGGCCGAGCGGATCCCGCGCGGCGCGGACCGGGCGCTGCACGTCAAGCTGGGCCCGGGCGGGCTGTCCGACGTGGAATGGACGATCCAGCTGCTCCAGCTGCAGCACGCCCACGCGGTGCCCGCGCTGCGCACCACCCGGACCGGCGAGGCGATGGCGGCCGCGGTGCAGGACGGCCTGCTGCCCGCCGACGACGCGGCCGCGCTCATGACCGCCTGGCACCTGGCCGCGCGGATCAGGAACGCGATCGTGCTGGTCCGCGGACGGCCTAGCGACACGTTGCCGACCCGGCACGGCGAGCTGACCGCGGTGGCTCGCCTGCTCGGCTACCCGCCAGGCGACGCCGCGCAGGCCCTGGAGCAGGACTACCGCCGCGCCGCCCGCCGGGCCCGCACGGTCATGGAGTCCCGTTTCTACGGGTAGGCCAGGTAGCCATTGGCCCGCAGCAGCCGCAGCGCATCGACGGTCAGGAAGCCGCGCCATTCGGTTTCCGCGGCCGGGGACCAGGCCAGCCAGTTGAACGTCCAGCCGCCGTCCTCGCGCTGCGCCTGGGCCAGATGGTCCAGGTGCGCCTTGATCGTGGCCTGGTCGAACAGCTCGCGCGCCAGCGAATCAGGCTGGGGCGCGAAGGCCAGCGGGGAGTGCACCTCACCGGGTGCCTCGGGATCGAGCGCCACCAGGTCCCGGTCGATGATCAGCGGCCCGATCCGGCCGAAGGCCTGGCGGGCCCGGTCCCGGTCCGGCACGTGTTGCAGGAACGCCAGCAGGCCGAACATCTCGTAGCCGCCGCCCGGCCCGCTTTGCAGCTCGTTCCCGCCCTGCTCGGCCAGCGCGCCGATCCGGGCCCACATCAGGTCGTCGGCCCGGTCGAGCCAGGGGTCGCTGACCCCGCGGGCGTGCAGCGTGCCCGCGATCAGGCCGGTCGCGATGACCGAGGCGGGATGACCCGTCTCGGGGACCCACCACGGCGCGTGCGGCCAGCCGGACAGCGTCCCCTCGACGAAGGCCGCGCCGCCCTCGGCGGGCGCGACCGCCGCGAGCCAGTCGCAGGCGCCGCGGACCAGTGCGTCGTCCCACGCGTCAGCCTCGTCCAAGATCCGCAGGGCCATGTCGACCGCCAGCGGCTGGCTGCCCGGGGCGCGGCAGTCGGGTTCGAGGGCCTGCCCGAACCCGCCGTCCTCGTTGCGGTAGGCGGCCACCGCGTCCCGTACCGGCTGGGCGTCGTCGTCGCCGAACAGCCGCTGGCACCGCCGCCGGTCGATAATCCTCGCGCTGGCGGCGATAAACGTAGCGGCAGCATCGAAGTCAGGAGCGTTCATCCGCCCATCACAGCACGGCCGGGGCGTCCCGTATTGAACGAAACGGCCACCGCCGTGGCATGCTAGCTGGGTGGCACTGCAGGCCGTCCGCGTGCGTGACCTGCCGCCCGGCTACACGGAATGGCCGGCCCCGGCCGGGCTGCGGCACGCCATCGCGTGCCTGTGGGCCCAGGTCATCCCGGATGGCGGCCTGGACCGTATCGTCCTGGTGCTGCCCGACGCGTGCAGCGACCTGATTTGGGAGCAGGGCCGGGGCGCATCCGTGGCCGGCCCGGATACCGGACCGGTCAGCACCGTGGTGAAGGCGGGCGCGGTGGTCCTCGGCGTCCGTTTCCGGCCTGAGGCGGGCGGCCCGGCACTCGGCGTTCCGCTGAGCGAACTCCGCGACCAGCGCGTCGACCTGGAGGACCTGCTCCGGCCCGGGGCGCGGCGGCTGCCGGGCACGCTGGACCCGGATGCCGCTGCGATCCAGGCCCTGGAACTGACCGCCGCCCTCGTCGCCGACGCCGACCCCGACCCGGCCGCGACCCAGGCCACGGTCCTGCTGGCCGACCCGCGAGCGCGAGCCGAAGACGTCGCGGCTGAGGTCGGGCTGAGCATCCGGCAGCTGCGCCGCCGCTGCCACGCGGTCGTCGGCTACGGCCCCAAGACCCTGCAGCGAGTGCTCCGTTTCCGCCGGTTCGTCTCCCGTATCGACGCCGGCCCCGGCGGACCAGGCGCCCTGGACCTAGCCGCCCTCGCGGCGCAAGCCGGCTACGCCGACCAGGCTCACCTGACCAGGGAATGCCACCAGCTGGCCGGCCTGACCCCCGCCGCCCTGGTCAGGCAGCGAGCAGCGAACCAGAACACCGGCTGACCTAAAGGGAATGTTCGTGGCCGATCAGCGCCCGTTCGCGCGGGCCAGGTTGCTTACCGGCTGGCTGTGCTGGTGGCTGGGATTCGTGGCGGCCGCGGCAGTCTTTGCCACGCTCGGCCTCGACTGGTTCCTCGTCGTCGTCATTCCGTGCATCCTCGTGACGCTCGCAGGCCTGCGTATGATCCAGCGCACACGTCCGTGGCTGGCGCGATCCGCGGAAGCAGTGCGGGCCGCTGACAAGCGCGCACCGGTGCTGTACCTCCGCTCCTTCCGTGATGACGAACTCATGCAGTACTACACGAACCAGATCAGCCAAGATCCGCAGAACCGTACCAACGAGCAGGCCCTTGCCAACGCATTCTGGCTGGTGGGGCCGGTCATTGGGTTGCCCCAGCCGGGGAGCGCGCCCAGGCTCGGGGTCGCTCGCACCCAGCGTGAAAACGTTCAGTGGCAGACGGACGTCATCGAGTTGATGCGGGAGGCGGCGCTCGTCGTCACGCGGATCGGCGAGACCGACGGGCTCCGCTGGGAACTGGAACAAGCGCTGAAGCTGGTGCCGCCGGAGCGCCTCGTCTTCATGATTCCGGCCCAGGCCGACCGCTGGCGGCAGTTTCGCGACGTCCTCCAGCGGCAAGTTCCCGGCGTCGAATTGCCGGCCGACCTTGCTCAGTTGGCCGCCGTCAGGCACCCGCGGATAATGGCCGGCGCTCGAGGAGTGTTGTACTTCGACCAGGAGTGGACCGCGCACTTCTCGCTGTTCGCGTTCCGGTGGGGCACTCTGCTCCGAGCCTCACGGAGGCAGAACCCCGTCCTGCTCGAGGCGCTCCAGCCCGTCTTCCAGCGAGCGGGAGTGCCGCCTCGATCGCCAGTCACCTTCGTGGTCGTCATTGTCTCGACCGGATACGCGGGATTGGCCGCCCTGATCATCTGGGGTCCGACGCACCTCAAGATCGATGCCAGCCTCGGGTTCGCCCTGGCGCTGGTGGTCGTCCTGGCCAGGACCATTCGCAGGAAGCTGATCCGCGTGGCGAGGCGGCGTTGAGCTCAGCTCATGGTGTCCCAGACGATCGCGGCTAGCTCGTCGATCGTGTCGATGCCGTACTGTTCGGTCGGATTTCCGGTGGTCAGCACGGCGATCAGGTAGTCTCGCCCGCTGCCCGAGATCCAGCCCACGCTGTTGATCTGCCAGTCGTTGTTCGCGCTGTTCAGCGGGAGCCAGCCATTCTTGAGCGCCACGGTGGCCTGGGCCGGGACGCCGCCGGAGACCCCCCACCGCTGGTCCGGCGTCACGTTTTCCATCAGCGACAGCGCGTAGCGGCGCGCCGCGTTGGTCAACAGCGGGTTCGGCTCCACCAGCGCCCGCAGCAGGGTCAGCTGATCGCCCGGGATCGTCGTGCTCAGCCCCCATCCGGGCCAGGGGAATCCGGGACAGTTCACGCACGTCGACGGCACCGTGTCGGCCAGGCGGGCCGAGGCGTTGAACGACCGGATGCCGCTGGCCCCGCCGACCTCGTCCCACAGGCTGGTCGCCGCGTCGTTGTCGCTGTCCTCGATCATCTGCTCGGCCAGAGTCTGATCACTGGCCGAGAGGCCGGTACCGCTGCGACCCCGCTCGGCAAGCAAGGTCTCGAGCACGTCGAGCTTGACCACGCTCGCCTCGTCCTGCGGCTGCCCCTGCCCGAGATGCCAGGTCTGGCCGGTGCGCAGGTCGTAGACCGCGGCCAGGACGACGCCGTCCCGGGTCGACACGTACGAGGCCGCTGCCGTTCCGAGCGGATTGCGGTGCGACGCCGCTGGCCGGGCGGCACGCGAACTCGCGGCGGCCGTCGCGGCCAACGGGTCGCTCGATGAGGCAGGGGCAGCTTCGGTTGCCACGGCGGCATCGTGCCCCGGCGGCCGGGCTCCCGATCCCCCCAGCGTGAAGACCGCGACGAGGCCAGCGGCGATCAGCAGGGCGACGCCTGCGACCGCTAGCACCACCCTGGTACTCGCGGGTACTCCCGAGGAGTGCCTGCCCCTTATGCCGATGACGACATCCTGTCGTGTGCTGCCCCGCGGGGCAGACCTGCTGGAATGGCTGGGTTCCAGGGTAGTCAGGCGGATTCGTCTCCGCGCACGGCGGCCTGGGTCTCCGGGGTGAGCACCTGCAGCAGCGGGGTTGAAGCGGCCCGGAGTCGCTGCACCGCGTCGTCGAGCCGGGCGTCCTTGGCCGCTGCCTGACCGGACGATTTGGCCGTCATTCCCACCGAGACCGCCATCAGCCCGCCCACGATCTGGGCCTGCTCCAGGAAATTCCTCGACACCTGCGCGTCGATCAGGACCGGCGCGCCGACCAGCAGCATCATCATGTACGTTCGCACCTCGCTGGAGGCGGCGTCACGGTCAGTGTCGTGCGCGCCCTTGGCCGTCGCCTGGGTTACCGCATTCAACGCGCGCCCGGCCTGGGTCATGATGATGGCCGCCTGGGCCGCCACGGCTTGGGCCCGGGAGTTAAGCTGCCGGAGCCTGACGACCTGGTCGACCACCAGCAGCGTGATCAGCAGCACGAGCAGCCCCGACACCGTGTCGGTGGTGAGCGCGTGACCGGCCCACCACCGGCGCATCGCCTCGTCGGTTATGTCCAGGATCACCAGCAGGCCGGTGAGCAGCGTGACGATAAGCGCGGCGAACCCGCCCTGCCAGCGTGACAGCACCAGACGACCATAGCGGCACGTCGCTAACGGGGTCGCCGCCCACTCCCGACTAGCGGGCGGGCTCGGCGATCATGGCGGTGCCGATCCGGCGGAATCCGATCCGGGCGTAGATGCGGGCGACCGCGTCGTCGCTGGCGGACAGGAAGACGGTCTGCACCCCGCGCTCCCGGGCGTCCGCCGCCAGCAGCGCGGTGACCGCCGCGCCCAGGCCCTGCCGGCGAACCGCCGGCAGTACGCCCACGCCGGTGATCTCGGCCACGCTGTCCACCGCCTGGCAGCTTCCCGCCGCGACCGGGCCGACCGGGCCGAACGCGGCGGCCAGCACCGAGTGCCCCGATCGCAGCCGCTCGCGCAGCATCGCGAGCGTGCCGCCATCGTGGTCCGCGGCGATCTTGTCCCGCTCCGCCGGCCCCGCGTCGCCGACGCTCGTGCCCGGATGGCTGAACGCCACGGTTGGCACGGCCCAGACCCGCTCGAGTTCGGCGTCTTCAGGCGCGACGATCCGCACCGTGACCCCCGGCGGCGGCGGCGGGACCTGCGCGGGCCCGGCGAGGACCATGAGTGGGTGAGCCCAGACCTCCAGGCCTGCCTCGGCGGCGGCCGCGGCCATTTCGGGCGCGGTCTGCTCGATCCACTCGAAGGACTCGGGAATGATCAGCTCTCGCTGCCGGGCGCGCACCGCGCGGATGTCAGCCGCGGTGACCGGCGGGCGGGAGCCGCGTTTCGGCCGCGCATAATACGGCCATCCCGAGCCGGTGGGAACGAAGAGCTCGAGCGGGCCGTGCTCGTCGGCCCGCGCCCGGCGACGTGGGACAACGTCGCAGAAGGCGTCAATCCGCTCAATGACCTCGTTGTCTCTCACAGCAGTACTTACCTTATGGCGCTCGGCCCGGTAGTCCAACCGCGTTTGCCGGCTCCCGTAGGTCCTCTCACCCTAGTTTGGGCGTCGGGCGATCACGTGCAGCAGGGCGGCTACCTGGCGGTACGGGTCGGTGCGCCCGGCCCGTTCTTCGCAGTCCAACAGGGATTCCAGGTCCGGCGGCGGTTCGGCGTCGCCGGGCGCGGTGTCGGTGAACACCCGCACGCCGTACCAGGCGGTGACGTCCAGCCCGTGGCCCGTCAGCCGGGCGGTCAGGTCGGCCAGCCGGTCGGCCCGGGCGGTGACCCCGATCCGGTTCGCGTAGGTGACCGATCCGAACGCCTCCGCGCACGCCGCCCAGTTGCCGAGCAGCCCGGGCCGCATGGCCAGCCCGTCCCCGTTGCGGACCAGCAAGGACGCCATCCCGCCCGGCTCCGTCAGCCCGGCGACGGCGCGCAGGACCGGATCGGGATCCGCCGCGTACATCAGCACCCCGTGGCACAGCACGGCCTCGGCGGGTGAAACCCCGGGCCGTTCGGCCCAATCCTCGATCAGACCACGCTCGACCCGCACCCGGGCGCGGACCTCGGCCGGCTCGGCGGCCAGATCCTGTTCGAAGCGGGCCAGCAGCTCGGCGGAGGTGTCCACCCCGGTCACCTCATGCCCGCGCCGCGCCAGCCTGACCGCCTGCGTCCCCTGACCGCAGCCAAGATCGATGATCCGAACGGGCCGTGGTCCCAGTTCGGCGGCCAACTGGCGCGCCACGAGTTCCTGGCGCACCACGTCCCGCAGCTTCCCCAGCCGGGCCTGCCAGCGCTCCTCGTGACCGGTGAACGGCGTACTCACCGGCCCCGCTCCAGGTCTCGCTGCATCAGTAGCGTGTCGATCCACCGCCCATGCTTGCGGCCCACTGGCATCGTCAGCGCCTAGTCCGTCCGCAGGCCGGGGAACATGTGTCCGAACACCTCGTCGATGAGCGCGATGGCGTCGGCGCGGCCGATGGCTTCGTCCTGGTCGAGGCCGGGGGCGGGCAGGCCCATGTCCTTCGCCAGCGCCAGGACCGGGAAACAAGCCGCCCTGCACAGGCCCTTCAGGCGGGCTTCGAGCGGCACCCGGGCCGGGCTGAACGCGGGCACCGGCAGCGGCGTGACCTCGGGCCAGTTCTCCGGATCCCGCGGGCGGTCGAGGGACAGGACCGGCGTGAGGTCCAGTGCGGCGGCGTCGCGGGCGGTCAGCGGCGCGCCGAGCTGCCAGCGTTCCCGGAGGGTCCGGATGACCGACGTGTGCCGGTACTGGTTGTTGATCACGGTCTGCTCCGGGATCCACGCCGAGACGGCGATGGCCGGCACGCGCAGGCCGGACCGGTCGAACCGGAAGCCCATCTGCCCGGCCGGGGCGGCCGGGTCCGGCGGCAGCACGGCCGGTGGCGGGACATGGTCGTAGGTTCCGCCGTGCTCGTCGAAGGTGACCATGAACAGCGTGTTGTACGCGTTCGACCCGTCGGGCGACGCCGAGGAGCGGATCGCGTCGTAGACCTTCGCGAGCAGCGCTTCACCTCCCAGCAGCGCCGACGGCGGATCCAGGTCCGCCCCGGGGAACAAGGCGTCGAACGCCGGGTGCATGTCGTTGTGGCCGTACAGCAGGTTGGGCTCGATGAACGAGTAGGCCGGCAGTTGCCCGCTCGCCGCGTCCTCCAGGAATCGGTCGGTGGTGGAGAAGTTCGTCGCCCACCGGTCGTGCAGCCGGGGCGCGTGGATGATGCCGGTCAGGGAGATGTGGCTCGGCGGGTCGCAGTAGACCCGCCAGGTCAGGCCGCGGGCCTCGAGCCGCTCGAAGATGGTCTCGGCGTCGTTGTGCAGCGGGAAGGACTCGGCGGGTTCCATGTTGATCACGTATCCCGACGAGGTGCCCGCGTGGAAGAACGACCGGTTCGGGAACGTCTGCGACGGCACCTCGCAGAACCAGTGGTCGAAGGTCGCGAACCCCCGGGCCAGCGCCGAGGTGACCGGCACCTGCAGCGGCGCGTAGCCCGTCATGATCTGCGCGTACTCCTCGAAGACCGGCGGCCGGCCCATCTCGGCCATGAACGCGCTGATGTAGTCGGTGACGAACCCGTCCATGGTCGGCAGCTGCCCGGGATTGGCCGGCGCGTTGTACGGGGAGGCGATGTGCTGGATCACCATCCCGCGGTTGGACGGCGGGTCGATGAGGCCGAACAGCTGGGTGTTGACGTGCGGGTATTCCTCTCCGGGATCGGAGGAGGGGGTGTTCATGCCGACCGCGGTCTCGTACGGCACCAGCCTGGGCGTCGTTCCCGGGTCGGCGCCCGCGGCCCAGTCCGGGACCGGGTTGGACAGGTCCAGGCCCGTCACGCCCGCGAAGGAGGCCACCTCACCCGGCTCGTACAAGCGGCCGAGCAGGTTGTCGAACGAGCGGTTCTCGAACATGATCACGACGACGTGATCGAGGGCATGACTGTGGTCAGGTCGCGGCATGAGATGACCATAACGCCCTTTGCGACGGCCTACACGCTGTGCCGTAACGCTCCCGGAACGGTGCCGCCATAGCCTGCGGAGTATGAGGTACATATTCCTGACCGGGCTGCTGACCTTGGTCTATGTCGCCCTGGTGGTGCTGGCCACCCAGGTGCTGCGGCTCCAGACTCCAGCCATCCTCGCCGCGGTGACGATCGTCGCCGCGCTGCTGTTCAACCTGCCGCGCCGTTACCTGCAGCGGGCGATCGCCCGGCGGTATCACCGCCCGGCATGACCCGGGTCGTACCGGGCGGCCTGCTGGCGGTGCTGGCTGTGGCCGCGCTGGTGCTAGCCGGGCTGATTCATCAGCTCTCCTTCCGCCATGCCACGGTCGGCGTCGTCATCGTGCTGGCCTTCGCCGGGGTGGGCCTGCTGATCGCGCGGCGCCAGCCCGCCAACCCCATCGGCTGGCTCATGATTGCCTTCACCGCGCTGTATCTGCTCGGCGTGGTCGCCAGTTACTACGCCGTGCTGTACTACCGTCTCGACCATCGCGCGCTGCCGCTCGCTCCGCTCGTGCTCCTGGTGGGCTCGGTGTCGGCACCCTCGTTCGCAGTCTTTCCGGTCGTCATCCTGCTATTCCCGGATGGCCGGCTGCCGTCGCGCCGGTGGCGGCCGGTGCTGTGGACCTACGCCGTGCTGGTCGGGTTCGTGCTGGCCGTCATCGTGGCCGGGGCGGCGGCCGCGATCGCCGGTCACGACGTACGCCTGAACCCGGTCGGCAGCGTGACGACCAGCAGCGCCGGGTGGCTCGCAAATCCGCCGGGCTGGCTGGTAGGTCCGGTCGTCGCCGCGATCGTGATCATCGGCTTGTCGTTCGTGGGGCATCAGGCGCTCAGCTGGCGGCGGGCCGCAGGTGACCGCCGCCAGCAGCTGAAGTGGCTCGCCTCCGGCGCTGCGGTCGCCGCCGCGTCGCTGATCATGGCCGCCGGGCTCGGGACGGCCGAGCTGCTGGCCGGGCTGGCCGCCCTCCCGGCCGGCATCGGCGTCGGGATCCTGCGGTACCGGCTCTACGACATCGACCGCATCATCAGCCGCACCCTGGCCTACGCGCTGGTGACCGGGCTGCTCGCCGGGGTGTATACGGCGCTGGTCCTGGCCATCCAGGCGTTCGGGCTCCGCACGCCGGTGGCCGTGGCCGCGGCCACGCTCGCCGCGGCGGCGCTGTTCAATCCGCTGCGCCGGCGGGTCCAGCGCGGGGTAGACCGGCGGTTCAACCGGGCCCGGTA
>PLIQ01000119.1 GCA_003140115.1 Actinomycetota bacterium | reverse complement strand
CGTTCCGCGGTACGGGCCGGGCGAGATAGATTGCGGTCGTGAGCACGCGAGTAGCGCCGATCTTCCCGGTTAGGGACGTGGCCGCTGCCCTGGCCTTCTACCGCGGGCTTGGTTTCGGTGCGCGCCAGTGGCACGCCGGCGGATACGGCTTCGTCACCTTTGAGAGCGCGGAGATTCACCTTGGCGCCGAGCCAGACCTCGACACGCGAACCGACCGCCGGTCGACGGCCTACCTGTTTGTCGAGGACGCCGACGCGCTGGCCCGGACCTGGCTTGCTGCGGGAGCCGATGTGCGGCTCCCGCAGGACACCGAGTGGGGTCAGCATGAGGGCGCGCTCGTCGATCCTGACGGCAACGTGATCCGGTTTGGCTCACCAATGAACCCAGACTAAGCGGGCTAGCCTGACTGGCCGGCTGAGCGGAAAAAGGAGAGCTGTCCTAGGAGGTTGCCGGCCGCCGAGACGAGGAGCTCGGCAGCCTCAACCGCCTCCCCGGCTTCGTCTGCCGTGGTTGAATCAGCGGGCATGCGCGGGTATTCGAGTTCGTTTCTGCGGCGTCACAGGTCAGTGAACGGCCGGAAACCGTCGCCGAACTGGGCCCTGACCACCTCATCAACGGTAGCGTGGCCTCCTTCGGAAGTGGCGCGGATGCCTTGCTGGGCCAGCAGAGCAGTGCAGGCAAGCCGGGCGGCGTCGTACGCCAGGACATAAGCACTGCGGGCATCAACCTCAACCAGGGTGGCCGCGGTATCTAGGGTCCTTCGCGCAGTCTCGAGCAGGGGAGCGCCGCTGGCTTCCGCGCCCGTCACGTACTGGAGCCTTCCCAGACGAACCTGTCGCTCCACCTCGGCCTCGCCTCTTGACCACCGGGGCACCGTCACGCCTCCTCTGTGGCAGCGGACTCCTGATCGTCCTCGTCTGGGACCAGGACGCTCACAAAGGGGCCGGACTGAATTTGCTGAACCAGCGGGTCGGCAGCCTCCCGCCATACCTGAGCAGGTCGTATCACGGGGTTGACGGGCATTCCCAGCCTCTGTTGGGCGCGGTCCGCCGCGTCATAGACATCACCGCGCGCGGGATGCCCGACCACCAGGACATCCAGATCGTGTGGCGGCGGCCCCTGCTGCTGCAGATAACGCGCAGCCCAGGAACCGAAGATCAGGACCCGCTCCGCACCATCCAGCCCGGCGAATTCCTGAGCTATTACCTGCAGCGGCCCCCAGGACAGAAACAACAGGTCGGTCAAGGGCTCGACCAGGCGATTGCTCGTATTCGCCCGGATCATGGCTGATCTCCCGAGCTCGCGGCGACGCAGCAAGCCCGCATCGGTCAGGCGTTTTACCTCTCCGTGCACAGTGCTGAGCGGAGCATCGAACCGCCTGGCCAGGTCTGTGAGGCTGTACTCACGTTCCGGGTTGAGCAGCAGCGCGGCCAGAATGTCAGCTTGCAGCGGCGACCTGAACACCGGCAGAAGCGCCGGCGCCTTACTTCGCATAACCTGAAGATATCTTCGATCTAACCGAAACGTCAAACGTAAATCACCTTCCCCGGTAAGGGACAGCCGTGCGCTGCACACCACGATGGCCCTGCCCTGGTCAGGTTGTCCCGAGCTCGATGTCTACGACTAGCTCCTCGCGTGTTCCCTGGAAGGTCAGCTTGATGGCACGGGCGAGCGGGTCCAGGCGGGGCAGGAACTGCAGTACGAGCTCCTCTTGCCTGACGCGTTCCTCGGCGGTATTAGCGACCTGGGTGTTCCTGGCGTAGCTGCCCAGGTAGCCGCCGCCACGGTCGTCTTCGGCATGCGCCGAGACCGGGTCCTTGCCGCGCTGGCCATCCTGGCCGTACCCCCGCCACCGCGGCGTGGCGCGCAGGTACAGCAGCCAGCTGCCGGGCAGGGAAACCAGGGTGTCGAGGTGGATGCTCACGCCGTTGACCCGGGGCAGGGCAACTCCGATGTCACGGTAGAACCGCGGGCCGTCGGCCTGCGACGCTGCGCCGGGCATGGCAGGCCGCTCCGCCGCGGTCACCCGGGCGGGGCCGAGCTGGCCGATCCGCGCGGCCGCGCGAGGCGAGGGCAGCAGGCGGGCCATGGTGCCGTCCTGGCCGTGCAGTTCGATCCATTCGGTCTGCGGCCCCGGGACCGGCTCTACCCTCAACTGCACGAGCCTGACTGGCTCGTCGACCCGGCCAGATCCGCGCCCTCCCCGCAGGGTATACCGGGCGCCGTGGTCATCGGTGATGGTGACACCGGTGTGCACGCTGGTGAGGGCTGACATGGCTTTACCGCGACGTTCCCGGAGGGCCCTGGTGTTCCTGGAAAGGCGCGGGACCAGCCGGGCGAGCAGGGCGCCCGGTCCCAGCGTCCGCCGGGGCGGGACCGGTGCCATCAGCTGGCCGTTTTCGGACAGGGTCAAGGATCCGTGCAGGATGGCCTGGTCGGCACCGGCGATCAGTATCTCGGGCAGCAGCACGCCGCCCGGGGTCTGGAGGGCCGTCGCCCCGCCGAAGGACCACCGCTCCGCCGGTGCGGCGGACGAGCGCCGGCGTGTCACCTCGGCTTTCAGCGCGGCCCAGCTCTGGAAGCCGTACTCGCGAGCCAGCGCCAGCTGCGCGGCCGAAAGCGTTACGTGCGGTGAGACCGCGCGGAGCCGGTCCACGGCGCGCGGCTCACCATTGGCACCGGCGCGGAGCAGTTCTCGCGCCTGACGGCGAAGCTGGTCAAGATCGGGTCGTTCGGGAAGTCCGGACATGACGTCTCCTCGGCGCCCGGGCTCGCGTTCAGGCGCGGTAAGAAGACGGTCCTGCCGAGAAAGGCACGAGGTCACGCCAGTTAGTGGAGGTGGACTCAGTCCTGCCCGCGAGCCCGGCGGCACCCTCCAGCGCCTGACCACCAGCGTACCGTCGTAAGGTCGGCGTGTGGAACGCAGCGGGCCCGGATCCAGATCGAGGGCTACTAGGATGAGCACTCGCCACGCCCATTTTGCCGTCTTCCTGGTCGGCGTCGGCTATCACGAGTCCGCGTGGAAGCTGGCGGATCCGGCGGATCTGGTCGGCCCGGCCCGGTTCGGCGTGCTCGAGCGGGCGGCGCTCGACGCCGAGCGCGGACGGCTCGACGCCGTGTTCTTCGCCGACTCCCCCGGGCTCGAGATCTTCCGCGCCCGGTATTTCCCGCAGGTCGGCTTCGACCCGCTCGAGATCCTCGCGGCCCTGTCGCGCAGCACGACGCGGGTCGGCCTGATCGCGACCGCGTCGACGACCTACAGCGCGCCGTACGACCTAGCGCGCCGGCTGGCCACCATCGACCACCTGTCCGGCGGCCGGGCCGGCTGGAACATCGTGACCACCCGGTACGCCGGGGCGGCCGGCAACTTCGGGCTCGCGGCACATCCCGACCCCGCGGATCGCTACGCGCGGGCCGAGGAGTTCGTCGAGGTCGTCACGCGGCTGTGGGACAGCTGGGATGCCAACGCGGTCGTCGCCGACCAGGAAAAGGGTGTCTGGGCAGACACCAACCTGATCAGGCCGGTCGACTTCCACGGCCGGTTCTTCGACGTCAGCGGNNCTGGCCGGGAAGACCGCCGACATGGTCTTCACCGCGCAGCCGGACATCCCGTCCGGGCGCCGCTTCCGCGAATCGGTCCGGGAGACCGCCCGCCGCCACGGGCGGGACCCGGACGACGTGCTCGTGCTGCCCGGCGTGGCGTTCGTACTCGGCAGCACCGAGGCCGAGGCGCGGGCCCTGCGGGCCGACCTGGAAGACCGAGTCGATCCCGAGTTCCGCTGGCGCAACCTGGCTCACAACGCCGGGCTCGACGCCGCACTGATCGATCCGGACCAGCCGCTGTCCGAGGCCGCCATCGCGGCGGCGAACCGCACCAGCCGTACCGACGATGTCGTGCGGCGCGGACGGGAGACCGGCAAGACCTTCCGCCAGGTCGCCGACGAGCTCACCGGCCTGCCCGGCGGGCTGGAGTTCACCGGCACCCCGGAGCAGTTCGCCAACCTCATCGAGGCCTGGCTGGCCGAGGGCGCAAGCGACGGCTTTACCCTGCAACCGACCACGCTACCCGGCTCGCTCGAGCGGTTCACCGACCACGTGGTTCCGATCCTGCAGGCCCGGGGCCTGCACCGGACCGAGTACACCGCCACCACCCTGCGCGGGCACCTACGAGACGACCGCCAGGGAGGCGGATAATTGTCGCGGCGCAGGATCGTGCAACAGCGGAATGGGATGGGTCGGATGAACCGTAACGTCACGTCGGTGATCGCAGGGCACGAGGAGACGGGCGCACCAGGCGGCCGGTTCCGCTCGGTGAACCCGGCGGCGACCAGCGAGGTAGTGGCGGAGGTAGCGCTGGGCAGCGCGAAGACGTTCGCCGACGCGGCCCGGGCGGCCCGGGCCGCGAAGACGGCCTGGGCGGACGTGCCCGCGCCGGTCCGCGGCCGGGCCATCGCGCATATCGGCCGACTGGTGGAGGCCAATGCGGAGGCGCTGGCCCGGCTGGTGACCAGGGAGATCGGCAAGCCCTACGCCGAGGCGCTCGGCGAGGTCCGGGAGATCGTCGACACCTGCGACTTCTTCCTGGGCGAGGGCCGCAGGCTCTATGGCCAGACCGTACCCAGCGAGATGCCCGACAAGCAGCTGTTCACGTTCCGCAATCCGGTGGGCGTTGTCGCAGTGATCACCGCGGGGAACTTCCCGGTGGCCGTTCCGTCCTGGTACCTCATTCCGGCTCTGCTGTGCGGGAACTGCGTGGTCTGGAAGCCCGCCGAGTACGCCTCGGCCAGCGCCCACGCGCTGTATGAGCTGCTGGTGCGCGGGGGCGGACTGCCCGACGGCGTGCTGAACCTGGTGCTGGCCGACGGAGACGAGACCTTCGCCGGCCTGGAAATCGCACTCGACGAGGGTTGCGTGGACAAGGTCGGGTTTACCGGCTCGAGCACGGTTGGCGCGCGGATCGGGGAGCTGACCGGACGGCACCTGCAGTCGGCCTGCCTGGAACTGGGCGGGAAGAACCCGATGGTGGTCACGCCGAGCGCGGACATCGACCTGGCGGTGACGGCCGCGCTGTTCTCCGGGTTCGGGACGGCTGGGCAGCGCTGTACCTCACTGGGCACGGCCATCGTGCACGAGGACGTGCGGGAGGAATTCACCGGCAAGTTTGACCAGGCGACCCGGCGTGCGGCAGTCGGCGACCCGTTCGGTGACGTCGTGTACGGCCCGATGCTCGACGAGCGGTTCGGCCGCCGGTTCGAGGAGTACCTGGGCTGGATCCAGCCTTATCATCGGCTGTTCGGCTCGACCGGCACCGGCCGGATCACGGCCCGCAATCCCCGGGAGGGTTTCCTCGGGGATCCGGAGGCCGGGATCTTTTACCATCCCACGATCGTGACGGGCGTGCGGGAGGAGGACGCGCTCTTCCGCGAGGAGACCTTCGGCCCGCTGGTCGGCGTGGTGGGCTACCGGGATCTGGACGAGGCGATCCGGCTCGCCAACGCGCCGGGCTACGGGCTGTCGTCGGCCATCTACACCCGCGACCCGGCGGAGGCATTCCGGTTCCGCCGCGGAGTCTCCGCCGGCATGGTCAGCATCAACAATTCCACCTCCGGCGCGGAAGCACACCTGCCGTTCGGCGGCAACGGCAAGTCCGGCAACGGATCACGCCAGTCCGGCATCTGGGTCCTCGACCAGTTCACTCGCTGGCAGTCGGTGAACTGGGATTACTCGGGATCGCTCCAGAAGGCGCAGATGGATGTCGCCGAGTTGAACGCGGACGAGTCCTTCCGCCTCACCGACTGACGCGCGAACGGTTCAAGCCTGGGCTGGTGGCAGGAGGAACTGACAGCGGGGTCCCGGCGAGTTCGCCAGGCGGCAGTCCAGGGTCGCGAGCGGGGCATCGAGCAGTTCGGCGACCGCGACGTACCATCCGTCGTAGCAGGTCACATTCTCCCGGAGCTCCCATACCCGGACCGCGCACGGCTGGTACGGAAAGAACTCCACGCGCAGGTCTAGCAGGTCGGTGTGCGCGAGGGAGGCTACGTCGGCTGAGATGTCGCCGGCCAGGGCCGCCCTGCGCAGGATATTGGCGACCTCGACCGGCATCAGGTGCGGAGCCGCCAGCGAATCGCCGGCCAGCAAGGACTCGGCCCAGCGGCCGTCCGCACCGCTGTCGGTCAGCCCGGCGACGACCATGGAGGCATCGACGACCAGCGTCACCGGCGATCCTCGTCGCGGTGCGCGAGGATGCGGTCACGCGGCAGCGAGGAGGCACTCGCTGCTTTACGGGCCCGGACGCGGGCGATGAGCACTTCGGCATCGGGCTGGCGGGCAAGTTCAACGAGCTTGGCCCGCAGGTACTCCTGCAGGGATCGTCCGGTCAGCGCCGCGCGGGAGGCGAGTTCGTCGCGCGTCTGATCGGGCACATCCCGCACGGTGATGGACGTACTCATAGCATCATTATGCAGCTAATGCTGCTAAAATGCAATCACACGGGCGGCGGGATCCGCTGGTTCTAGCCGATGCTGCGGTCGTGGCCGGCCCATTCCTTATTGCGCAATTCCGTCTTCTGGATCTTGCCGGTGGCGGTCTTGGTCAGTTTGGTGATCTCGACCGCGGTAGGGCGCATGTAGCCGGGGAGGTTCTCTTTGGCGAAGGCGAGGATGTCTTCAGCGGAGGTGTGCTCGCCGGCTTTGAGCTCGACGAAGGCCTTGGGCCGTTCGCCCCATTTGCTGTCGGGGGTGGACACGACGGCCACGGCGGCGACGGCCGGGTGTTTGCTGATCGCCGTCTCGACCTCGATGGTGGAGATGTTCTCGCCGCCGGAGATGATGATGTCCTTCTTGCGGTCACGCAGTTCGATGTAGCCGTCGGGATGGCGGACCGCCAGGTCGCCCGAGTGGTACCAGCCGTCCGCGAGCGTTTCCCTGGTCTGCTCGGGATCTTCGAAATAGCCGGTCATCACGTTGTTCCCGCGCATCAGGACTTCGCCGAGCGATTTGCCGTCCGCTGGCACCTCGCGGCCCTGGTCGTCCACGACTCGCACCGGATCGGCGATCAGGTAAGGCACGCCCTGGCGTCCCAGCAGCCGGGCCTGCTCCTGCACCGGGAGTTCCGCCCAGTCCTCCTGGCGCTCGCAGATCACGTACGGGCCGTACAACTCGGTCGCGCCGTAGACGTGGATGGGCCGCAGCCCTATGTCGGTCAGGCGGGCGAACAGCTGGGGGGTCGGCGGCGAGCCCGACACCGCGGTGATGATCTCGTGATCGAGTTTGTGGGCGCTGGCGTGGTCGAGGATCGACGCCTGGACCGTCGGGGCGCCGCTGTAATGGGTCACGCCCTCGCTGTCGATCAGTTCCCAGACCCGTCCGGGCTCCACCTTGCGCAGGCAGATGTGGCGGCCTCCGACCGCAGTGACCGCCCAGGTAAAGCACCAGCCATTGCAATGGAACATGGGCAGGGTCCACAAGTACACGCTCTCGGGAGTCAGGCGCGTCTCGATCACCTCGCCCAGCGCGTTCAGATACGCGCCGCGGTAATGGTAGACGGCACCCTTGGGCGTCCCGGTCGTTCCTGAGGTGTAGTTGATCGAGATCGGCTCGTCCTCGTCAGCCAGCTCGCTCGTCACCGGCTCCGCCGAGCCTTCGGCGAGGAACGCCTCATAGGGGTCCCCGGCGGCGCCGGTATCGTCGATGCGCACGGCGCGCTCGACTTGTGCGCCTTCGGCGAGGTGCTCGAATTCATGGTCGACGAACAGGAACCGGGCACCCGAATGCTCCAGGATGAAGCCGATGTCCTGAGCGTTCAGCCGGTAATTCAGCGCCACCAGCACGCCGCCGGCGGCCGGCACCCCGTAGTGCGCTTCTAGCAGGGCCGGGATGTTGGGGCAGATGAACGCCACCCGGTCACCTTTGCGCAGGCCCGCTGTCCGCAGCGCCGAGGCGAGCCGGTTCACTCGCTCTCCGAACTCCCGGTAGGTGTAGCGGCGGTCCCCGTGCACCACGGCCACTTTGCCGGGATACACCAGCACGCTGCGCTCCAGGAACGACAACGGACTGAGCTCGGTCCGATTCGCTCGCCGCACCTCGGCCGCATCGCTGGGCTTGGCCATCGCTTCTCCTTCCCCAGGCTTCCCCAGGCTTCCCCAGGCGATAAGCCTTCCCTACCCTGCTGCAGACCCGGCAGTCCCGCGGTCTACGATCTTTAGACCGCAGCAGTCGCCTGTTCCCGTCCTAGGGGAGTCTCGATGGCGCTCTATATGTACCAAGCCTCCTACACCGCGAAGTCGATGGCGGCTCAGCTCCACGAGCCGCAAGACCCGGTGGAAGCGATCAGGCCGACCCTGGAGGACCTGGGAGCCACGATGGTGGTGGCCGGCTTTCCGTTCGGCGAGTATGACGTGCTTGTCGTGTATGAGGCACCCGACGATATGACCGCGGCCAGCGTCGCGATGGCGGTTGCCGCCGAGGGCGAGGTCAAGTCGGCCAAGACCACGCGACTGCTTAGCGGGCAGGAATGGCTCGAGTCGTTGCGCAAACGCCGGATTGTCAACACCCGGAAAGCGCGCTAGCCGCAGGATTGATCCTTGTGGCGGTGAACCGGATGCCGGAGGCCGAGGTTGAGGTGTCGGCGGATCTGGTGCGTCGGCTGCTCGCCGATCAGCACCCTGACCTGGCGCGTCTGCCGGTGGAGTTCCTCGCGAACGGCTGGGACAACGAGTTGTACCGGGTCGGGGATGGGCTCATCGCCCGGCTGCCGCGCCGCGCCCTAGGCGCGCGGATCATCAAGAACGAGCAGCGCTGGCTGCCCGGGCTCGCCCCGACGCTGCCGCTGCCCATCCCGTATCCCGAACGAACCGGGGTTCCCGCGCACGGTTACCCCTACTCATGGAGCGTGGTGCCCTACCTGCCGGGCGTGCCCGCGGCGCAGGCCAGCTCCCTGGATCCAGCGGGAGCCGCGTCCTTGGACGCGGCGCAAGCCGCGGCCGCCGTCGGGGGGTTCCTCGGCGCGCTGCACGTCCCCGCGCCGGCGGACGCGCCGGCCAACCCGGTCCGCGGTGTCCCGCTGGCCGAGCGGGCCGGCAGCTTCGCGGCCAACCTCGCTCTGCTGACCGGCCAGGTCGACCGGGACGCGGTGCTGCGCGTGTGGGACGCGGCGCTTGCGGCCCCCGGCTACGACGGCCCGCCGGTCTGGCTGCACGGCGACCTGCACCCGGCGAACATTCTGGTGAACGACGGCCAGGTCAGCGGCGTGATCGACTTCGGCGACATCACCGCGGGCGACCCGGCCAGCGACCTGGCGGTGGCCTGGATGCTGCTTCCGCTCGGCTGTCATGACCGCTTCTGGTCGGCCTACCGGGCGGCTGGCGGCGCCGGCGGCCGGGTCGACGACGCCCTGCGGACACGGGCCAGGGGCTGGGCGCTGAACTTCGCGATCGTGTTCCTGGCCCACTCCGAAGACAATCCGGTACTCCTGGAAGTCGGCCGCCGCACCCTGCGCGCCGTGCTGGAGGATCAGCGCGGACCAGTCGGGATCCCGTTATGTCTGGGCGCCGACCATGATCGCGGGTACTTTTGGTGCGTATTTGGCCATTTCTACCCACGATCATGAACGAGGCCTGATCCGGGGGCGCTTCCTGGCGTTGGGATAAAGACCCTGCGGGCTGACGGCTTGGTCGCGTGGATAGCCTTCTGCCATGGCGGTCTGGGACGAGCTCAAGGTAGTCCTGGGCAGGCTGCGCGATGAGCAGCCCGACGCCTTGATGCAATACCCCACGCCAGAGGCGGACGAGGGCGAGCAGCCGCCCTTCACGATCCGGCTGGCGCCCTGGGCCGCCGCCACCGCTGAGGAACTGCACCAGCAGTTCGGAGACGACATCGAGCTGACCGTCGGGGCTCTCCCCTACCCGCCCGGCCGCCAGCCGCCACGCCCGCCCGCCCCCGGCCCGCTTCCGGACGTGCTCGACCCGGACGAGATCGCGGCCGAACTGGACGGCCCCGCGGTGGTCGGCTCCGGGCACACCCTGCGGCACGGCCTGCTGCTGCGCAACCGCACCGGCNNGGTCGTGGGCGGATTCGCGGGCTTCCAGCATCTTCCGCTGGTCATCTTCCGGGTGGCACCGGGACAGACCGGGCGGGTTCCCCTGCTGATCGGCACCGCCAGCTTCACGCCCCGGCTGGGCTACGTCATCCCGCCCGGAGACTGGGGAATCCAGGCCACGCTCACCCTCGGCCCGCACCCCCGCGACTCGCCCCGCAGGCGCACCCCGGTACTGCCCCTCACCATTACCGCCTGAGATGATCCGCCATCGCGCACCTTGGGCAAGAATTCACGAACCGCTTCCGCGGAGACGCATTCACCTGGTCAGTCTCGTCCGCGCAGCAGCGAAACCCGGAACGGGCGCACCTCCCCGAGTGCGTAGCCGTCGCGGACCACCGGATCCTCCTCCATGAACTGCCGCGCGGCCTGCTCGTCGGGAGCATCGAAGATGACCAGGCCGGTGTTGACCGTTCCCAGGGTCGGGCCAGCGAGGATGAGCTGGCCGCTGGCCAGCAGGCTTTGCAGCCGCTGGAAATGCTCCGCCCAGACGGTCTCCTCATCGGAGGTCATCGTCGCCGCGAAGTCATCACGCGGAGGGTGGATGAAATAGATCCATTCCGTCACGCGCCGAGTCTGCCCGTCCCCGGCCACCTCGTCAATGCGTCGCCGCAGGCGGCGATGTCCTGCTGCCATCCGGTCTGCAGAGGGTTGATAAACTGCGCACTCATCCGTCATTGGGAGAGGCCCCCATGACCATCTGGAGTACTCGTCATGGCCTGGGACGCGCTGAAGCGGGCTCCCGCCGTCCCCGCGCTTGGGCCTGCTGATGCCTGGCAGCCAGCGTCGTCAGCCCATTCGTTTCCTGGTTTTCGCAGCGTCCATGCGTCGGGGCTCCCTCAACGCGCGGCTGGCCGACTTGGCCGCGGCGGCTATCGAGGCCGGTGGCGGAGATGTCGATGTTGCGGGGATGCGCGATTTCGACGCCCCGTCTTATGACCAGGATGTCCAGCGCGACGAGGGATTTCCGCCGGGCGCCGAGGAGTTCCGGCGGCGGCTGGAGGCCTGTCATGGTTTCGTCGTGGCCTCACCGGAGTACAACGCGTCGATGCCGGGGGCGCTGAAGAACGCCATCGACTGGGTATCTCGCTACCAGCCGCAGCCGTTCAACGAGCGGCACGGGCTGCTCATGTCCGCATCGCCCTCGATGGGCGGGGGCAACCGCGGCCTGTGGGCGCTGCGCGTCCCGTTTGAGCACCTCGGCTCGCGGGTGTATCCGGACATGTTCTCCCTGGCCCAGGCCCACCTGGCCTTCACCGCGGAAGGGCGCATCGCCGACGAGAAGCTACAGGAGCGGTTCGACGCGAACATCAGCAACTTCATGGACCTGGTCGAGGCTTCCACGCACTACCCCTGCGTGAAGCGGGCCTGGGTGGAGTACCTGGGCGAACATCCCGAGCCCGCGCTGGACCGCGTGGAGTAACGGCGGCCGCGGCCTGAGCCCTGCTCGCCCCGGTCGAGGAGCAGGGCTCAGAAAGGGCGGCGGGGTCAGACGCCTGAGCGGCGGTTTGAGCGCGGCTGGTCAGCCGGGGGTCAGGGATGGTGTTTAATGGGTAGTGGTTATAGTCGAAATTCGTTACGTGTACCCACGCCTGCGAACTTACGACAGCGGGCGCCGCGAGTACACGGCCAGGTCTTCCCGGCAGGCTGGCGGTCGCGATAACCCGGGGTGCGCATACGTGCCTCCCGAACGATCGTTTCTACAGGAGAAGTACATGGCTGAAGGCACTGTCAAGTGGTTCAACGCCGACAAGGGCTACGGGTTCATCGCCCCCGACGACGGGACCGCCGACGTGTTCGTCCATCACTCTGCTATCCAGGCTGACGGGTTCCGTAGCCTGCAGGACAACCAGCGGGTCAGCTACACCGCTGGTCGGGGACAAAAGGGCCCCCAGGCAGAGGAAGTCCGCCCGCTCTAACCGACAGTGAACCGGGCCGGGCGGCTTGCGCTGCCCGCCCCGGTCTGCTTGCGCCCCTGCGCCCCTTGAATGGACGGCGCGATCCTGCGTATCCTCGCGCGTAGGCAGGTACCCGCCGCCAGCGTTAGGCGCTTTGATGGTGAACGAACGTGGCCGCGACGAGCGCCAGGGCCCCCTCACGATCTTCGGCCCGGACTTCCCGTTCCCGTTCGACGACTGGATCACGCACCCGGCCGGCATGGGCTCGATCCCGGCCGAACGTCACGGCGAAGAGGTGGCCGTCATCGGCGCCGGCATCTCCGGGCTGGTCGCCGCGTACGAGCTGATGAGGCTCGGGCTCAAGCCGGTGGTCTACGAGGCCTCACGAATCGGCGGGCGGTTGCGTTCGCAGGCGTTCGAGGGAGCCGAGGGCGTGGTCGCGGAGCTGGGCGGGATGCGTTTCCCGGTGTCGGGGACGTCCTTCTACCACTACATCGACATGCTGGGCCTGGCCACCCGGCCGTTCCCGAACCCGCTGAGCGAAGAGGCCGGAAGCACCGTCATCGATCTCGAGGGCGTCACGCTTTACGCGCGCACGCTGGAGGACCTGCCGCCACTGTTCACCGAGGTCGCCGACGCCTGGGCGCAGGCGCTGGAGGAGGTGCGCTGCACCGATATCCAGGACGCGATCCGGGCGCGCGACGTACCGATGCTCAAGTCGTTGTGGAACGATCTGGTGCCTCGCTGGGACGACCGCACGTTCTACGACTTCGTGGCGAGCTCAAAGGCGTTCTCCTCGCTGTCGTTTCACCATCGCGAGGTGTTCGGCCACGTCGGGTTCGGCACCGGAGGCTGGGACTCNNACCACCGCGCGCCCCGGCTCGCCTACTGGCCGGCCGGCACCTCGCTGGCCTCGCTGCACTCCGGCGCGCCCAAGGCCGGTGTCGCGAAGATCGCGCGCGATCCGGACGGCCAGCTCGCGGTCACCGACGCCTGGGGAGATGTCCGCCGGTACCCGGCGGTGCTGATCACCTGCCAGAGCTGGCTGCTTACCACGCAGATCGACACGCAGGAGTCACTGTTCTCCCAGAAGATATGGGCGGCTCTAGATCGCACCAGGTATATGCAGTCATCCAAGACCTTTGTGCTGGTCGACCGGCCGTTCTGGAAAGATAAAGATCCACGTACCGGCCGCGACGTTATGAGCATGACGTTGACCGACCGGCTGACCAGGGGCACCTACCTGTTCGATAACGGCCCTGGCCAGCCGGGCGTGATCTGCCTGACGTACTCGTGGATGAGCGACGCGCTGAAGATGCTGCCGGAGCCGGTCGACCGCCGGGTCCGGCTGGCGCTCAACGCCCTGCACAAGATCTATCCCGATCTGGACATCGCCAGTCACATCATCAGCGACCCGATCACCGTGTCCTGGGAGGCCGACCGGAACTTCCTGGGCGCGTTCAAGGGAGCGCTGCCCGGGCACTACCGGTACAACCACCGCATGTACGCCCATTTCATGCAAGATCGCATGCCGGCCGAACAACGGGGCATCTTCATGGCCGGAGACGACGTCTCCTGGACGCCCGCGTGGGCCGAGGGCGCGGTCCAGACCTCGCTGAACGCGGTCTGGGGGGTCATGCATCACCTAGGCGGGCAGACCCACCCCGACAACCCCGGACCCGGGGACGTGTTCGCCGACATCGGACCGATCGAACTGCCCGAGTTACTTGAAGAACCTCAGTTGGGCGGGTGGGCCGCCTCCCGGGTTTGCTGCTTCCGTGTCCGGCCCTTGCGGTGGGCCGCTCTCAGCGTGGTAGCGGGAGCGGCGCCGGTGTTGGCGAGGAGTCAGAGCCCGGATCGCCGCTGTGATGGCAGGTCGGCGCGGGACGGATTGGGGTACATTTTGGGACCCGCCCCATAGCGGACGGGTACTTCTGACAGAGGATCAGAACGAGTACGTCTCTTCGATGCTCAGTCGGCACGCCTAGGTTGCTGGATTGATGTGGGACTTATACAAGACGGCCACTCTTCGGGGTTGGGTCCCAGATCCGAAGACATCGTCCGGTCCCATCGGCTTACCGTCGTGGCAGCCAGACGAGTAGACAGGGGACGGTGTCACATTCGGCTCGGTCAGAGCTGAATCGTCGCTTCGATGGTTAGCCTCCGGGCAGGTCGGGTTTGTTCACAGTTGGCATATGGCACTGGAGAAGACCGACGCTGACTCTGGGCCCAGTAGAGGCAAACTAGCTACAGCTTGTTTGCGGCTCGGACAGTAGATTTGTCCCACGTCACGCGTGACGACACTGAAGGGGTGGGGAAATGGTGGTAACTAGCTCTGGCCGCCATGGCGGCCGCAGCGCTGGTGCAGGCGATGGTCACGGATGGCTGGGAAGGAGTCCGGCATAAGGTGGCCCGGCTGTTCGGCCGCGGTCAGCCCGACGTGGTGATCGAGCGGCGGCTGGATACGACCCGGGACCAGCTCGCCGCGGCGACGGCGGGTGACCTGGAGACGGTGCAGGCGGCCCTGGCGGGGCAGTGGGAGACCCGGTTCGCAGACCTGCTGGCAGATCATCCGGACGCGGAGGCGGAACTGGCTGCGCTGGTCAAGGAGATCAGGCCGACCATGACCGCGTCGGATCACTCGGTGGCGGCGGGCGGGAACGTGACCGCGACGGCAAAGAGCGGGGGCGTGGCCGCGAACGTGGTCCACGGTGCGGGGAAGACGAGTGTGGCAGTGGAGTATGCGCACCGGCATCTGGCTGAGGTGGGTCTGGCGTGGCAGTTCCCGGCCGAGGACCCGGCGGTGCTGGTGGCGGAGTTTTCCCGGCTGGCGGCTCAGCTCGGCGCCCGGGAGGTGGTTGATGCGCGGGATCCGGTGGCGTCGGTGCACGGAGTATTGGCCGCGTTCCCGGCGGACTGGCTGGTGGTGTTCGATAATGCTCCCGGACAGGAGGCCGTACACAAGTTTCTGCCGCCGGCGGGGCGGGGCCGGGTGCTTCTCACCAGCCAGAGCGCGGTGTGGCCGCGCGAGTGGGCTGTGGAGGTCCCAGTACTGGACCTCGCGGCCGCGGTGGGGTTTCTGGTAAACCGGACCGGTGACCCGGACGAGCGGGCCGCGGCGGATCTGGCCGGAAAGCTGGGCGGGCTGCCGCTGGCGCTGGAACAGGCCGCCGCCTATATCCAGGTCTCCGGGATCACCCTGGGCGCCTACCTGGCGCTGTTCCGGGACCGCCGGGCGGACCTGCTGGCTCGCGGCCAGGCCGCCGGGCACCCGGCGGACGTGGCCGCCACCCTGGGGCTAGCCGCATCCCGGCTGGCGGACGAGGCCCCGGCCGCAGCGGGGCTGCTGCGCCTGCTGGCCTTCTTGGCACCGGAGCCGGTGCCGCTGGCCCTGCTGCTCGCCGACACAGAGGCAGCCGGGGCGCTGGCGCCGGGCGTGGCGGCAGCGGTCGGGCCGTTGCTAGGTGATCCGGTCGCGGCCGGGGATGCCGTCGCCGCGCTGCGCCGCTACTGCCTGCTCACCCCGGCCGGGGACGGCTTGGTGCTGGTGCACCGCCTGGTACAGGCCATAACCGTCGCCCAGCAGTCTGCGGAGGTAGCCGAGCAGTGGGAGCAGGCGGCCGCGGTTCTGGTCGAGGCCGCAGTCCCCGTCGACCCGACAGTGCCCGAGGCGTGGCGGATGTGCGCGATGCTTCTGCCGCACGCCCGGGCAGTCCTCGACCTAACCAGCGACGGCCTGGGCCGGATCGCGATGTCCCTCGGCTGGAGCGGCAGCTATCCGGCGGCCCGGGACCTGTTCCGGCTGATCGCCGACGCTTACAGGGACGATGACACCTACGGACCTGAGCACTGGGAGACGCTGACCGCCCGGGCCAGCCTCGCCTATTTCACCGGGCTGGCGGGGGATGCGGCCGGGGCCCGCGACCAGTACGCCGCGCTGCTGCCCATCCGTGAGCGGGTCCTGGGCGCCGAGCACCAGGACACGCTGGGCACCCGGGGCAGCCTCCCCCGCTGGACTTCGCAGGAGAGACGGGATCGGTGACCCCGGGCCTGGCGTGAGGTGGCTTCCCGTTGTCATAGCACCCGGCGGCTGCGAACCTGCCTGCTGAACTGCACGCGTGTCGGAATATCGGCCCTTTGCCCCTGGGGCTTGTTCATAGTTGGATCGTTGCCTCAATCGTCAAGCGGGGGCGCGTGTTTTCACACTTGATATAAGGCTCTGGAGTGCACTGGATACGCCGCGGAATCCGGATGCACGGCACCAGGCGAGCCTCCATGCGACCACCGTGGTACCGGTAGCCCCTCCTGACTCAGCCGTCTCGCCCCGGGACCGGTTATCCGGGAGGATTGGGGCCTATGGGATGGTTTGGGGGTCTATAGTGCACAAACCGCTCCCGTAAGCCCATATACTCCCGGATCTTGACGCCGGGCGGCCGCGGCGCCCGCTGTCAGCGGCATCGTGACCTCAATGACCAGCCCACGGCCGAGGCGGACGCGTTCGGACGTGGCATGTGGCTCTGGGATACCACTGATCGCCCGCCAAGCCCGGATCT
>PLIQ01000314.1 GCA_003140115.1 Actinomycetota bacterium | reverse complement strand
GGGTTCCGGGGATAGCCGGAAAAGCGTTCGTCCGGTACCGGCGCGGCGGCGGTGACAAGCGATCGCCACTGCCGGGCAGAACTACCTCCGCGCACGTCGGCGCGCGGCTAGTCCAGCGTGACGACGGCGGCGATCTGGTCCAGACCGGAGACCTTCAGCAGGGTTTCGTTCATGGGGCCCGCTGAGCTGACCTTGATGGTGAGACGGGTTTGCCGGGCGGCGAGGAACAGGGCCCGGATGGTGGCGCTGTCGCAGTAGGTCACAGCGGTCAGGTCGGCGGTGATGACGCTGGAGGTGGCGGCCGCCTGGTCGAGGGCGACCTGGAATTGCCCGACGTTGGTCAGATCGATGTCACCGCAGGCGCGTACGACGGCGGGTTCACGTTCGCCGGCAGGCAGGAACTCAAACCGTGCCTGCAGGCTGTTAGCGGAACCCAGGTGAGCGGGTCCGGCTGGGCTGGCGTCGTTAGTCATGTGGTCAGGTCCTTGGTCATGGTCACCGTCGTCCCGTGCGCGGACGGATCGATCGTGACGTCATCCATGAGGGCGTGCATGAAAATGATCCCGTGGCCTCGGGTGCCCGGGGCGGGCTGCTCGCGGTCCGCGGCAGGAGACTGCCAGCTCCCGGTATCCGCGACGATCAGCTGGACCGCGGTATGGGCCGCGCGGGCGGTGAAGGTGATCTGGACTGGTGCCGCGTCGGCGGGGCGGCCGGCGGTGGCGTGTTCGAAGGCGTTAGCAGTGGCCTCACCCGCCGCGATCATGAGGTCGGTGGCTTCCCGGCTGCCGATGCCGGCGGCGGGCAGCCACTGCCGCAGCCTGGCCCGGAGCAAGGCCAGGCAGGAGGGGTCGTCTGCTGATACCTGGACGGTCAGCGGGGCCGGGGGGTGCCGGTAGATCAAGACGGCGACGTCGTCCTCGTAGCCGGCCACCGGCGTCATGGCCGACATGACGTGGTCCGCGACGTCATCCGGATGGTCCTGGGCGTGTTCGGCCACCGTGACCGCCGCGGCGTCGATCCCTTTGTCCAGCGACTGGTTCCGCCGCTCGACGAGCCCGTCGGTGTACAGCATCAAGGTCGCACCGGGCGGCAGCGTGGCCGTCGCCTGGCTGCGCCGCCAGTCAGCGGGCAGCATGGCCAGCGGCAGAGACCGGGCCTGATCGAGCAGCTGATAATCCTCTCCGGCCGTGACCAGGATAGGCGGCGGGTGCCCGGCGGAGCTGTAGGTGAGGGTCCCGGCCACGGGATCCAGGATCGCGCAGAACACGCTGGTGCATTCCGCTCCCGGAATCCGGCTGGCGAAGGTGTCCAGGTCGGCGAGGGCCTCGGCGGGACCGGGAGCGCGCAGCAGGACCGCCTGGCTGGCGGAGCGGAGCTGGCCCATGACCGCGGCGGCGGGCAACCCGCGGCCGACGCAGTCACCGACGACGACGCCGGTACGCTGTCCGGGCAGCGGAATCACGTCGTACCAGTCGCCGCCGACTTCGAGCGGGGGAACGGCCGGGGTGTACCGGGCCGCGAATCCGTGCGGCAGCTCGGTGGGGGCGAGGATGGCATGCTGCAGGGTGAGGGCGACGGCGCGGGTCTGCTCGTAGACCCTCGCCTTGGCCAGGACCTGGGCCAGGTGGCTGGTGAGGACCGAGAACAGTTCCCGCACCTCGGCGCTGACCGGCCGTCCGGCCGGGAATTCCGCGGCCATGGCCGATGAGCCTGTCCCGTCGAGCGG
Source organism: Actinomycetota bacterium (assembly GCA_003140115.1). The sequence goes on along the minus strand of PLIQ01000314.1, from coordinate 2,353 downwards.
AGCCGCGAGCAAGCTGGTGCCCTCGTCGCCTGACAGCACGGCGACCGAGGCGGCCAGCTGATGCCGGACGACGTCCAGCGCTCCGGTCACTGCAGCGGAGGCGCGCTGGCCTGGAGCGAGCCGGGGCCATCCGGTGACGGCGGGGTTGTCGTCGCTGGACCATAGCGCGACAGTCACCTGGCTGGCGTGTACCGCGGCCGCGATCCCGCGGGCGGCCGTGGTGAGCATCTCGGAGATCTCCCCGGCCGCGGCCAGGGCAGCGGCGAAACCGGCCAGGGTCGCTTCGCGCTGCGTGGCCAGCCGTTCCGCGGTCACGTCCCGCGCGGTGCCGACGAACAGCCGGCCGCGCCCGTCCGGGCCGGGCAAGCTGGCCGAGCTGCAGGCCAGCCAGATGGTGTGCCCGTCATGGTGCCGGACCGGCACGGTGTACCGGCCGCCGCCGTGCCGCTTGTAGTCCCTGAACGCCCGGGCCGTCATCGCCCACCCGTCAGGGTCGGCGCCGGGGTCCGGAAGCCAGGGGTGCGGCCAGCGGTACGGCAAGCCCTCCGGGCCGGCGCCCACCAGGGCCAGGAAGGCCTGGTTGGCCTCCAGGATGGTGCCTTCCTGATCGGTGAGGAAGAAGCCTTCCTGGAGGGAGTCGATCAGGGTGCGGCGGAACTGCGCTTCGCGGTTCCGGAACCTAGCCAGCTCCACGCTGGCCCGCGCCCGGGCCAGCAGCTCGGCCGCGGAGAACGGCTTGACCAGGTAGTCGTCGGCGCCCGCCTGCAGGCCCTCGATGGACGCCTCCTGCCCGGCCCGCGCCGACAACAGCAGCACCGGCACGGCTGCGGTGCGGGCGTCGGCGCGCAGGGCGGCCACCAGCCCCAGGCCGTCCAGGCGGGGCATCATCACGTCGCTGATCACCAGGTCGGGGGCGTCGGCGCGGATCGCGTCCAGGGCGGCCTGCCCGTCGGTGACCGTGGTGACCCGGTAGCCGGCCGAACGCAGCAGCCGGGCCAGGTACTCGCGCATGTCGGCGTTGTCGTCGGCGACCAGCACCCGCGCGGGCCGGGCGCGGCCCGCCGGTGCCGACGGATCTGTGTCATTGCCGAGCGGCACGGGCCGCGCTCCCATGGCGCCACCGTCCTGCGCGGTCCCGGGCAGCCAGCGCAGGGCTTCCTGGACAAACGGATCAGCGAACGGATCAGCGCTGGCTGAGACCGTCGCCGCGTGGCCGGCCGGGACGAGGGCACCGGCGCGCAGGTGGGCGTGCCCGAAAGGCAGGCTGATGGTGAACGTGGTGCCCGTGCCCTCGGTGCTGGACGCGGCGATGGTGCCGCCGTGCAGCTGGACGAGTTCCTGGACCAGGGCCAGGCCGATGCCGCTGCCTTCGTTCGAGCGGGAGCGGGTGTTCTCAATGCGGTGAAACCGCTCGAACAACCGCGGCATCTCCGGTTCGGGAATGCCGATGCCAGTGTCGGCGATCGTGACGACCGCCTGGNNGCAGTCCACCTCGAAGGCCAGGCCGGCGCGGTCGACGGCGGAGCGGAAGACGCTGGCCAGTTCGGCGGTCACCTGCGCGATGTCGGCCGGTTCGTAGCTTGCCTGCATACGCCCGGCCTCGATGCGGGAGAAGTCCAGCAGCGTGTTGACCAGCTTGCCCAGGCGCAGTCCGTTGCGGCTGATGACCTCCAGCTCCTCGCGCACCGCGGGATCGGCGTCGGCCAGCAGGCGCCGCAGCTCCTGTACCGGACCCATGATCAGGGTCAGCGGAGTGCGGAACTCGTGGCTGATATTGGAGAAGAACATGGTCTTGGCCCGGTCCAGTTCGGCGAGCTCCTCCGCGCGGCGCTCCTGGTCCTGGTAGCTGCGTGCGCTCGCGATTCCCGCCCCCAGGTGCCCGGTCACCAGGCCGACGAACGCGCGGTAGCCCTCGTCCAAGGGCCGGTACCGGTTCAGGGCGGCCACCAGGAACCCGTACGGGGGACCGCCCTGCTGGGCCAGCGGTGCGACCAGCGCCTGGACGGGCGGCTCACTCCACGCCCCGGGCGGCAGGACGGCGAACCGGGCGCCGGCCAGGCTCACCAGCGTGGATTCACCCTGCAGCAGTGCCGCGACTGGCCACACCGGGTCCGGGTCCCCGACCGCCAGCGTGGCCGGGGCGGCCGGGTGCCCGGCTGCGATGCCGGTGCTCCCCGCCAGCCGGGCGGCGGCGGCGCCGTCGTCGCCGAACAGGTAGGTCAGGGTGAAAGGCAGGTCCTGCCGGTTGCGATCCAGCTGCCGTCCGGCGAAGTCGAGTGTCTCCTGCTCGGTGCGGACCACGCTCGGGTCCGAGCCCAGATCGCGCAAGGTCGCCATCCGGCGCTCGCCGATG
>PLIQ01000347.1 GCA_003140115.1 Actinomycetota bacterium | reverse complement strand
ACGATGACCGCCGCCGACGCGCTCCTGGCCGGGCTCGGACTGGCCCAGGGCGGCCCCGGCGGCGACGTCCCGCTGGCCGGCGTGGACGCCGACGGCTGGCTGGGCGACCTATTGTCCGGGCAGGCCGACCGGCGGCTGCCGCCGATGACCGCGCCCCCGGGCTTCGCCGGGACCCTGCGGCCCTACCAGGAGCGCGGGCTTTCCTGGCTGTCCTTCCTGGGCGAGCTGGGCCTGGGCGGCATCCTGGCCGACGACATGGGCCTGGGCAAGACGATCCAGCTGCTGTCGCTGATCGCCGCGCAGCCCCCGGAGTCGGGCCCGACGCTGCTGGTGTGCCCGATGTCGCTGGTCGGCAACTGGCAGCGGGAGGCGGCCCGGTTCACCCCGGACCTGCGGGTCCACGTGCACCACGGCGCCGACCGCCTAGACGGGGACTCCCTTGCCGCGGCCCTCGCCGAGACAGACCTGGTCATCACCAGCTACGGCGTGGCGACCAGGGACCAGGCCGCGCTGAGCACGCTGACCTGGGCGCGGGTGGTCTGCGACGAGGCGCAGAACATCAAGAACCACACCACCAAGCAGGCCCGGGCGATCCGGGCCCTGCCCGCCGCGACGCGGATCGCGCTGACCGGGACGCCGGTGGAGAACCGGCTGTCCGACCTGTGGTCGATCATGGAGTTCACCAACCCCGGCCTGCTCGGGCCGCCGGAGAAGTTCCGGGAGGACTACGCGATCCCGATCGAGCGGAACGGATCCGACGACGCCGCGCAGGCGCTGCAGCGCCTGACCCAGCCGTTCGTGCTGCGCCGCCTGAAGACCGACAAGACGATCATCTCCGACCTGCCGGACAAGCAGGAGATGAAGGTCTGGTGCAACCTCACCCCCGAACAAGCCAGCCTCTACGCGGCCACGGTCGCCGACATGCTGGCCCGGATCGAGGAGGCGACCGACGACATCAGCCGCCGCGGCCTGGTCCTGGCCACCATGGCCAAGCTCAAGCAGGTCTGCAACCATCCCGCGCACCTGCTCGGCGACGGCTCCCGGCTGCCCGGCCGCAGCGGCAAGCTGGCCCGGCTGGAAGAAATCTGCGACGAGATCGTGGCCGAGGGCGACAAGGCGCTGTGCTTCACCCAGTACGCCGAGTTCGGCCGGATGCTGCAGCCGCACCTGGCGGGCCGGCTCGGCTGCCCGGTGCTGTTCCTGCACGGCGGCACGCCGAAGCGGCAGCGCGACGCGCTGGTCGAGACGTTCACGTCGCTCGACGAGCCCGCCCTGTTCCTGCTCTCGCTGAAGGCCGGCGGCACCGGGCTCAACCTGACCGCGGCCAGCCACGTGATCCACGTCGACCGGTGGTGGAACCCGGCGGTGGAAGACCAGGCCACCGACCGGGCGTTCCGGATCGGCCAGCGGCGCAACGTCCAGGTGCGCAAATTCGTCTGCCTCGGCACGCTGGAGGAGCGCATCGACGCGATGATCGAGGAGAAGAAGGCCCTGGCCGAGCGGGTGGTCGGCACCGGCGAGAGCTGGCTCACCGAGCTGTCCGTCGCCGACCTGCGGACCGTGCTCGCCCTCTCGCCGGACGCGGTGAGCGAATGAGCGGGCGCTGGGAGGACTGGCCCCCCGCCAAGCCGATCCGGGTCGAGGGCGGCATCAAGGCCAAGAGCAAGCGCGGCGCGATCGGCGAGCAATGGTGGTCGCGGCGGTTCATCGGCGTGCTCGAGACGTACGGCATGGCCAGCAGGCTGGCCCGGGGCCGCAGCTACGCCCGNNCTGTTCCGGGCCAAGCTGCTGGCCGGCGAGATGCCGCACGAGATCGAGGACGTGTTCGCCGAGTGCGGCACGCCGCTGTTCCCCCGGTCATCCGGGGACCTGGACATGCACTGCAGCTGCCCGGACTGGGGCGTGCCGTGCAAGCACCTCGCGGCGGTCTGCTACGTGCTGGCCGAGGAGTTCGACCGCGACCCGTTCGCGATGCTGGCCTGGCGCGGCCAGGCCCGGGACGAGCTTCTCGCGGCGCTGCGCGAACTCCAGGGGGCGCGGTCCGGCCCGGCCTCGGACGCGAGCGCCGTGGCCCTGCTCCTCGACACTCCCGCCGCGCCGCTGGCCGAGTCCCTGGCCGACTTCTGGTCCCCTCGGCTGAGCCCGGCCCGGCTGCGTGCGCTGTCCGCCCCGGCCGTTCCGTCAACTCCTGACCTGCTGCTACGGATGTTCCCGCCGCCGCCTGTACCGGTCCGGGGTCAGGACCTGGCCGAGATCTTGACCCCCGCCTACCACCGGCTCGCCGCCGACGAGGAGCCTCCGCCCGCCTTGGAAACCCGCTAGCCTTCATCCCCGAAGCGCATCGCGCGCACTGCAATCAGGGTGGGGGACTCCGACGTGGCGCAGCCGACCGGCGTAGCGGTGCCTGCTGCCCGGTCCGGGGCCGGCATCGCCCGCGGCGCGGTCCTGATCGCCGGGCTCACCATCGTGTCCCGGGTCCTGGGGCTGGTGCGCACCCTGGTGTTTTCGCAGAGCATCGGGGCCGGCTGCCTGGGCACCGCGTACGTCACCGCCAGCCAGGTGCCGAACCTGGTCTACGAGCTCGTCCTGGGCGGCGCGCTGACCAGTGCCATGGTCCCGGTCCTGGCTCGCTCGGCGGAACGGGCCGCGGATGACCCGGCCGAGCACGCGCGCGTCGGCCAGATCACCTCGGCGCTGCTGACCTGGTCGGTCGTCATCTTGGTGCCGCTGTGCCTGGTCATCGCGGCGGTCGCCGAGCCGGTCGCCTCGCTGCTCAACCCGGCCAACGCCAACGCGGCCTGCCCGCGCGCCGACATGGTCGCCACCACCGCCAGCATGCTCCAGGTGTTCGCCCCCCAGGCCCTGCTGTACGGGCTCTCGGTGGTGCTATACGGCCTGCTCCAGGCGTACCGCCGGTTCGCCGGCCCGACCATCGGGCCGGCCATCTCCAGCCTGGTGCTGATCGCGGCCTTTCTCTCCTTCGTGCCGCTGGCCAAGGGGCTGCCGCTGGCCCGGCTGCCGCTGCAGGCCGAGCTGGTCCTGTCGGCGGGCACCACGCTGGGGGTGGCGGCCCTGGTCCTGGTGGGCGTGCTGCCGACCTGGCGGCTGCACCTGCGGTTGCGGCCCACCCTGCGGTTCCCGGCCGGGGTGGCGCGCCGGTCCGGCGGCCTGGCCCTGGTCGGCGTGGTCGAGCTCATCACGATCGACCTGGCCACCCTGGTGGCCATCGCGCTGGCCAACGGACGGGGAGCCACCGGCGCGATCGTCATCTTCAACTACGCCTCGCAGGTGTTCAACACCGTGGCCGCGGTGCTGGCCCTGTCCGTCGTCATCAGCGCGTTCCCCGTCCTGTCCGCCCGGGACGGGCCGGTGTTCGCCCGGACCTGCGCCGGCTCGACCCGCGCGGTCCTGCTGCTGTCCTGGCTGGGCACGGCGCTGATCGCGGCGATCGCGGTCCCGGCCGCGCACGTCCTGGCCCAGCAGCCGGGTCAGGTCCCGGAACTGGTCGAGGCCTTCGCCCTCTTCGCCCCCGGGATCGCGGGCACCGTGGTGGCCGCCAACCTGACCCGCGTCATGCTGGTCATCGGCCGGCTCAAGATCGCGGCCGGGGCGGTGGCCGGAAGCTGGCTCCTGGTCATCGTGGCCGACGTGGCCCTGGCCGAGCTCGTCCCGGCCCGCCTCGTGGTCGCCGCCCTGGCCCTAGGCAACACCATCGGCCAGACCGTGGTCGCCGTCCCGCTGATCCTGCTGACCCGCCGGATATGCGGCCCGGCCGCCGTCGAGGGCTCCGGCCACGCGATGCTGGCCGGCCTGGCCGCCGGCGCAACCGGATCCGCCGTCGGCGTGGCCGTGAGCCTGGCCGCCTCCGGCGGCGGCAAGCTGCAGGCCTCCGGGCTGGCCGTCCTTGCGGCGGTCTGCGCCACGGTCGCCTTCGCCGCCGTCGCCCTCCTGCTAGACCGCGGCGACCTCAGGTCCGTCGCGGGCCGGCTCCGGCGGACCGTCCGGCCCTAGGACGGCGCCCAGACGCGGCGCATGGCCTCGGGCAGGCCCCACCAGCCCAGCGCGGTCAGGCAGTCCTCGTCGTCGATCGCGCCCAGGACCTGCCACAGCGAGGTGACGGGCAGGAACAGCCCCTCCATCCCGAGCTCGTCGAACTCGGGGTCGTCGTCGTCGAGTTCGCCGAGGTCGTAGTCGTCCGCGCCGCCCTCCTCGTCCGCGGCCCCCTCGTCGGGGTCGTAGTCGCGGACGTACCCGGCTAGGTCGGCGGCCGACGCCGACGTACCCGGTCCGCCGGTGGCGAGCGCGGTGATCACCGCCAGCCAGTCGAAGTGATCGATGGCGCAGATGGCGGCGACCGCGCTGTCGGTCTCGTTCAGCTCGCCGTCGCCCTCGGTCTCGTCCGGTCCGGCCCAGTCGTCCGTCCCTTCCGGCGACGCCACCCCGGCGGCCACCCGCAGCCACAGTTCGGCGTCGTCGGCGGGCAGGTCCGCGGCCTGCATGCCACTGCACTCGATCAGCAGCTGACCGGGCCAGCCGGGCCGGGCGATGTACTCGCGCAGCCGGGCGCTGGCCGTCCGCAGATCCTCGGCCGGCACCGGCCGGTCACCGACCTGGTCCAGCAGATCGCCGACGGCGGCCAGCGCCTCGGCGTCAGCGGCGTCCCATTCGGCCAGGAACTCCTCGTCCTTCTCGTCGAGCAGCACGTCCATCGGCACCCGGCCGTCGGGCAGCGGCGAGGTCATCCACCGTTCCTGCACGGCGATGTAGGCCCGGCAGGCCAGCGGGTCGCCCGCCGACAGCAGGTCGGGATCGATCTCGCCCGCGGCGAGCTGATCCTCCAGATGGCTGACCAGCCGGGTGTGCATCTCCGCGGCCAGCTGGCTGCGCTCGGACTGCTCGTCCCAGACGTGCAGGCCGATGATCCCGTTCGGCTCGGTACCGGTGGCTTCCAGCCAGGTCCGGACGTCCCCGACCGTGGCGTCGCTGTCGTTGATCTTCTGCAGGACGGCCTCGGACGACGACCAGAACAGGGCGGACAGCGGATTGCCCGCGGCGAGCATCCCGCGCCGGATGGCGGGCAGCGAGCCGAGGGCGTCGGCCGACGGCACGGTAAGCAGCGCGAGCGCGACATCGCGCCTGGTCAGTTCGCTGAGCGGCCGGGCGGCCAGCTCGGCCACGCGATCGGCGTCAAGGTTCACGCCTCGCAGCTTAGAGCAGTTCGCGCCCACCCAGGTAAGGTCGCAGCACTTCGGGGACCGAGACCTGCGCTTGCTCGGTCTGGAAGTTCTCCACCAGCGCGGCCAGGATCCGCGGGGTAGCGACCGCCGTGTTGTTCAGCGTGTAGGCGAACCGCACCGTGCCGTCCGTGTCGCGGTACCGCACGTTGGCCCGGCGCGCCTGCCAGTCGAGCAGGGACGAGCAGCTGTGCGTCTCGCGGTACGCCCCGAGCGACGGCATCCACGTGTTGACGTCGTTCATCCGGTACTTCCCCGCGCCCATGTCCCCGGTGGAGCACTCCACCACCTCATACGCCAGGCCGAGCCCCTGCAGCAGCTGCTCGGCCGTGCCCAGCAGCTCCTCGTGCCAGCCGTCGGACTCGGCCAGGTCGGCGGCGCAGATGACGAACTGCTCGACCTTCTCGAACTGATGGACCCGCAGCAGTCCGCGCACGTCGCGCCCGGCGCTGCCGGCCTCCCGCCGGAAGCACGGCGAGATCCCGGCGTACCGGATCGGCAGCTGCTTGTGGTCGAGGATCTCGTCGGCGTGGAAGCGGACCAGCGCGACCTCGGCCGTCCCGGCCAGATACAGGTCGTCGGCCGGGATGGCGTAGGTCTCCTCGCGGTGCGCGGGGAACTGGCCGGTGCCGATCAGCGCCTCCTCGCGGACCAGGGACGGCACGCTGACCAGCGTAAAGTCCTTGCCGCGGAGCAGGTCAAGGGCGTAGGAGTGGACCGCGCGCTCGAGCAGCACCATGTCCCCGGT
>PLIQ01000543.1:746-2861 GCA_003140115.1 Actinomycetota bacterium | reverse complement strand
TGCCCCGCGCTACGCATGTCAATGATCGTCGCGTTCCAGCCGGGAAAGATCCGGGATGATATAGGCTTCGGGGAGCGGTTTGGGCACTATGGACCCCCTAATCCGCCCGGAAGCCCGAATCCTCCCCGGTAAAGCGTCATCGGGTCGAACACGTGAGCGAGATGGTGTCGCTGAGGCTGACGGGACCATAACGGCCTCGCCCCGGGCCTGCGGGCGGCCTCGACGGCGACCGCGTCACATCGACCCGCACCGGGCCGATAACGGGACGGGGGAGGCGCGGGCCGATAACGGGACCGGTGAAGCGCCGGGGGCGGTGCCGTCCAGCACGTCGTCGCTGGAGATGCCGAGCAGGTACAAGATCGCGTCCAGGTAGGGGACGCTCAGCGAGGTGTCGGCCGCGTCCCGGACCACCTGCTTGGCGTTGAACGCGATACCCAGGCCGGCGGCCGCGATCATGTCCAGGTCGTTGGCGCCGTCGCCGACCGCCACCGTCTGGGACAGCGGGACACCCGCGTCGGCGGCGAACCTCCGTAGCGCGTCCGCCTTGGCCGCCCGGTCGATCACCGGGCCGCAGAGCCGTCCGGTGATCTGGCCGGCCACGATCTCAAGCTCGTTGGCGGCGACGTAGCCGATGCCCAGCTCGGCCGCTAGCGGCGCGATGACCTGGACGAAGCCGCCGCTGACGATCCCGAACTTGTAGCCCAGCCCGCCCAGCGTGCCGATCAGCGTCCGTGCGCCCGCGGTCAGCCGCAGCTCGCCCCGGACGTCGTCCAGCACCCCGGCGTCCAGCCCGGCCAGCAGCCCGACCCGCTCACGCAGCGACGCGGCGAAGTCGAGCTCGCCGCGCATGGCCGCCGTGGTCAGCTTGGCCACCTCGTCGGCGCAGCCGGCCCGGGCGGCCAGCAGGTCGATGACCTCGTCCTGGATCAGGGTGGAATCCACGTCCATCACGATCAGCCGCAAGGCCCGGCGGTGCAGGCCGCCGCGCTGGACGGCGACGTCGATGCCCTGGCTGACCGCGACCCGGGCCAGGTCCTCCCGCAGCAGAGCCGGGTCACCGCCGGAGACCTCGAGCTCGATGCAGGTCACCGGGCGCTGGGCCAGCCGGCCGATCCGGTCGATGTTCGCCCCGCTGGCGGCGATCTGCCCGGCGATGGCGGTGATCGCGGCCGGGGTCAGCGGGCTGCCGAGCAGGGTCACGTGCAGCCGTCCGCCCCGCGCCGGGGCATCCCCGGCCGGACCCGAGCCCGAACCCGAGCCCGAGCCGGTGGTGATCTCGGCCTCCAGGCCGAGATCGGCGGCCAGCGTGCTGACCGCGGCGTGGATGCCGGTCAGGTCCGGCGGCCCGTCGCACTCGAGCAGGACGCCGAGGACCAGCTTGCCGCGGATCACCACCTGCTCGATGTCCACGACCGACAGCTGGTACCGGGCCAGGCCGCCGAACAGCCTGGAGGTCACGCCCGGCCGGTCCCGGCCGGTCAGGGTGATGAGCAGCGTGGTCCGGAAGGTATTCATGGCGGCGCCAGGCTACCGGATAAGCCCGGGGTCCCGGGGGCCGGCCGCCGGGCGTCTACTTGACACAGCTAACGATTCCTAGGTAAGGAGATTTGCGTGAGATGCTCGCAGTGCGGCGCGTCTGCGGGGGCGGCCGACCGGTTCTGCGGAACCTGCGGCGCACCCCTCGGGGCGTGCCCGTCGTGTAGCGAGCAGGTCATGCCCGGCGACCGTTTCTGCCGGGCCTGCGGCTTCGACCTGTCCGGCGGCCCAGCCACACAGCACCCAGCCACAAAGCACCCAGCCACGNNCCACAAAGCACCCAGCCGGGGAGAACCCGGCGACCGGAAACGCCTCGGACCGCGAGCCGGTGGCCGAACGGCGCGTGTGCTCGGTGCTGTTCTGTGACCTGGTGGGCTTCACCCCGCTGTCGGAGTCGCGTGATCCAGAGGCCGTCCGCGAGCTGCTGTCCCGCTACTTCGGGGTGGCCCGGACCATGATCGGCCGCTACGGCGGAACGGTCGAGAAGTTCATCGGCGACGCGGTGATGGCGGTATGGGGGACGCCCACCGCGTCCGAGAGCGACGCCGAACGCGCCGTCCGGGCCGCGCTGGACCTGGT
>PLIQ01000543.1:0-701 GCA_003140115.1 Actinomycetota bacterium | reverse complement strand
GAGGGCATGGTGGCCGGAGACGCGGTGAACACCGCGGCCCGGGTGCAGGCCGCGGCCGGCTCGGGGCAGGTGCTGGCCGACGAGTCCACCCAGCGGCTGGCTGGCCGCGCCGTCGGGTTCGCCGACGCCGGCGAGCACCAGCTCAAGGGCAAGGCCGGACCCCAGCGGCTGTGGCGGGCCACCCGCGTCGTGTCGGCGGCGGGCGGCGCGCAGCGGGTCGACGGCCTGGAGGCCCCGCTGACCGGGCGGGACGCGGAGCTGCGCACGATCAGGGAGCTCTACCACGCCGCCGCCGATCGTCGCGTCCCGCGGCTGGTCCTAGTATCGGGCCCCGCCGGGGTCGGGAAGTCCCGGCTGGGCTGGGAGTTCGAGAAGTACACCGACGGGCTGGCCAGCGAGCTGTGGTGGCACCGGGGCAAGTGCCTGTCCTACGGGGAGGGCGTGGCGTTCTGGGCCCTGGCCGAGATCGTCCGGCAGCGGCTCGGCATCGCCGAGGAGGATCCCGCCGAGGTCGCCGCGGCCAAGCTGAAAGACGGCCTGGATCAGTTCGTGCCCGATCCGGCCGAGCGGAGCTACGTCGGGCCGCGGCTGGGCCGGCTCCTGGGCGTGCCCTTCCCGGCAGACGCGGGGGGCCCGCTGGCCCGGGAAGAGCTGTTCGCCGGGTGGCGGCTGTTCTTCGAGCGGCTGGCCGGGCAGATGCC
>PLIQ01000253.1 GCA_003140115.1 Actinomycetota bacterium | reverse complement strand
GGCGGCGACACCGTGCTGTACGTGACGCCGACCAAGGCGCTGGCCGCCGACCAGCTAGCCTCCATCCGGGCCCTGGGCCTGCCCGGGATCCAGGCCGCCACGTTCGACGGCGACAGCACCACCGCCGAGCGCGCCTGGGCCCGCAGTCACGCCCGGTACCTGCTGACCACGCCGGACATGCTGCATCAGTCGCTGCTCCCCCGGCACACGCGCTGGCCGGGGTTCTTCAGCCGGCTGCGCTACGTGATCATCGACGAGTGTCACGAGTACCGCGGGGTGTTCGGTTCGCACGTGGGGCACGTGCTGCGGCGACTGCGGCGGGTGGTGGCGCATCACGCCCCGCCCGGCGGCCCGCGCCGGCCGGTGTTCGTGCTCGCCTCCGCCACGGTAGGGGCGCCGGGGGCCTGCGCCCGGCTGCTGACCGGGCTGGACGCCGAAGAGGTCATTGACGACGGCTCGCCCCGGGGGCCGCTGGCGTTCGCGNNCGGCGCGGGGCCGAGACGGTCGCGCTGGCCGCCCGCCGGTCCCTGGGCGGGCCCGAGGCGTCCGAGGCCAAGGTGGCCGCGTACCGGTCCGGGTACCTGCCCGAGGACCGGCGCAACCTGGAGGCCGCGATCAGCGACGGCCGCCTGGTGGGCCTGGCCGCCACCACGGCCCTGGAGCTGGGGGTCAACATCACCGGGCTGGACGCGGTGCTGATCGCGGGCTGGCCCGGGACGTTCTCAAGCCTGTGGCAGCAGGCGGGGCGGGCCGGGCGCAGCGGCCGGAGCGCGGCCGCGGTGCTCATCGCCCGGGACGACCCGCTCGACACCTACCTGGTCCGGCACCCGGAGATCTTGCTGGGGCACCCGGTGGAGACCACCGTCCTGGANNGTCGAGGACCTGACCACCATCGGCCGGCTGCGCCGGCGCCCGGCGGGCTGGTACAGCATGCGCCGGGGGGTGGCCGCGCCGGGCGGGCTGCGCGGGGCGGGCGACGCCCCGGTCCTGGTCGTGGAGCAGGCCACCGGGCGGCTGGTCGGCACGGTCGACGAGCCGTCGGCCCAGCTGATGGTGCACGACGGCGCCGTCTACCTGCACCAGGGGGACAGCTACCTGGTCGGCCGGCTCGACCTGGACGACCGGGTGGCGCTGGTCGAGCCCGGCGACCCCGGCTACACCACCATGGCCCGGGACGTGACCGAGATCGAGGTCCGCGACGAGCTGCGCCGCATGACCTGGGGCGAGGCCGAGGTCGCCTTCGGCGACGTCCGGGTCACCCGGCAGGTGGTCAGCTACGCCAAGCGCCGTTCCGACACCGGTGCGCCGCTGGGCACTGAGCCGCTCGACCTGCCGCCGCGCCACCTGCTGACCCGGGCCGTCTGGTGGACGATCTCGGCCGCCGAGCGGGACCGGCTGGCCACCGCGGGCGTCGATCTCGGCGGGGCCGCGCACGCGTGTGAGCACGCCAGCATCGGCCTGCTGCCGCTGTTCGCCACGTGCGACCGCTGGGACATCGGCGGCGTGTCCGCCGACCTGCACCCGGCGACGGGAAAGCTCAGCGTCTTCGTCTACGACGGCTACGACGGCGGCGCGGGCTTCGCCGAACGGGGCTTCCAGGCCGCCCGGCAGTGGCTCACCGCTACCCGGCAGGCCATTGCCGGGTGTGACTGCGAGGCCGGCTGCCCCTCCTGCGTTCAGTCACCCAAATGCGGGAACGCCAACCACCCGCTCAGCAAGCGGGGCGCGGTGGCGCTGCTGGACGCGCTTTTGGCGAGCAGCCACTGACGCTGATCCCAGGAGACACCGGGATCACTTCATCACCAAAGGCCCCGGAGTAAACTGGCGCTGTAGAATGGGACAAGGAGCACGATGCGTACCGTTTGTTCGCGGACGGCGAAAGAAGCGGCCGACGCCCGGCGCGGTGCCGCTGGATCTTACCGGACGAGAAAGTGCTCTTCAGGCTACCGGGCGGTAATTTTCTGAGCCCCAGTCTCGGGACAGTACTGGTCACCACGGGGCCAGATATGTTCTAATTCCATTGGCTGACACTGCTTGCGGGTCGATTCGTGAGCCCTTAGCAGATAAGCTCTTAATAGGACGGGACCGGCCTCCCCCCCCAGGGCCGGACCGTGCGCGCGGCGCCCGCTCTCCCCCCCGGCGGGCGCCGCCTCCTATTTACTCCCCGGAACGGCCAGACGGGCGTTTGGCGTACATGACGATGCGGTGAGCCACTAGTTAACGGCATGTGATCGGCAGAACTGATTCAGATCACGAATTGGTCACGCGAGGGGTCTTTCCAGGCTCGCGATTTCGTCGTAGAACGGTGGTACGGACTCTGAGTCCGGGCACGGCAGCCAGGTACCCACGCGCGACCAGCCGCGGGAGGCGTGTCAAGCCAGGTCAGACCGCCAGGAATGGGGCGGCCGGCCTGACTGACAAAGAAGGTGCACGCTTGGTAGCCAGGCATGACGTGCTGCGCGGCGGCGCCCCGGCCAGGGGCGCCGCTTGCTTTTGCGGGCAGGTGTGCCCCCTCCCGGGTCAGGCAACTTGGCCTCGTGAGCGCAAACGTGGCACCATATCTGGCGAATCGCGGGACATCGCGGTGCTTGGCCACCTGGCGCGGGAAGCGGCCGGGTCGCGGGGGCCACGGCCGTTCGGTATCTATCAAGAAGGGCCGGGCCGCCGCGGGCCGAACCGCCGGGTCGGCCTCGGTACCGCCTGATCATAAGGTAGAACGTTAGCCTTGGTCCTTGGCCAGACTCCTCCTTCGGAGGCGGGGTAGCGGGCGCGGGCACCGATTGCCCGCATGACGGGAGAGAGACACGATGGTCCGGAGCGAAACGCCAGAACCCGTGGGCGCTGACCAGTCACTCGGGGATCTCGTGGCCTTGGCCGCCAAGGACGTGTCCCAGCTGATCCGCTACGAGATCGACCTGGCCAAAACCGAGCTGCGCGGCGACATGCGGCGGGTCGGGCTGGCCGGGGCGCTGGCCGGCGTGGCCGCGTTCGTGGGCTGCCTGGTGCTGGTGCTGCTGTGCGTTGCCTTCGCCTACGGCCTGACCGCGCTGGGCATCTGGAACTGGGCGGCGTTCCTGATCGTGGCCGGCACCTGCGTGCTGCTGGCCGGCGCGGCGGTGGGCGTCGCGTTCCTGAAGCTGCGGCACCTGTCCGGGCTCAAGCGAACCAGGAAGTCGGTCACCGAGGGCCTCAGCATGCTGCGCCGCGACAGCTCGGAGCCCGCGGTCAGCGCCAACGGCGACCGCCCCGAGATCGGCCGCGACGGCCAGCCCCAGATCGCCGCGCGCGAGGCCAGGTAGGACACGTTTCATGGCCGTGAACGCGGAGTCCGCCGTCCAGCAGGCTGGTCCGTGGACGCACCGGGTGCTGAGCGCCAACGGGACCCGGTTCCACATCGCCGAAGCCGGCGAGGGGCCGCTGGTGCTCATGCTGCACGGCTTCCCCGAGTTCTGGTGGACATGGCGGCATCAGCTGACCTGGCTGCCGGAGGCGGGCTTCCGCGCCGTGGCGGTTGACCTGCGCGGCTACGGCGGCAGCGACAAGCCGCCGCGCGGCTACGACCTGATCACCGCGGCCGCGGACGCGGCCGGGCTGATCCGGGCCCTGGGTGAATCGAACGCCATCGTGATCGGCCACGGCTGGGGCGGGCTGGTGGCCTGGACGCTCGGGGTCTACTACCCCAAGGTGGCCGGGCGGCTGGCCGTGGTCTCGACCGCTCACCCGCTGCGGATGCGGTCCGCGATCATCACCGACCCGCTCGGCCAGGGCCGCCGGAGCGGCTACGCGTTCGGGTTCCAGGCGCCCACGCTGCCCGAGCGGCAGCTGGTCCGTAACGGGGCGCGCCGGGTCGGCGTGCTGCTGGAGAGCTGGTCCGCGCCGGGCTGGCCCGACCCCGAGACCGAGCAGGTCTACGCCCGGGCCATGCAGATACCCTCGGTGGCCCACTCGGCGCTGGAGTACCACCGCTGGCTGGCGCGCAGCGCCCTGCGCCCGGACGGCCTGCGCTACGCCCGGCGGATGCGGACCCCCATCCAGGTCCCGACGCTGCACCTGCACGGGGCGCTGGACAGCTGCGTGCTGCCGCGGACCGCGCGCGGGGCGGGCCGGTACGTGGACGGCCCCTACCGATGGCGGCTGATCGACGGCGCCGGGCACTTCCCGCACGAGGAACGCCCGGCGGCCTTCGACACCGAGCTGCGCGGCTGGCTGGCCGACCCGGAACCGGAACGGTGAGGCGCGATCGCGATCGCGATCGCGATACGGGCGGCCGGGCGCGGAACGCGCGGCCGCGTGATGCCCTGGGGCGACCGCTGGACCGCTCCGGCGACGGCGCCGGTGCGGACCGCATTCCCGACGATCTTTTGCTGGCCGGGCCGGACGCGGCCCGGCTGGCCGACGAGCTACTGCGTGCCGGGCGCCCGTTTCACGCGCACGAGGTGCTCGAAGCGTCCTGGAAGTCCGGCCCGGCCGGCGAACGTGACCTGTGGCAGGGGCTGGCCCAGATCGCGGTGGGGCTGACCCACGCTCACCGGGGCAACGCACGCGGTGCGGTGGCGCTGCTCACCCGGGGCACTCAGCGGGTCCGCGCGTACCAGGCGGCGGCCGCGGCGGCGTCTTCGGCGGCGTCCCCGGCGCAGGACCGTCCGTACGGGATCGACCTGGCCGCGTTCCTGGCCGCCTCGGAGGCCCTGGCGGCGCGCATCGACCGCGACGGGCTCGCGGACATCCCGGCGGCGGACCTGCGGCCCGGGCTGATCCCGGACTAGGGGTATTACGGGGGCCGGCCGTTCGGCTAGTCGCAGGCCCCGGTGGAGACGGGCGAGGTGAGGTGCTCGCCCGCGCTGGCGTCGGCGGACACCTCGGCCGCGGTGAGCGCGAAGCCGGTGTCGGACACGCCGACCGCGGCCGCGAACACGACCCCGTCCACGGTGCCCTGTGGTGACAGCAGCGGACCGCCCGAGTTACCCGACTTGACCACGGCCCGGATCTCGTAGATCTGCCGGGTGACGGTGCTGGTCTCGTAGATGTTGGGTCCCTGGGCGTTCTGCACGCCGCCGATCCGGGCNNACGATGGCCTGCAGGGTGTTGGCGCCGTTGCCGACGGTGACGGTTTGCCGGCTGGTCACCCCCGCGACCACGTGGGCGTTGGTGAGCACGTGGTGCGGCGAAATGACGAAGCCAGAGCCCTCGATCGAGCGCTGGCAACTGGGCGCGATGCCCTGGACCCGCACCACGCTGTTGCTGGCGGACTGGACGCCGCCGGCGTTCACCACGGCGGGATCGGGCGCGGGGATGGTCAAGATGCGCTCGGCGCCGATGCCGCTGAACACCTCGGCGTAGGCGTTGTTGCTGGCCAGCAGCCTGCGGAAGTCGGAGAACATGGTCTTGGCGGGCGAGGGCATGAACCGGTCCAGCGTCTGCAGCACCAGCGAGTTGTTGACCTGGGCGTCTACCACCGGGAACGGGGACTCGATCAGCACCGAGCCGACCACCCAGGCGATCAGCAGCACGGACACCACGCTGACCAGGGAGCCGCCCACCGAGTCCAGCAGGGTCGCGGAGTGCCAGGTCACCGTCGAGCGCATGGCCGCGCCGATCGATGAGGCGATGAACTGACCGATCACGGCGAAGCTGACCAGCAGCACGACCGCGATGATGTCCTGCTGGGTCTGGCCGCCGACCAGGGCCCGGGAGATGCTCGGACCGAACTCAGCGCCCAGCAGGGCGCCGCCGACGAACCCGAAGAAACTCAGGATGCCGACGATGAAACCCTGCCGGTAACCGGACACGGCGAACGCGGCGACCACCACGAGCAGGATCAGGTCGAGCACATCTCCGCGCACGACCCCAACGGTACTGCGTTTTGCGCCCTGCCAGGCCCACCGTCAAGGGTCACAAGTCGATGACCTTGGCGGTATCCCAGGGGCGTTCCCAGCCGGCCAGCGCGAGCAGCCGGTCCACGAGCACCGCGGTGAAACCCCAGATGAGCATGCCCTTGACCCGGAACGCGGGCGACAGGTAGCCGCCGGGCCCGCGCACCATCACCCGGGTGGCCGGATCGGCCAGCTCGCTGACGCTGACCCGCTCCACCGCGGCGACTTCGGCCGGGTCGACCGGCGCGACCGCACACGGCTCCCGCCACCAGGCCAGCACCGGGACCACCCGGAATCCGGTCCGCGGGATGAACAGCTCGGGCAAGGTGCCGACCACGTCCACGCCGTCGGGGTCGACGCCGACTTCCTCGGCGGCCTCGCGCAGGGCCGCGGCAACCGGACCGTCGTCGGCGGCGTCGATGGCGCCGCCGGGGAAGGCCGGCTGGCCGGCGTGCAGCCGGAGGTCGGCGCTGCGCTGGATGAACAGCAGGTCAAAGCGGTTAGCGGCGGTGGCGGCCGGGCCGGCTCCGGGGGCCGGGCTGGCTTGCTCGGCGAACAGGACCAGGACGGCGGAGGCGCGGCCGCCCTGGGCGGGGGGCTGGGCCAGCGGGTTGATCTCCATCTTGCTGGCGGCGGCCGCGAGGTCGCGCAACCAGCCTGGTACCGGCGGCCCGCCTGGAGCCGGCTGCGCGGTGTCTTGGTCGTTACGGCTCACGAGAACGGGCCGGACTTGACGAGCTTGGCGGCGATCACCGGATCGGTGGGGCCCTCGCCGTACGACGGGCACAGGCGGGCCAGCCCGCACGCGCCGCAGGCGGGCCGGCGGGCGTGGCAGACCCGGCGACCGTGCCAGATCATCCGCTGCGAGAGGTCCGTCCAGCCCTTGCGCGGGATGAGCGTGGCCACCTCGGCCTCGACCTTGACCGGGTCGGTGCTGGTCGTCCAGCCGAAGCGGCGGGCCAGCCGCCCGAAGTGGGTGTCCACGGTGATGCCGGGCGTGCCGAAGGCGTTGCCGAGCACCACGTTGGCCGTCTTGCGCCCCACGCCGGGCAGCGTGACCAGGTCGTTCAGCCGCGACGGCACCTCGCCGCCGAACCGGTCGCACAGCGCCTGCCCGAGCCCGATCAGGCTGTTCGTCTTGGCGCGATAGAACCCGGTCGACTGGATGATCTTCTCCATCTCGTCGCGACTGGCGGCTGCGTACTCCGCCGCGGTCGGGTACCGCGCGAACAGGGTCGGCGTGACCAGGTTGACCCGCTTGTCGGTGGTCTGCGCGGACAGGATCGTCGCGACGAGCAGCTCGAGCGGCGTGGTGAAGTTCAGCTCGGTATGCACGTCCGGATACAGCACGGCCAGCTCACGCTCGATCCGGCGGGCCCGGCGGACCAGGGCGGTATGCGAAGGGGGCGCAGAGGTCACCGTTCCAGCTTAGTGAGCCTGGGAGGGGGCTGTTGCGTGCCGCGTGGCTCGGTTAGGAGCGTGCCGCGTGGCTCGGTTAGGAGGAAGACGGCGACGGCGACTGGGACGGCGGAGGAGACGGGGACGGGGACGGACGGGGATGGGGACGGGGACGGCGTGCTGGAGGCGACGTCGACGGTGACGGTGACGGCGCGGGCGAGCTGGACCGGCTGGGCGTCCAGGTGACCTCGACGGATTGGCTGGCTGCGGTGGCGGCACCGGTCACCGGGGACGAGTCGACGAAGACGGTCGCGTCGCCGCTGCCCGGGGACACGCTGACCACCAGCGTGACGGACTGACCGGCTTGCAGCGTGCCCCGCTGGCTGCTCAACGTCACCAGTGCCGACGACGTGTCCGCCGACCAGCTGACCGGGCCGCCCATGGCGGTAAGGGTGAGCTGGCCGGTCGTGCTGGGGCCCAGATCCAGCCGGCCCGGCGTCACGCCCAGGCTCCCGTTCGCGCTGGGCGTGCCGCTCGAGGCCGGCGTCCGCGGGCCCGCCGGCGGGCTGGGCAGCGACGGGAACAAGGTCCCGGCGGCCACTGGCAGCAACTCGGTCTTGGTGGCGACAGACGGCTGGAAGGGTCCGGTCCGCGGGCGTGATGACCGGTCGACCTTGACCGGCAGGGCGGCGCCCGCCCTGTCGCCGGGCTGACCGGTCGCGGAGGCCAGCCCCTCGGTCGCCGCGGACGGCGCGCTGGCCGTGGTCGCAGAGGGGGTCACCGAGGGGGTCACTGAGGAGTCGACGAGGACGAGCACAGCGGTAACCGCCACCGCGGCCAGGGCCGCGACACCGATCCGGGACGCGCGAGGCCGACGGCGACCGGGACGCGGGCCGACGGGGGGACGGGGCGGGACTTCTCCGGCGGGCGCTGGCTGGGCCGGCTCGGGTTCGACGGGGAGCGCTGGCTGGGCCGGCTCGGGCTCCGGCTCGACGGCGAGCGGCGGCTGGGCCGGCTCTGGCTCCGGCTCGACGGCGGACGCTGGCTGGGCTGGCTCAGGATCCGGGTCGGCGGCGAGCGCCGGCTGGCTGGGCTCGGGCTCCGGCTCGACGGCGAGCGCCGGCTGGGCCGGGTCGGGCGCGGGTTCGGCGGGCTCCGTGGTGCTGAGGGAGCTGGATCCGGTGGATTCCGGGTCGGGGGCGGGTTCGGCGGGCTCGGGGATGCTGAGGAAGCAGGATCCGCTGAGCTCGGCCGCGCGGCTGACGGTGAACTCGCGGTAGGCCGCCATACCAGAGTCGCCGAAGAACCCGAGTACCTCCAGCCGGGCCGCGGACGAGAGGACCGGCGCGGGCAGCAGAGCGAAGACCCTAGACGGCGACACGCTGCGGGGCAGGTCCAGGCCGCAGGCCGGGCAGCCGGCGGCGTGCTCGAGCAGGCGGTCGCGCTGGGCGGAGGTGGTGGGGTCCGTCCAGCCGCTCATCAGCGCGGAGCGATCCGGGCAGGCCGGGTTCAGCTTGATCAATATCTCGGCGCCCAGGGCCCGCTGCAGATCCCGGCGCGCCCGGTCCAGGAGCGCCTGGACCTCGGCCTCGGGCAGGCCGAGCACGAGGCGCAGGTCCACCTCGTGCCGGGTGGCCAGTTCGAGGGCCTCAACCTCGTCGGCGGGCATGCTCGTGACCGCTTTCCACGCCATCAGCCGCGAATCGGCGTCATCGGTGCCCGGGAGGGCAACCGGTTCGTCGGCATCTGCGGCCGGAGCCGCCTCACGCCGGAGACATTCCCCGCGGGCCAGCGAGTAGAGCCACAGGCCGAGCCATTCGTCGAAAACCAGGTGCCCGATTTGCGCGGTCGCGACCACCAGCGCATCACGCACCGCGACCTGCGCGTTCTCGCGATTGCGGAGCATGCACCAGCAGTAACTGAAGAGCCGGTCGCCGTAAGCGTCAAGCAGTTCCGTGAGCGCGTCCGGTGATCTGGACCGCAGCGCCACTGCGAGCTGGGAGTCACTCATGTCGAAAAGCTAGAGCAAACGCCTGCGGGCAGCCACCTATTCAACATAACGAGAGGTTAAACCAGCACTATTTCCTTAGTGCACGGAAACGAATCAATGGTGCTACTAAAATGGATTATTCCGATCAAGCGATCTAGTTGGTTAACGCCTATTCGTACCATTTACCGTAAAGGCCGGTGCACGGCGCAGGCCAAAGGGTCGTAGCGGGCGGGAGCGAGGCCGGTCAGCAACGGGGCCGAGGCGGGGTCATCCGGGTTGACGTGCCGTCCCAGGATGACGGCCGCGACGTGGCTGGCGCCGGCCAGCCGGAGCGCGGCGGCGGCCGACTGGGCGCTGGCGCCCGACACCCAGGTGTCGTCCAGGAGCAGCACGCTGGCCCCGGCGGGCCGGGCCAGGACCTGGAAGCGTTCCGGGTCGAGGTCACGGCCCTGGCGGCCGGGGCGCAGGGCCAGCGGACAGCCCGGCAGGCACAGGTAGGGCGAGACGAGATGCAGCAGCGGATGCGGGCCCGGGCGCCCGGCGCCGGTCGGGACCACGGCCAGGCAATCAGGCGGGGGCATCCCGGCGTGCCGCCACACGCAGCGGCCGTGATCGGCCAGGAAGGCCAGCAGCAGGGCCAGGACCGAAGCCCGGGCCGAAGCGGCGGGTGCCCATCCCGACTTGTACTGCCACAGGTCGCCGGCGAACGCGGTGCCCCTGATCGCGTAGGAGATCGGCACCACCGCGTCGGCCAGCAGGCCGTGACCGAGCCGGGCGTGGCGCCGGCACTGATAGCAGCGGGCGAAGCCGGGACGCATCGGGCCACGGCACACCTCGCAGTCCGGAGCGAGCGCGCCGGCGGGACGCGGCGCCGGCGGACACAGCGGGGGCGCGGTGGACCGCAACCGCAGCCGCAGGCGGTCCCAGCCGACGGTCTGGCCAGGCATGATCCGATGCTACGGATCGACACCGACAAAACACCGGGCGAGAAGCCTGACCGGCCGCACCGGGATGCCGCCAATCATTAGGCATCGGTTAAATCTCACTCATACGCACGCCTGTCCGTTCCTGATACGGCAGAATGATCCCTGCCAGGACGGCGGCCGGGCACCGGCGCGGCATCTCCCGCTGCCCGATACGACTCACGCTGATACGACTCATGGCAAGGACTTGTGTGATCGACAGGAGCGAAACGGTATTGCCGGGCTCCAGCCCAGACGCTGAAGCCGAGAGCGTCGCCGAGACCGTGGCCGAAGCGCCCGCGATCGCCCCGTCCTGGCCGGCCCAGAGCACCGTGAGCAGTTCCCGCGTCGACCGGATCATCTGGGGTACGGGCGAGGTGCTGCGGCGGCACTGGCTGCTGGCCCTCCTGATCGCCGGCGGGCTGGTGCTGCGGGTGGTGACCCAGTTTGCCTACGAGCCGGCCCTGCTGTTCATCGACTCCAAGAAGTACCTGTTCGGCACCAACTTCGGCGCCACCGCGTGGGGATCCTACGATCCGATCGGCTACACGCTGCTCGTGCTGAAGCCCGTGCTGATGTTCACCAACCTGGGCTTCGTGGCGCTGCTGCAGCACGTGGCTGGGCTGGGCATGGCGGTCGCGCTCTACGTCCTGATGCTGCGCCGAGGCGTGACCCGCTGGCTCGCCGCGCTGGCCGTGGCGCCGGTCCTGCTCGACGCGTACCAGCTGAACGCGGAACAGACGATCATGCCCGACGTGCTGTTCGAGGCGCTGGTGGTGGCGGGGATCGTGCTGCTGCTGTGGCGGCCCCGGCCCGCGCTCCCCTTCGTCATCCTGGCCGGCCTCGCGCTCGGCACGTCGGCACCGGTCCGCCAGGTCGGCGAGGCGCTGATCCTGCCCGCCCTGATCTACGTGCTGGCCGCCGCCCGGGACTGGCGCACCCGGCTGGTGCAGGGCGTGGTGCTGATCGTCTGCTTCGCGCTGCCGGTCGTGGGGTACATGGGCTACTCCAAGGTGATCCTGCACTACGGGTTCCAGCTTTCCAACATGGGCGACGCCTACCTGTACGGCCGGGCGGCCCACGCCGCCGACTGCGCCACGCTGAAGCTTCCCGCCGACGAGCAGCCGCTGTGCCCCACCCCGGCGCAGGCCCTGAAGTTCGGCGTGGACGGGCTGGTCAACAACCCGCTGTCGCCGCGGGTGGAATACGACCCGGTCAACGTCAAGATCGGCGTGGCAGAAGACACCATCCCGCTGCAGCGCCAGTTCGCCTACGCGGTGATCAAGCAGCAGCCCATGCGGGTGGTCGGCGACATCACCCGGGACTCGATCAAGATCTTCGCCCTGACCCGGAACACCGTGGAGGGCGATACCCCGATCAAGCGCTGGCAGTTCCAGAACGTCTACCCGACCTTCCCGCCCGGCATCACCGCCAGCGGCCCGAAGAGCGCCACCAGCCTGTTCGCCCAGGCGGGCGGCGGCGGGTCCGCGCGGATCCGCCGGCCCCTGGCCGTCGGACTGCGGTACTACCAGCTGCACGGCGGGTACACGCCGGGGCCGGTGTTCCTGCTCGGGCTGCTGCTCGGGCTGGCCGGCATCTTCACCTTCGGCCGGCGTCGCGATCCGGAGAACCTTTCCCTGGCCTGCCTGCTGATCACCGGCAGCGCGGTCGCCGTGCTGCTCGGCGCGGACCTGTACGAGTTCTCCTGGCGCTACCAGCTGCCGGCCCTGGTCACGCTGCCCATCGCCGGCGCGCTCGGGGCCACCGCGATCGCCCGGCAGGTCCGCAACCGGCGGGCCAGCAAGGCTGGTCCGTCCGCACCCGCGGAGGAGCTGGCCGCCGCCGAGCCCGGGCCGGTGCGCTAGCGCATGCCCGCCGCGCCGGAGGGGGCGGACGTCCGCATGCTCACCACCGGTGTGGTGTACGAAGACCAGTGGATGCGGCTGCGCCGGGACGAGATCGAACGGCGCGACGGCTCCCGCGGCACCTACGCGTACATCGACAAGCCCGACTTCGCGCTCGTCATCCCGGCTGAACACGACGGCTTTCACCTGGTCGAGGAGTACCGGTACCCGATCAGCCGGCGCACCTGGTCCTTCCCGCAGGGCGGCTGGCCGTCCGGGGAGACCGGCAGTCCGGAGGAACTCGCCCGGCTCGAACTCAGCCAGGAGACCGGGCTGCGCGCCGGAGCCCTGGCCAAGCTCGGGTTCCTGCACTGCGCGCACGGGACCAGTAACCAGGGTGGCCACTACTTCCTGGCCACCGAGCTCGAACCGGGTGCGCCGGAGCGGGAGAGCGAAGAGCAGGACATGCGGCAGGCGTGGTTCCCCCGGGCCAGGTTCGAGGAGATGATCGGTGAGGGCCTGATCACCGACGACTCCACCGTAGGTGCGTACGCTCTCCTGCTGATCAGCGAGCGCCGGGCCGGAGCCCGGTCAGCTGGCGCGTAGCGTGCCGGTGACGCCGCGACGGCGCCGCGCCCGCGTCTCGGTGACCAGCAGCAACGCGGCGATCACGATCAGGACGACGGCCGGCAGGCCGAGCGCGGCCAGGTCGGGCTGAAGCTGGACCGGGACGCTCGTGCCGGTGAACCCGGACAGGTCCAGAGCCGAGCCGAGCAGCGGCGGCAGCGCGACGGCACAGGCGAGGCCGGCCACGACCGCGGCGAGTACGGACGGCATGGCCTCGGCCAGGACCAGCCCGACGGCTCGCTCGTAGCCCATGACCACGAGCCGGGCCAGGGTCAGCTCGCGTTGCGCCGACCCCAGGGCCAGGCCGAGCAGCACGATGAACAGGCCGAACGCCGCGGCCGCCGCGATGGTCAACGTGCAGATGACCGCGCCGCCGTGCTGCAGCGGCGAGCTGGCCAGCTGGGCGAGCACGGCCGCGCGGTAGGTGATCGTGCTGCCCGGGATGGCGCGGCTGACCACCGCGGCCAGCCGCGCCTGGTCGATCCCGGAGCCGTTGACCAAGATGAGGTTCGGCGCCGGGCGGCCGTCCCGGCCGGGCAGGGTCCGCAGCGCCAGCACGGCGAACCCGCCGCCGCCTGGTAGGGCCGGGGTGGCGCTCAGCGTGCCCGCCACCCGCACCGTGACCGGCCCGATCGCGGCCGCCGAGAACAGCCGGGTCGTCGCCCGCCCGAACGCGGCGGCCGCGGACGGGGAGGCGATCACCGGTATGGCCACGCCGGAAGAGGCGGGCGCGGTGCCGAGCCGGCCTGCGGGGAAGGACGGGAACGGGGTGCCGGCGGTCAAGGCCGCGTAGCTCGCCGGGTCCACACCCAGCAGCGTCACCGGCTGGCCAGCCGAGGTCTCCCAGTCCGTGGCCCAGACCGCGGTCGCCTGGCGCACGCCGGGAACCGCCGCGATCTCCCGCACCGCGGCGGAGCCCGCCGGGGACCCGGCTTCCGTCCTGATGACCGCGTCAGCCCCCGTGCTCTGCCAGGACGCCGCTGCCTCGCCGCGGCCGATGCCGTCGCTGACCGTCCCGGCGAAGCTGGCCACGCCGAGCGCCAGCACGAGCGCGAACGCGGGCAGCGTCGCGAAGGGCCGGGCCGCCCCGGAGAGCGCCACGAAGCCGGTCGCGCCCGTGCCGCGCGCCGACAGGGCGAGCAGGCCGCGCACGGCCAGCGGGTACAGCCGCAGCATGACCAGGACGACCGGGATCACCACCAGCACCGGCGCCGCGCTGAGGTACAGGTTGACGCCGCCGTTGGCCGGCAGGCCCTGGTCGCGCAGCACGACCACTCCCGCCACGCAGGCCGCGCACGCGGTCAGCTCGGCGACCAGGCGGCGCCACCTCACCCGGACCCGGCGGGTCTCGGCGGTGGTGATCCGCGCCGGGTTGAGGGCCGAGCCGGCCCGGGAGCCGAGCTGCGGGAGAAGACTCGGGTGGGCGTGCGGCAGCAGACTACGGTGCCGCCACACCGCGATCAGCGGCGGGCCGGCCAGCGCGACCGCGACCGCGACGCCGGCCAGCCACCAGCCGAGCGCCGGGACGCTGGTCCCGCCTGGGACCAGGGCGACGGCCAGGCCGGCCCCCAGCAGCGCGCCGGGCACGGCCGCGACCAGAGCGCCGCGCCCGGTCACCGCGGCCAGCTGCCGCACCGACCCGCCCCGGGCCCGCAGCACGCCGAGCTCGCCGTTCCGGCGGGCCACGATCATCCGGCCCGCGAGCGCGATCACCGCCGCGCCGGTCATGGTCAAGCTGACGAACAGCAGCAGCAGCACGGTCTGCACGGCCGACTGGGTGGCGATGAACGCCGCCAGGTCGGCGATCAGCGGCGAGGTGACCGTCACCGTGCCCGCGGACTGCTGAAGGTCGCCGGTCAGCGCCGGGATGGCCGCGGTGGCCCGGTTCAGGTTCGCCTGCAGTCCCGGCGCCTGGTCCGCGTCCACGGCGCCGAGGGCGAGCGGGAACACCCAGTTCAAGATCATGCTGGACCGGCCGAACGCGTGCTGCATCGCGGTGAGCTGGCCGGGGTCGGCGATCAGCCCGCCCGCCCAGTACGGCGAGGCTTGCGGCGGGGTGTTGAGCGCCGGCGCGGCGACGGTGGGGTCCAGGGTCCAGAAGGCCGAGCCGGGGTCGCGCTCTTGGACGATCGCGGTGACGACCACGGTCGAGGCGCCGTCCGAGGTGAGCAGCAGCAGGCTGGCGCCCAGGCGCAGCCCGAGAACAGTGGCCGTCTGGGTGGTGGCCGCGACTCCCACCGCCCCGGCGGGCACCGGGCCCGCGTACGATCCGGCCACCACCTGCGCGTAGCCGGCGAGCGGGTCGCGGTAGCTGACCTCGAGGCTGACCGGGACCTCGCCCGGTGCGCCGCCCGGCGGCGGCGCGCTCAGCTTGGACGTGAGCAGCCTGGTGGTCACGCTCCCCCACGCGCCGGCCGCCAGCGGCAGCTGGAGTCCGGCCAGGCCGGCGCCGAGCTCGCTGCGCGACGCGTCGAGATCGGCCGGCGCCAGCCCCTGCTCCTGCTCGTTCAGGGAGAACCCGTTCGGGTTGGTGAAGTCGCTCCAGCCCGCGGTCATCTGGACCGTCTTGTCCGTGCTGGCCACCCCGGCCAGGGTCTGCCGCAGCGCCTGCGTCCGGGTGTGCAGGCTGAACGCGGGGCCGGCCAGCGCGGCGAAGACGCACCCGCCGACCAGCAGCGCGAGCGCAATGTAGGCCCGGGTCATGCCGCCTCCGCGGCGCGCAGCCCGGCGGCGGCGTCGGGCCGCCGCGCGACCACCGCGGCCGCGGCGAGGACCGGCAGCACGGCGACCGCGAGCGCCAGCAGCAGCGCCCGGGACCAGCCGATCTCGATGAGCACCGACGGCACCGGCGCGGTCCCGGACGAGGTGAGCGTGACGGCGGGCACGAGCAATTCGGCGAGCACCGCACCGAGGGCCAGGCCCGCCGCCGCCGCGGGCAGGCTCAGCATCAGCTTCTCCAGGCACAGCTGCCCAGCCGCCGCGCGCGGCGGCACGCCGAGGGCGGCGAGCAGCGCGCTTTCCGCGCGGCGCTGCCGGACGTCGGCCACGATGCTCACCAGGAAGCCGGTGACGGCGAGCACCGCGGCGGCGACGGCGATGGCCAGCAGCGCCTGCTGGGG
>PLIQ01000406.1 GCA_003140115.1 Actinomycetota bacterium | reverse complement strand
GACCGGCTGGTGCTGATCGCGGCGGGCGGGATCCAGACCCCGGATGACGCGTGGGAACGGCTGGCCGCCGGGGCCACGCTGGTGCAGGCCTACACCGGGTTCATCTACGGCGGGCCGCTGTGGCCGCGGCGCATGCACGCCGGGCTGGCCCGCCGGGCCCGGGCGGCGGGGCCGAACGGGGATTGGTCACGGGAAGACGGCTAGACCCACGGCGCCGGCTGGGACGGGCCTTCTTCCTGATCGTGGCCAGAAACGACCGAATAAATAGCACCGCAAACTGTTCATGATCTCGGAAAGGGACAGTCCCACAGGGACATTCCGATGATCGCGAAGGATTTGGTACGGGTAGCGGTACAAATTCCTTCGTGATCATGGTCGACGCCCGGAATGTCTCAATGTGAAGTTAAGACATAACTGGATATAACGGTTCGGATGTGCGGCAGGTCGGCCAGCTGGCGCTGGTACTACAGGCGACCGCCGCGCCGCTCTCGCCCGCCNNTCTCGCCCGCCGCGCCGCTCTCGGCTGCAGCGGCCACCCTGACCAGCAACGAAGCCCTTAAACTCAGCACCACGGGCGGCTTAAGTTTCTAGCATTGGGCTAGGTCCACGGCACCGGGTGGGGCGGGCGAGGCCAGCCAGCCGACGTCCAGTTCGTGGTACGGGACCTGGCAGGGATGCCCGGCCGCGACCCACAGCCGGCGGGCGTTCAGGTCCATCAGGACCGAGGCGATGGTGGCGCCCTGCTCGAGCGGATGGTCGTCCGGATCGGGGTGGGAGCAGATGCTGTGCGGGTAGTCGGCGTGATCGGCGAGCAGCGCGCGGAAGTCGTCCAGCGTCGGGGCTGTTGGTGTGCCGGCGTGGAGGCGCTGCAGGCGGACCGCACTGCTCGGCATGGCCCACAGCGACACGTCTTGGACCGGGGGCAGGCGCGGCGACAGGAAGTGGTTGGTGTGCAGGAGCAGGCCGTGGCCGGGGAACTGCGGGTACAGCCGGGTGAAGTCACCCGGCGCGGCCTCCACGTCGAGCGCCGCGCCGCTGGCGTGAGCGATCAGGTAGTTGGCCGACGAGGATCGCGTCCCGGCCTGGAGGACCGTGAGGGCTTCGGTGACGGTCGCGCAGTCGAGGATAGCCCGCAGCAGCACGTGGTACGGGATCCCGGGCGCGCCGATGTCCGCGTCGGTGACCAGGGCGTTGGTGACCAGGCCCAGGCCGGCGGCGTTCAGCCCGGCCTTGGCCAGCAGGCCCGCCTCCACCACGGTGACGAAGTCCGGGCCGTCGTCCGGCCTGGCCTCCAGCACGATCAGCGTCTGGGCCGAGTGGAGCAGCCAGTCCCAGTTCTGGCCGAGGAGCGTGGTCGCTGGCCCACCCGGGACCGGGACGACGGCGAAGGCGCTGCACTCGGCGGGCGGTGGCGGGACGCGGGTCGCAAGCGGGGCCTGACGGGCCTTGGCGGCGTACATCACCTCGGTCCGCACGTTGATGGCCAGCACGTCGGCCAGGTCGAGCCCGGCGCCGTCGGCAAGGCCACGCATCTCATCTAGGTAGGCCGGGCGGAACGCGGCGACCGGCGCCTCGAACCCGGCCGCCGCCCGGCGGACCGCCGGCCAGTCCCACCCCGCGTAGTGCGCGAACACGCGCTGGTAGGCCTGCACTGACAGGTGGATCCGGGTCCGGGCCTGCGCGCCGTACTGCCGGCCGCGCTCGTAGGGCGTACCCGCGACGCGGACCCGCGGGATCCCTCCCGCGGACCGCGTCCCATCCGGTCCGGTCACGAAGGCGTGATCGTGACCGGTACCTTCGCGTGCTCGGCCACGAGCCCGGCCAGGACCTTGTCGGTTTCCGCCTGAGCCGCCGCGCGAGCCTTGTCCGTCAGTGATTCGTCACCCTCGTAATGGAGAGTGCCGCCCCAGAAGCCCCTCACCGCTGGGTGCACGGTGAGCACGGTGAGCGACGTATGACGGAGCGCAGCCTCTTTCGCAGCCCATTCGAGGGCGTACTGCGAATGGGTGGAACCGTCTATGCCGACAAGGGTTCCAGGCATCTCACTTCTCCTGCTGTTTTAGCTGCCCCGGTACCGTCATAAAACCGGCTGGGTACCGCCACCACCGATCACTACAGATGCTAGGCACTCAGGGCCCGCGGCAACAGGGCATCTGGGCTGCGAACGCGGGACCTGGATCGTTGAACGAAGCCGGCGAACCTGGTAGAGGCACATAACCTTCCGGAACCGATATTCGCGAACGCCGGGAGTTACGGTAAGAAGGTCCCGGCTCGGCCGGTGAGGCCAAATTGTTATCACGAAATTCCGCGGTGGATGGGGCCGGAACGCCTTGCCCGCCCGGTTGGGGCACGATCATGATGTCCGTGAGGGAATGACGGCGAGGAGGAGCAGCATGTCAGAAAAGCCCATCGTGGCCGCCACCGACGGTTCCGAGGAATCGCTGCGCGCGGTGGACTGGGCCGCCCGGGAGGCCGTGCTGCGCGGCGCTCCGCTGCGGATCGTCTCGGCCGCGGGCCTACTCCCCCGGATGGTCGCCAGCACCGGCAAGTCGGCGTACGAGACCGTGTCCGACGTCATCCGCGACGAGAGCAACGACGCGCTGACCGCCGCGACGGCCCGCGCGGCCAAGGCCGCCCCGGACCTGCTGATCGACGCCGACCATCTGGACGGCGGGCCCGCGGAGGCGGTGACCGCGGCCGGATCGGGCGCGCTGATGCTGGTCGTGGGCTCCCGCGGGGTCGGTGCGTTCGCCGCGATGATCCTCGGCTCGGTCAGCCGGTACGCGGCCACCCACGCGTCCAGCCCGGTGGTCGTGGTCCGCGAGGAGATCGGGGCCGCGCGCCGACAGGTCGGGGTGGGCATCGGCGGCCTGCAGGGCAACACGGCCGCGCTCACCTTCGCGTTCGAGGAGGCGGCGCTGCGCAAGGCCAGCCTGGTGGCCATTCACGCCTGGCAGACGGGGCAGTCGGACATCTCGCGGGCCGGGATCGCCCTCGCGTCGCCGGGCCGGGATCACCTGGAGGCCGAGGCGACCGACCAACTCGAAGCCCTGCTGACCGAATACCGGGAAAAATACCCCGACGTACCGGTCAGCCACGACGTGGTGCACGGGCACCCGGGGCGGATCCTGTCCGGCCTGTCGGCCCGGGCCGACCTGGTCGTGCTGGGCAGGCACCCGGCCCACCACGGTCCCGGCGCGGTCATCCACGCGGTCCTGAACCACGCCCACGGCCCGGTCGTCACCGTCCCTTCGTCCTGACCGCCCCGCTGTCCGGACTGGTGGTCACGGGGGCGGAGCCGACCCGTTGCGGGGCCGCGAATCAGCTACCGGCGACGCGCTGGCCCGCGTGAACTGACCGGTGAGGCGGGGGGGCAAGCCGGGCCTGGTCCCGCCCCAGGCCAGCACCGACCAGCGGGAGAGGCCGGACAGGACCGAGCCGATGCTCGCGATCGAGCCGGCCGACAGGACGCAGCCCAGCGAGCCGGCCGACAGGACGCACGCTAGCGAGCCCGCCGAGCCGATGGACAGGATCGAGCCGGCCGAGCCGATCGACAAAATGGACCCGCTCGACCCGATGGACAGGATCGACCCGCTCGACCCGATGCTCAGGATCGACCCGGACGAGCCCGCCGAACGCGAAGAACCGTTGTTGATTCCCATGGGGCCATTGTGCCGCAACGGTCAGCAGGCGTTCGCTTGCCGGACGCTCAGGTTGCGCGCGGGTGTCGCGGGCGTAAACGCTGCGGGGTAGCACGTCGGGGGTGAGGCCAGGGGAAATAGCCTGGGGAGACACGCAGGGACCAGGATGAGTTACCACGGCCGTTCGGGGGAAAAGGGGTTAAAAATGGCTGAGACGGGGCTAGGCGCGCAGACCCTCGCCGTCAGTGAGCTGGACGCTCTGGACGCCTGGTGGCGCGCGGCGAACTACCTGTCGGTGGGGCAGATTTACCTGCTGGGCAACCCGCTGCTGACCGAGCCGCTGCGGGCGGAGCACGTCAAGCCGCGGCTACTCGGGCACTGGGGCACCACGCCCGGGCTGAACATGATCTACGTGCACCTCAACCGGGTGATCAGGAACCAGGACCTGAACGTCATCTACGTCACCGGGCCGGGGCACGGCGGGCCGGGCATCGTGGCCAACACCTACCTCGAGGGGACCTACTCCGAGCTGTACCCGCACATCACGGCGGACGCGGCAGGCATCGGCCGGCTGTTCAAGCAGTTCTCGTTCCCCGGCGGCATCCCATCGCACGCGGCGCCGGAGACGCCCGGGTCGATCCACGAAGGCGGCGAGCTGGGCTACTCGCTGCTACACGCCTACGGGGCGGCATTCGACAACCCCGACCTGATCGTGGCCTGCGTGATCGGCGACGGCGAATCCGAGACCGGGCCGCTGGCCGGCAGCTGGCACTCCAACAAGTTCCTCGACCCGGCCCGGGACGGCGCGGTGCTACCGATCCTGCACCTGAACGGGTACAAGATCGCCAACCCGACCGTGCCGGCCCGGATCCCGCACGCCGAGCTGGAATCGCTGCTGCGCGGCTACGGGTACACGGTGCACACGATCGAGGGGGACGACCCCAAGCTGGTGCACCAGCAGCTGGCCAGGACGCTGGACGCGGTGATCGAGGAGATCCGGGGCATCCAGCGGCGCGCCCGGTCCGAGGGTGACCTGTCGCGGCCGGCCTGGCCGGTCATCGTGCTCAAGACCCCCAAGGGCTGGACCGGGCCCAAGATCGTGGACGGTCTGCCGGTGGAGGGAACGTGGCGGGCGCACCAGGTCCCGCTGGACGCGGCCCGGACCAACCCGGAGCACCTGGCCCAGCTCGAGACGTGGCTGCGCTCGTACCGCGCGGAGGAGTTGTTCGACGGTTCCGGCGCGCTGATGCCGGAGCTGGCCCGGCTGGCGCCCGACGGCGACCGGCGGATGAGCGCGAACCCGCACGCCAACGGCGGTCTGCTGCTGCGCGATCTGACCCTGCCGGACTTCCGGGACTACGCGGTGCAGGTGCCCAAGCCCGGGGGAAGCACGGCCGAGGCCACCCGGGTGCTCGGCACCTGGCTGCGCGACGTGATCAAGGCCAACCCGTCGAACTTCCGGCTGATGGGCCCGGACGAGACGTCGTCCAACCGGCTGGACGCGGTGTTCGACGTGACGAACCGGGCGTTCGAGGGTTCGATCGTGCCCGGGGATAACCACCTGGCCCCGGACGGCCGGGTGATGGAGGTGCTGTCCGAGCACATGTGCCAGGGCTGGCTGGAGGGCTACCTGCTGACCGGCCGGCACGGGCTGTTCAACTGCTACGAGGCGTTCATCCACATCGTGGACTCGATGTTCAACCAGCACGCCAAATGNNCCATGTTCAACCAGCACGCCAAGTGGCTGGAGAAGAGCAAGCTGGAAACCCGGTGGCGGGCGCCCATCTCTTCGCTAAACCTCCTGATCACTTCGTTGGTATGGCGGCAGGACCACAACGGCTTCAGCCATCAGGACCCGGGGTTCATCGACCACGTGGTGAACAAGAAGGCCGAGGTCATCCGGGTCTACCTGCCGCCGGACGCCAACACCCTGCTGTCCACGGCGGACCATTGCCTGCGGTCCCGCAACTACGTCAACGTCATCGTGGCCGGCAAGCAGCCCGACTGGCAGTGGCTGACCATGGACGAGGCGATCATCCACTGCACCCGGGGCGCGGGGATCTGGGAATGGGCCTCCAACGACGCACCCGGCGCGCCCGACGTGGTGATGGCGTGCTGCGGCGACATCCCGACCCTGGAGACACTGGCGGCGGTTTCGCTGCTGCGCTCGCATCTTCCCGACCTGAAGATCCGGGTGGTGAACGTGGTCGACCTGATGCGGCTGCAGCCGTCCTCCGAGCATCCGCACGGCATGTCCGACCCCGAGTTCGACGCGCTGTTCACGGCCGACCAGCCGGTGATCTTCGCCTATCACGGGTACCCGTGGCTCATCCACCGGCTGATCTACCGGCGGAACGGGCATCACAACTTCCACGTGCGCGGCTACAAGGAGGAAGGCACCACCACCACGCCGTTCGACATGGTCATGCTCAACGACCTGGACCGGTTCCACCTGGTCATGGACGTCATCGACCGGGTGCCGGGGCTGGCCTCCACGGCCGGGCACGTGCGGCAGATGATGGTGGACAAGCGGATCACGTGCCGGGCCTACACCCGCCTGGAGGGCCAGGACGCGCCCGAGATCACCGAGTGGAGCTGGCCGTACTGACCTCTCATCACAGGAGCCGGACGTTGTGCTCGATGGTCTCGATGACCTCGTCCATCTTGCCGGTGAATACCTGCTTGGCGATGCTGAGCGTGAAGCCCTTGGCCGTCGCGAACGGGACGTGGGAGGGCAGGGAGAGCGCGTAGCGGTCCACCACCACGTCGACCACGACGGGCCCGTCGGTATGGGCGAGCGCCGCTTGCAGGGCGCTGCGCACGTCGCCCGGCTCCTCGACGCGGATGCCGCGCGCGCCAAGCGCCGTGGCTACCTGACTGAAGTCCGGGTTCACGAAATCAGTCCCGAACGGGACGAAACCGGCCTCCTGCTGCTCGAGGTTGACGAAATCCAGCATGCCGTTGTTGAAGATGACGTTCACCACGCGCGCCTTGCGCTGGACCTGGGTCAGCAGGTCGCCCAGCCCGAGCATGGTGAAACCGCCATCGCCGCACAGGGCGATGGCCTGCCGTCCGGGGAAGGCCAGCGCGGCGCCGAACGCGTTGGGCGCGGCGTTGGCCATCGATGCCCAGGTGAACGAGCCGAACAACCGGCGGTTGGGGCCGTATTCGATCTGCCGGGCAGCCCAGATGCAGGGCGTTCCGGTGTCCACGGTGAAGATCGCATCGTCGTCGGCTAGCTCGTTCAGGACGGCGGCGACGTACTCGGGCCGGATCGGCTTGATGCCGGGCCCCTTGGTGACGTAGTGACCCAGCCGCCGCCGCGCGTGTGCGGTCTGCGTCACGTGCTCGCGCAGGAAGTGATCGGCGTGCTTGTCCATGACCATCGGCGCCAGCGCGCGCAGCGTCGTCGCCACGTCGCCGACGACGCCCAGCTCCAGCGGCGCCCGGCGGCCGATGTGCCCGGGGTCGCGGTCGACCTGGATGGTCTTCACCTTCTTGTCCGGCAGGAAGTCGCTGAAGGGGAAGTCGGTGCCGAGCATCAACAGCACGTCGGCGCTGTTGATCGCGGCGTGGCAGCCGCCGTATCCGAGCAGGCCGGTCATGCCGACCGCGTTGGGATTGTCGTGCTCGAGCCACGGCTTGCCCTTGAAGCTATAGCCGACCGGCGCCTTGAGCCGCGCCGCGAGCTCGCGCACCTCGTCCTGCGCCTGCTCGCAGCCGTCCCCGCCGAAAATAGCCACGGTCTGCGCCTGGTTGATGAGGTCGGCCATGGCGGCCAGGTCAGCGGCGCAGGCCGCCCCGATATTCGTGGCGGGCAGGGGCACCCGCAGCGAGACCGAGGGCGCGTCCGCGACCGCCACGTCGCCGGGCAGCGAGATCACCACCGGACCGCGTTCGGCCACCGCGGTGGTGATGGCGGTGCTCACCATGGGCCGCAGCTGCCCCGGGTTGACCAGCCGGCCGATGTACAGCGCGGCGGTGTCGAAGAACTTGTAGGGGTTCAGCTCCTCCAGGGCGTCCGAGTCCAGCAGTGACGACTCGACGTCGCCGGCTACGGCGATGACCGGCACGCGTTCCTTCCGCGCGTCGAGCAGGCCGTTGACCAGGTGCGTTACACCTGGCCCCGCGGTGCCGCACACCGCGACCGGGTTGCCGGTCAGCCGCGCTTCGGCGACCGCGGCGAACACGCCGTACTCCTCATGGCGCACGTGGACGAAGTCCACCGAGCCGTTGCGCCGCAGCGCGTCGATCACCGGGTTCAGCGCGTCGCCGACGATCCCGTAGCAGCGCTGCACCCCTGCCGACGCCAGCATCTCCCACAAGCCTTCGGCTACAGTCTTGGCCATCTGCCTACCTCCGGGCCCATCGGGCTGCCATCGGCGGCCGCCCTCTGGAAATCGAAACTACACCGGCGACGGCAGACCCTTTTGTCCCGCTGCCGCTGATTAGCGACAGCGGGTCGGCTCGGGCAGCAGCTCTGGCAATGTCTGGATGACGTAGTCCGGCAGCGAGCCCGGCTCGGCGGTGGCAAGGTCGGCCTGGCTCGTGGCACCGGTCAGCACCAGCACGCCGGTCATCCCGGCGCTGCGTGCCATCGCCACGTCGGTAGCTAGCCTGTCGCCCACCATGACGGCCCCGGCGGCGCCGATTCCGAGCCGGTCCAGCACGGCCGCGGCCATCTGCCTGCTTGGCTTTCCGACGATTGCCTCCGCGGTGGCACCCGTGCAGGCCTCGACCGCCGCCAGCATCGCAGCACAGTCGGGCAGGCCTCCGTCGGGTGTGGGGCAATAGGGGTCCGGGTTGGTGGCCACCAGCCGGGCCCCATGCAGCCGGATGGCACGGTAGGCGGCGAGCAGCTTGGCGTAGTCAAATGTCCGATCGAACGACACTACTACCACCTCCGCCACACCGGGTTGATCGGTCAACCCGAATCCAGCCGCAGCCAGGGTGTCGCGCAGCAGTGCCTCGCCGATGACGAGCAGTCGCGAGGTCGGGTGCGCCGACGTCAAGTAGGACACGAGCGCATCGGTGGCGGTCACCACATCAGACGGCGTCGCCTCGATCCCGAGGTCGCGCAGTTGCCTGGCGTAGTCCGCCGCGCTGTGCAGCGGGTTGTTGGTCACGAATGCGACGGGGCGGCCGGCCCGGCGGATGCTGGCGATGGTCTCGGCCGCGCCCGGCAGCACAGTACCGCCGAGGTGCAGGGTGCCGTCGAGGTCGAAGGCGTAGCCCTCGAACAGGCTCGTCGGCGCGAGATGGTTCCTCGCGGTCACAGCGCGGCTTCCGGCTGCCATCCGCCATCCTCGTGCGGGACGAGCAGTGGAGTGCTCATGGCCGACCGGACCACGGTCGGCCAGCGGCTGTCGATCTGGCCGAGGACCGCCCGCCACGCCTGCGTCTGAGTCATGGCCACGCCGATCGCGGTCGGCGGCCGCCCGGCCTTAACCAGCAGCCGGAGCACGGCCGACAACGACGTTCCCGTGCTCAGCACGTCGTCGACGAGCAGGATGCGGCGGCCGTCGAGCAGGGCGAGCGACCTGGGATCGAGGTAAACCCGTTTGCTCTGCTCCGGGCTGGTTATCGAGGACAGCGGCTCGGACAGGCCCTCGTCGTACCAGAACTTGCGCGACGTGCTGAGCGCGACCATGCGGGGATGCCCCAGCCGGCGCGCCACGCCCTCTGCGAGAGGCAGGCCCAGGGTCGGGACTCCGATCACGACTTCGGCGTCGAACTGCGCCACCTGGGCGGTAAGCACGTCGGCGATCGCGTCGAGTACGCGGAAGCTGGCCTGATTGGCGATCAGGGACGCGACCGCCCGCGTGCCGTCTCCCGGCAGCACCCGTATGGGCAGGAGCAGATGGCGGCCGTCGGCCAGCCGCGCCGGGTAGCCGGCCTGGTAGCTGGGCGCGGTGAGGACCGGGGCGTCGGCCCGCAGGAAGTCCTGCCAGAAATCATGCGTGGACGCGGCGACGCTGGGGGTGTTACGCGTCAAGCGCTACTTCTCGACGTAGAAGAGGCGCTTGTTGACGAATTCGTCGATGCCGAGGGGGCCTAGCTCGCGACCGAAGCCGGAGCGCTTGGTGCC
>PLIQ01000560.1 GCA_003140115.1 Actinomycetota bacterium | reverse complement strand
CGTGGTGATGTCGGGCAGCTGGGGCGCACCGGATACGCCGCGGGATCCGGTTCCACCGCACCAGGGAAGGCGCCGCGCGACCACCGTGGTCCCGGTAGTCCCTCCTGGCTCAGCCGTCTCGCCCCGGGAGGGTTTATCCGGGAGGATTGGGGCCTATGGGTGGTTTTAGGGGTCTATAGCGCCCAAACCGCTCCCGCAAGCCCATATCCTCCCGGATCTTGACACCAGGCGGACGGAACGACCGCATGCAGCACCCGGGGGGCCAGAAATCTCCGCTCAGGCCAGACGGCACCAGAAGGCAAATGACACCACGCCTCCCGCAGTCGCGTTACACGCTCTAGAGCTGGTACAACGGCACCATCGACACGGAAACCAGCACGCTCAGGCCCGCGTCGATGGGGCGGCTGTGACTGGCGGGGCGGCGGGGTGCAGGGGGCCTGCGCGACCGCAGCCAGGCGGTGATTACCGCGTACGAGTCCGGCCTGGTCGTGCCGACCCGAAAGCGCTAGGTCCAGCGCAGGTGATTCGCGGTGGGCTGCCCGGGGTCAGGAGTGGATGGGGAGGGTGTACTCGCGGCGGATGCTGCTGCCGAGGCGGGAGATGTCGGTGCCGTAGACGTGCATGGAGATGGCAACGCTGTCGCCGCTGTTGCGGACGCGGTGGATGTCGCCGGGCGGGGCGAAGCCGCTCACGGTGCCGGGCGGGTTCACGTTACGGGCCGCGAGCCGCAGCGCGCGGCCGTCGTCGGTGAGGGCGAAGATCTCCTCGTATTCACGGCCCTCCAGGACGCCGGTGACGCACCAGGTCACGTGGTCGTGAATGACCGTCTCCTGCCCGGGCAGCCAGATCATCGCTCCGATCGAGAACGATCCGTCGGGCTCGCTGTAGAGCAGGTGGCTCTGGTAGCGGGACGGGTCGCCCTGCCGCAGCTGGGCGGGGAGCAGGTCGGTCGGGTCAGGAAGGTTGGCGCGCAGGGCGCACGCGACACGATCGGCGGTTTTCTGCCAGCCCAAGCCTTGGCCCACTTCGGCGCGGACCGCTCGCACAAGGCGGTCCGGGCACCTGCCCGCGACCGTCGACGGACGCGCGACGGGAGTATCAGTGCTGGTCAGTGACATGACACCTCCCTGGTGAGGTTCCCAGGTTAGCGATCAACGGCGCATCAACACCAATGCCAATCTTGTGGTCAGTCCATAGACAACGTCGATGAATGCCGCGCGGCTAGTCGGCGACGGCAGAGTAGGCGATCACGCCGCGGCGCATCGCGTCGATCGCGGCCCGGGCGGTCGCGGACAGGCTGCGCGGCGCGGGGGCGGGGTCCCGATCGAGGGAGGGGGCGGGGTCTGGATCAGGGGAGGGGGCGGGGTCTGGATCGGGGGCCGGGGCAGGGGTGGCGGAGGCGATCTGGTCTAGGAGGTCGATGAGCTGCTTGACGGAGCGGACGAAGTCGCCGGGGGTCAGGTCTGGTGCTTCGTCCAGGACGCTCTCCAGCTTGACGCCGCGCGCCCAGCGATAGGCGGCCCAGGCGAAGCCGAAGTCAGGTTCGCGCAGGAACGACAGGTCGTTATCCTTCTCCAGCTGATCGAGCTCGCCCCAGGTCCGGACCATCTCGGCCAGTACCTCGGGCGTGCGGCCCTTGGGCAGCCGGGACGGACGGGTGTCGTCCGGCTGCCGCGACTCGAAGGACAGGGCGGACACGCAGGCGGCGAGCTCGGCCGGGGACAGGCCGTCCCACAGGCCGCGGCGCATGCATTCGGCCGCCAGCAGGTCAAGCTCGCTGTACAGGCCCGCCAGCCGACGGCCGTCCACGGTGACCGTATCCCCGGCCAGGTAACCGAGCCGCTCCAGGACGCGGCACACCCGGTCGAAGGTACGGGCGATGACGTGCGAGCGGCCCGCGACCCGGTGCTCGATCGCCTCGGTCTCGCGGGCCAGCCGGAGATAGCGCTCCGCGTACCGGGCATGATCCTCGCGGTCCGGGCAGTCGTGACAGGGATGCCGGCGCAACCGGCGCCGGAACTCGGCTATCTCCTCCGGTCCGTCGTCGTAATCGGGGTACCCGTTGTCCGCGCCCCGGACCCGGCCCTTTCCCGTCCCGCCCGGGCCAGCCCGCCCGGCCAGTCGGTTCCGCATGGTGGCCGCGAGATCCTTGCGGTGCTCCGGCGACCGCGGGCTGAACCAGCTGGGAATCCGGATCTTGTCGACGACCTCTGGTGGCACCGGGAAGTCGGCGATGGCCAGCCGCTTGACCTGCCGTCCTTCAGTAAGCACGAGCGGCCCCGGCCCAGCGGGCCGCCCGTTCCCGTTGTCGGCGTCGCGGTCAGCGGGAGCCCGGTGACTACCGCCGTCGCGCCCGGCCGGGCCGCGGCCGACGCTGGCCCCGCGGGCGTGGTGCAGGCCGGGTTGCAGGACGACAGCCAAGCCGGCCCGGCGGCCGCCGGGCACGCGGATGATGTCCCCGGGGCGCAGCAGCGCGAGCGATCGGACCGCCTCGGCCCGGCGTGAACTGGCCCGGGCGCGGGAGAGATCGCCCTCGCGGTGCGACAGCGTCCTGCGCAGCTGTGCGTACTCGGCGAAGTCGCCCTTGTCGCAGGTCATCGCCGCGGCGAGGTCGGCCATCGCCTGGCGGTTCTTGCGGACCTGCCGGGCCAGGCCGAGGACGCCGCGGTCGGCCTGAAACTGCGCGAACGAGGACTCGAGCAGGGCCGAGGCCCGGGCCCGGCCGGCCCAGCCGGTCAGGTTGACGGCCATGTTGTAGGAGGGCCGGAAGCTGGAGTTCAGCGGGTAGGTACGGGTGCTGGCCAGGCCGGCCACCGCGCCGGGGTCCATCCCCGGCTGCCACAGCACGACCGCGTGCCCCTCCACGTCGATGCCGCGCCGGCCGGCGCGCCCGGTCAGCTGCGTGTACTCCCCCGCGGTCAGGTTCGCGTGAGTCTCCCCGTTCCACTTGTCGAGCCTCTCAATGACCACGGTCCTGGCCGGCATGTTGATGCCGAGCGCGAGCGTCTCGGTCGCGAACACGGCGCGGACCAGCCCGGCGGCGAACAGCTCCTCGACCACTTCCTTGAAGGCGGGCAGCAGGCCGGCGTGGTGCGCGGCGATGCCGCGACGCAGCCCGTCGAGCCATTCGCCGTAGCCGAGCACGGTCAGGTCCTCCGGCGGGATGTCCGCCGTGCGCCGCTCCGCGGTCTGCTGGATCACCTCGGTCTCTTCGGGCGTGGTGAGGCGGAGTCCGGCGGCCAGACACTGCTGGACCGCCGCGTCGCAGCCGGCCCGGCTGAAGATGAACGTGATCGCGGGCAGCAGGCCGCTGGCGTCCAGCCGGGAAATCACCTCGGGCCGGTAGGGCGGCGTGAACCGGCGCGGCCGCCTGCCGCCACGGCCGGGCCGGTGCGGGGCCTTGCGCTCGATCCAGGTGTCGCGCTGGGCCACCCTGAGCAGTTCGGAATTGACGCGGGTGTGGTCGTCGTCGGTGAACAGGTCGTAGAGCCGGTTCCCGGCCAGCACATGCTGCCACAGCGGCACCGGTCGGTGCTCGTCGACGATGACCGTGGTGCCGCCGCGCACCTGGTCCAGCCACTCGCCGAACTCCTCGGCGTTACTCACCGTCGCGGACAGCGCCACCACCCGCACCGACTCGGGCAGGTGGATGATCACTTCCTCCCAGACCGCGCCGCGGGACCGGTCGGCCAGGTAGTGCACCTCATCCAGCACCACGTAGCCGAGGCCGGACAGCGTCGGCGAGCTGGTGTACAGCATGTTCCGCAGCACCTCGGTGGTCATCACCACCACCGGCGCGTCGCCGTTGATGCTGTTGTCCCCGGTGAGCAGGCCCACCGTGGCGTGGTCATAGCGGCGCACGAGGTCGGTGTACTTCTGGTTGGACAGCGCCTTGATCGGCGTGGTGTAGAAGCACTTGCGGCCCTGGGCCAGCGCCAGGTGCACGGCGTACTCGCCGATCACGGTCTTGCCCGAGCCGGTGGGCGCGGCCACCAGCACGCCGCTACCCGCGCCGAGCGCCCGGCAGGCGTCCACCTGAAAGTCGTCGAAGTCGAAATCGTAGAGCGCGCGGAAGGCGGCGAGCTCTGGGTCAGACTGCCGTTCGCGGGACGCGGCGTACCGTTCCGCCGGAGTAGTCATAGGTTAAAGCCTAGGTCGTGAACGGACCCCGGCCGTCAGTTGAACCGGTTGCGATTCTCTGTGTCGTCCAGCTCGATCGGGGACACCTCATCGTCGGCCAGGCCTGCGTAAGGGTTGGGATGCAGGCGGGCCCGGCGGCGGTCGTTGGACCACACGATGAACTCGGCCACCTCGACCAGGGCCACGCAGGCACCGCCGAGGATCAGCATGGTGATCGGGTCCGGGCTGGGGTTGGCGATGCCAGCGACCAGGAACACCGCGAAGATCATCACCCGGCGCCACTTCTTGAACGTGGCGTGGCTCAAGATTCCGGCCAGGTTCAGCATGACGATGATCAGCGGCAGCTCGAAGGACAGCCCGAAGGCGAGTTCCATCGTGATCACGAAGCTGAGGTACTGATCGAACTGGATCAGGTTCGAGACCCCGCCCGGCGTCAGGTGCAGCAGGTAGTCCATGGTCCGGGTGAGCGACCAGTAGGCCAGCGTGACGCCGATGGCGAACAGCGGGATGGCCGAGCCGAGGAAAATATAGGTCCAGCGCTTCTCCTTGGCATACAGGCCGGGCGCGACAAAAGCCCACAGCTGATACAGCCAGACCGGGGCACTGAGCAGCACCCCGACGATGAACGCGACCTTCACCCGCATGTAGAACGGGTCAAGAGGGCCGTCTAGGACCAGCTTGTCGACCCCGAGCGTCTTACAGCCCGTATGACCGCTGACCACCGCCGCGCACAGCGGCCGCTCGATGATATGAAACGCCCACTGGAAAAAGACGAACCCCACGGCCATCCCCGCGGCCAGCGCCAGCGCCATCTTCACGACGCGGTTGCGGAGCTCCCGGATGTGATCCATCAGGGGCATCCGCCCCTCCGGGTTCTGCTGCCGCTGCGACTGAACAAAGCGCTCGCCGACGATGCGAGCACCTTGTACAGCGGCGGGGAGTTTCGCCATTAGCTGCTGCTTCCCGCGATTAGGACCCTAGGTGGGCTGCTGGGTGCGCTGCGGCTCCGACGGCACCCCGACCGGCGCGGCGTCCATGGCGGACGCCCGCTGCAGATCACGGATCTGCTGTTGCAACGCGTCGATCTGGCTCTGCTGCTCTGCTGGTGCCACCACCGGGGCCGGCGTGAGCTGGGCCGACGGGAACTGGGCCTCCGGCATGCCACCCCTGTCGGCCGGCGCGTCCTCGTGGTGCAGGTCGCTGACCTCGGTCTTCAGGATGCGCATGGATTTGCCGAGCGAGCGCGCCGCGTCCGGCAGCTTCTTCGAACCAAACAGCACGATCAGCACGACGGCGACGATCAGCACCTTCCAAGGGCTGTCGAAAAGATCACCAATCATGTCCGTCCTCTGTAGCTGGGAGACATCGTTTCTCGGGGCCGAGTCTACACGCAGGTCCCCGGCGGAGACAGTTTGCGCCCAGGTCGGCCAGTAGCGGCTTCACACCACGTAATTCGCAACCGCCGCCGCAGCGGATTGGTGGATTTCTGCCACCAGTGCGGGAGGGGAGATGACCCGGCCGTCCTCGCCCAGCTGCAGCGCCAGCCGCCGCACCCACCCGGTATCCGGGGTACGCAGGACCACCCGCTGGCGGCCGTCGGCCAGGTCGGAGATCGACTCGCACGGGTAGTACTCCGCCACCCACCGCCCGGCCACGGACAGCTCGAGCTCCACCCGGACGTCCTGCGGTGACGGCCGGAACAGACCCTCGTCCAGGTCCACCGGCTGGGCCTCGGCGGGCGGCTCGGCGGCCACGTCGAGCACCTCGAGCTCGAGCACCCGGTCCAGCCGGAACAGCCGCATCGCCTCGGCGCGCCAGCACCAGCCCTCCAGGTACGGCCGCCCCTCCACCATATGCAGCCGCATCGGGTCGACGTCGCGTTCGGTGGCCTCGTCCCGGCCGGGCACGTAGTACCGCAGGTGCAGCCGCCGCCCGGCCGCGATGGCGGCGCGGATCCGGATGGCCAGCTTCTCGGACCCGTCGTCGGGGAGGTCGACCTGCACCGCGACCTGGGCGCTGACCGAGGCGGCTTCCCCGGCCGCGGCCTCCAGCTTGGCGATCAGCCGGGACAGGGCCGACCGGTCCTGGTCCCCGTCCCCCGGCATCTCGGCCAGCATCCGGAGCGCCACGAGGAGCGCGCTGGCTTCGTCGACCGTGAGCCGCAGCGGGCGGCCCATGGATTCGGCCTGGCTGACCACGATCTCGCCGCCCTCATAGGACAGGTCGATCGGGCAGTAGGGGTCGGGGGCGCGCAGCTCCACGCACCACAGCAGGTTCAGGTCGTCGACCAGCTCGCGCT
Organism: Actinomycetota bacterium; assembly: GCA_003140115.1. The sequence goes on along the minus strand of PLIQ01000560.1, from coordinate 25,615 downwards.
CACTGACCCCGAAGGCCGCCGCCGTCTCGGCCAGCCCGACCACCTTCCTGCTGACCACGTACGGCACCAGGGCCAGCAGCCGCTGCAGCCGCTCCGTCGAGGTGATCGCGCTCATGCCAGGACCCCCTTGAGGCGGGCGATGACGGCTTCGCGCAGGTCGGGCGGGTCCAGGACCACCGCGTCGGGGCCGAAGCGGGCGGCGTAGTCGGCGAACGACCCCACGTCGGCGAAGCGGATCGTGACCAGATCCCAGCCCGGCGGCCCGGCTTCGTCGGCGCGCACCGAGACGGCGTGCTGGCGCAGGCCGACACCAGCCCCGGACCGGACCCGCAGGACGGCGCTATGCTCACGCGCGGGCGCCGAATCCCAGTCCCGGACCAGCTCGCGTACATCGGCGCCGTCCGGCACGGTCACGCTGCCCGGCGGACCGCAGAACTTCACCGGCCCCGCGATCCGGCCGAGCCGGAACACCCGGGTGTCATCGCGCCCGCGATCCCGGCCTGCCACGTACCAGCGGCCGTGCCGGTTCACCACGCCCCACGGCTCGAGTTCACGACGCTGCGCCTCGCTCCGGCCCGCCCCCCGGTAACTGAACGTCACCGGCCTGCGATCCCTGACCGCCTCCCAGAGCGGGCCGAAGGCCGGCTCGGGCGGGCCCAGCCGGGGCTCGATGGCCTGCGCCACGGACTGCTCGTTTCCCCCGTCCATGCCGGCCGCCCGCAACTTCATCAGCGCTCCCGCGGCCGCGCCGGCCAGCTCGGCCCGCTGCCAGACCCGCGCGGCCAGGCCGAGCACCGCCGCCTCGTCCGCCTCGAGCCGCAACTCGGGCAGCTCGTAGGCCTGCTGCCGGACTCGGTAACCGGGGTCGTCGTCGAACGGGTGGTTGAGGCCGGTCTCCAGGGGCACGCCGAGGTCGCGGAGGTCCTCCTTGTCCCGCTCGAACATCCGCTTGAATAGGTCGTCCTGCTCCGGATACCCGGGTACCGCCTGCCTGATCTGGTCCGCGGTGAGGTAGCGCCCGGTGGACAGGAGGCACACGACAAGGCCAAGCAGCCGCTCGGTCTTGCGCTTCGACATGAACCCTCCAAACCCCCTGCGGGTGGCTCCAGGCTATTGTCTCGCAAGCAGTGCTGCGCTGCGCCTAAGCTGCCCGGCGTGATCACATGGCGGAACGGCACGGTCAGCGGGACGCGGCGGGAGTGGCCGGGCGCGGTCGAGCTTGACGTGTCGGTGGACGGGACGCCGCCCCGACGAGTCCGGGCGCTGGCCTACCCCCTCCTCACCGGGCTCCCCCGGGCCGGTGACCGGGTCCTGCTGAACACCACGGCGCTCGATCTCGGGCTCGGCACCGGCGGGTACGCCCTGGTGGTCGCGATCCCCGACCGCCTGCCGCCCGACTCCGGGCTCGGCGGCCACCTGGTCAAGGCCCGCTACACCCCCCTGCAGACGACCGTGGCCGGCGCCGACGAGCAGGGGTCTGCGCACTACGACGTGCTCCGCGACGCGGACGACGTCGCCGGGATGCCGGTCGTGGTGGCCGACCTGCACTCCGCTCTCCCGGCCGTGCTGGCCGGCGTCTTCGATGAGGCCGAACGGACCGGTGGTGGCAGCCGTCGGCCTCGTGTCGTCTACGTCATGCAGGACGGCGGGGCTCTGCCGGCCTGGTTCTCCCAGACCTGCGCGGCGCTCAAGGACGCGGGCTGGCTGGTGGCGACCGTGACCACCGGGCAGGCGTTCGGCGGGGACCTGGAGACGGTGACCGTGCATACCGGATTGCTCGCCGCCCGGCACGTGCTCGGCGCCGACGTCGCGGTGGTCGCGCAGGGGCCGGGCAACCTCGGGACCGGGACCCGGTGGGGTTTTTCCGGGGTGGCGGCGGGCGAGGCGGTCAACGCCGTCGCCGTGCTGGGCGGACGCGCGGTGGCCTGTCTGCGGGTGAGCGAGGCCGACCCGCGAGAGCGGCACCGGGGTATCTCGCATCACAGCCTGACCGCGTACGGCCGGGTAGCGCTGGCCCGGGCGGATGTCGTGGTTCCCGGCCTGCCCGGGCCGTTCGGCGCCCAGGTCGCGGCCGAGGCGGCCGAGCTGGGCCAGCGGCACGCGATCATCACCGTGCCCGTCGACGGTCTGGAGGCGGCGCTGCGGGCCAGCCCGGCCCGGCTGTCCACGATGGGCCGGGGGCTAGCTGAGGACCTGGCCTACTTCCTCGCGGCAGCGGCGGCCGGCCGGCACGCCAGCCGCCTGCTGCGCGGGGAAACGGCCGCGGGTCCTGCTCTTCCCGCGGACCCGGCCTAAGTGCTGGGCTTGAACGCGTCGATGATGTCGATCACGAAGACCAGCGTGTCCGTGCCCGTGATGCCGGCCTGGGATGCCCCGGTGGTCCCGTAGGCGTCCTTCGGCGGAATGACGAGCATGACCCGGCTGCCCACGGTCTGGCCCGCCAGGCCGGTGTCCCACCCGGTGATCACCTGCTCCGGTGAGGCGCCGATGACGAAGCCGAACGGGGAACCAGTCGTCCAGGAGGAGTCGAAGACCTTCTTGGTCCGCCAGATGTAGCCGGTGTACTGGGCGACGACGTACTGGCCCTTGACCAGCTTCGGGCCGCTGCCCTTGATCAGCGTCGTGGTGACCAAGCTGGTGGGCGCCTTGTTGGCCGGGATCGTGATCGTCGGCGCGCTGCCCGGATGGGCCGTGACCGTCGGCAGGCTACCGCCGCCGTTGGATTCCTGGGTGCCGGACGCGGACGCGGTGTCGGCGTAGGACTTGAGCACGTCGATGACGAAGACCAGCGTGGTGCTGCCGGTGATGCCGAGCTGGGAGTTCCCCGAGGTGCCGTAACCGTCCGCGGGCGGTATCACCGCCAGGACCCGGCTGCCGACCTTCTGGCCGATCAGCGCGGTCTCCAGGCCAGGCAGCATGGTGCCGCCGATCACCGTCGGGTTCTCGGTAAAGGTGTTCGCCTTCAGGGAGGAGCTGGTCCCAGACCAGAAATACAGGACGAAGTTCGCCGCCATGGCGTCCGCCTTGGTCACAGTGGAGCCAGTGCCCGAAATCACCGTCTTGACGGTGAGCTTGTTGTTCGCTTTAAGCTTCGGGATCTTCACCACGGGCGTGGCGCCGAACGTACCGGCCACCGTCACGGACGCGTTCGCGTTCGCGCTGACGGCGCCGCTCGAACTCGAGCTTGCGCTCGCGCTCGGCTTTGAGGAGCCGCAGCCGACGATGGCCAGGCAGACCAACAGGGGAATAGCGGTAAGCGCTAGAAGGCGTCGCATGAAAAACCTCAATGTGGAGGACGTCGGGCGCAGTTAGCCTACCGCGCTGGCCCAGGGGAACGGCCCATGCTTGCCCAGGGGGGAGCTTGCGGCGATCACATACCCGCGATGAGCTTTTCGACCCTTTCGTCCACCGAACGGAACGGGTCCTTGCACAGGACGGTCCGCTGCGCCTGATCGTTCAGCTTCAGGTGCACCCAGTCGACGGTGAAGTCACGGCGCTTTTCCTGCGCCCGGCGGATGAACTCGCCGCGCAGCTTGGCCCGGGTGGTCTGCGGCGGGACCGACTTGGCCTCGAAGATATCGATGTCACGTGCGGCCCGCTCCACCGCCCCGGCCCGCTGCAGCAGGTAGTACAGGCCACGGCCGCGGTGCACGTCGTGATAGGCCAAGTCGAGCTGGGCAACCCGGGGCGAGGACAGCGGCAGGTCATGCCGGGCCCGGTAGCGCTCGATGAGCTGGTACTTGGTGACCCAGTCGATCTCCCGGGCGATCAGGTCGAGGTTGCCGGTCTCGATCGCGCCGAGCGCCCGCTCCCACATGTCCAGGACCCGCTTGCTCACCGGGTCGGCGCCGTTCTTGTCGGTGAAATCCTTGGCCCGGTTCAGGTACTCGTACTGGATGTCCAGCGCGGACAGCTCGCGACCGTTCGCCAGCCGGACCCGGCTGCGGCCGGTCATGTCGTGGCTGACCTCGCGGATGGCCCGGATCGCGTTGTCCAAGGTCAGGTCCCGCATGATCGCCCCGGCCTCGATCATCCGCAGCACTAGATCGGTCGCCCCGACCTTGAGCAGCGTGGTCGTCTCGCTCATGTTGGAGTCGCCGACGATGACATGCAGCCGCCGGAACCGCTCGGCGTCCGCGTGCGGCTCGTCCCGGGTGTTGATAATGGGGCGCGATCTGGTCGTCGCCGACGACACGCTCTCCCAGATGTGCTCGGCTCGCTGGCTGACGCAGTACACCGCGCCGCGCGGCGTCTGCAGCACCTTGCCCGCGCCGCAGATGATCTGCCGGGTGACCAGGAACGGGATGAGGATGTCGGCCAGCCTGCCGAACTCGCCGTGCCTGCCGACCAGGTAGTTCTCGTGGCAGCCGTAGGAGTTGCCGGCCGAGTCCGTGTTGTTCTTGAACAGGTAGATGTCCCCGGCGATGCCCTCTTCGCGCAGCCGCCGGTCGGCGTCCACCAGCAGCCCCTCCAGGATCCGCTCGCCCGCCTTGTCGTGCGCGACGAGATCCAGGACGTTGTCGCATTCGGGGGTGGCGTACTCGGGATGACTCCCGACGTCGAGGTAGAGCCGCGCTCCGTTCCTCAGGAACACGTTGCTGCTGCGGCCCCATGACACCACGCGCCGGAACAGGTACCGCGCCACCTCGTCGGGCGACAGCCGCCGCTGCCCGCGGAAGGTGCACGTGACGCCGTACTCGTTCTCAACCCCGAAGATTCGCCGATCCACATGCCAAGGCTACGTCCCGTTGCCCCCTGACAACAGCATCCCGGCGCGGTAGCCCGGGCTCAGCCGCCCGCGGCGAGCAGGTTGGTGTTCCAGACCAGCACGGTGTACGGGCCGACATGGTAGGTCCGGACGGGCGGACCGAGGGCGGCCAGGGCCGCGGAGCTGGGCTCCCAGTGATTGAAGAACCCGGCCTGGCTGTCGGTGACGAGGAACGTCGCCCGCTGCGGGCCGGGGTCGTACCAGGAACCCTTGGCCTCCCACAGATACGGCCGCAGCGAGGGCTGTACGGCCCGGACCGCGACGGCCCCGTCGCTGCCGACCGTGACGATGCTCGACTGCCAGTACCCGGCGATGCCGTAGGTCAGGTGGTGTTCGGCCAGGAACGTAGCCAACTGGGCGTTGGCGGGCGGCGCCGACGGCTGGGCGGCGGCGTACCCGAGGCTGGCCAGGTAACCGGCCGCCAGCGCCGACGCGAGCCCCCTGCGCCAGCGGGCGCCGCGGAGCCAGCCGAAGATACCCGGTTCGCCGTCGCGCGAGCCGCAGGCGAGCGTCCGACCGGCCAGCACCGCGCCGAACGGCAGCACCACCGCGAACTCTCGCGCGTTCAGGTCGGTCGCGTTGGCCAGCGTGCTGGGCACGTACACCAGCACGTTGAGGACCATCGCGACCAGCAGGACCTGGCTGATCAGGTCGGGCCAGCTGAGGAAGTGCCGCGCCACCCGGCAGATGGCCCAGGCGACCAGCGCCACCCCGGCCAGGTGCAGCAACGCGAAGGCCATCTCGGCCGCGGGCCCCTGCGGCTTGGCGCCGAACAGCACGAGCAGGCCCTCTCCGGTCACCCACGCGTGCTTCGGCCAGGTGTGCACCGGGGCCAGCTGGTAGCCCAGCGGGTGCAGGATAAACCCGCCATTGGCCGACAGCAGCCGGTTCACCAGGTCGGCCAGACCGTAGGCGAGGATCGCCGCGGCCGCCAGGGACACCTCGTACCAGCTCGCTTGCACTGCCCCCCCGCGCTCACCCGGGCGGGCGGTCAGGACGACGCGCAGGACGCGCATGGCGCAGACCACGACCAGCGGCGCGATTCCCACCACGACGACGAGGGGATCGGCCACCAGCACCCAGGTCAGCAATAGGCCGACGACAACCGGGATGAACCAGCGCGGCTTGGTTGCGGCCCGGGCGATGACCAGCCAGGTCAGCATCAGCGGGACCGCAGTGCCGATGTGGCCGACCGACATTAGCAGGACGAAGACGCCTACCCCGAGCTGCGGCGCGACCATGAGGCCGCCGGTCAGGGCCATCCGCGGCCAGGCGGCGCGGCCCGAAGCCGGGTCGGCAGGCTGCCGGGCCAGCAGTACGGCGAAGAGCACGGCCAGCGTGTAGGTCATCGCCGCCGCGACGTGCGCGGTGTCTACGTGCAGGCCGATGAGGCCCTCGAGCGCCGCGTACTGCGGCAGCTCGGTCGGATAGAACGAGACGTCGGACAGGTACCAGCCGTGCAGGAGCAGGTTGCCGTGCAGCATGTCCCACGACATCAGCAGGATGTTCGCCTCATCGGAGTTCTCCGGATAGGTGCGTGACACCTGCAGATAGGCGACGAACAGCAGCACCACGGCGACGGCGACCGCCGCCGTGGCCAGCAGGCGGCGGCGCAGGCGGGCCGGGGCCGCCGGCGGCCGCGCATGGACCGGGCGGGAAGGCGCGGCGGACTTCTCCGGCGTTCCGCTTCTCGGCACGGCAGCCATCACGTCCTATTCGCTCGCCGCTTGGAGGACAATTCCCATCAGTAGTGTGGCATCGCTCTGGTAGGCTGCGCGGGCCTGGTCAGAATCTCGCCCTTCCCGCCGAGACAGCCATGGGTGGAGGCTCGGGGTTGCAGCTTACTTCGACGTCGGAAGAGGACAGATCTCTCCGGCCCCGCACGCGGCCACCGTGGGCGCGCCTGAACCGGCCGATCGTGCCGGGCGTGATCGCGTTCCTGGGCTGGCTTGGTTTCGCCTTGGCCCGCTGGCAGATCTGGGCCAAGGGGCACCTCAGCCTGTTCATCATGGCCGGCCACACCTACACCCACCGGGACCAGCTGCCGCGCGGCCTGCTGCTGGTCCCGTCGGCTGGTTACGACGGGCAGTTCTATTACCGGCTTGCGCTGGACCCGCTCAACTGGAACAAGACCGCGTTCGGCATCACCATGGACCAGTCTTACCGGTACACCCGGATCGGGTATCCGATCCTGGCCTGGCTGGTCTCGCTCGGCCAGCATCAGCTCGTGCCGCTCGCGCTGGTCGTGATCAACCTGCTCGGCGTGGCCGCCATGGCCTTCCTGGGCGGCATGTTCGCCCGCGAGTCTGGGCGGCACGCCCTGTGGGGGCTGGCCTTCGCGGCCTACTTCGGCCTGGTCATCAGCGTGGGCCGGGACACCGCCGAGCCGCTGGCCGAGGCGTGTATGCTGGGCGGCCTGCTCGCCTACCGCCGGAGCAAGCCGATTCTGTGCACCGTCTTGTTCATGGTCGGCGCCATCACCAGGGAGACCATCCTGCTCGCCCCGGCGGCGATCGCGGTCACCCGGCTGGTAGCTATGGCCCGCCGCCAGGTCCGGCCTGGCCTGGCCGACCTGACCTGGGTAGTGCCCGCCGGCGTCTACGGTGTGTTGGAAGTCGCGGTCCATTTCGTGGTCAAGGGCGAGTTCCCGTTGCTGGCCAACGGCAGCCGCAACCTCGCCGCGCCGTTCACGGCGATGCTCGACGCGCTCACGTTCGACATCAGGCACATCAACACCGCGCACCTGAGCCCGATCGACATCGCCCTGCTCGAATACGCCACGCTGGGCATCTTCGTCCTAGCCGGGCTGGCGGTCCTGCTGGTCACCACCGCGCCGGCGCACGAGCGGCTAGCCTTCGTCTTCTTCGTGCTCCAGCTTGGCCTGCTGTCCGGCCAGATCTGGACCAGCACGTTCGGGGATGGGCGCTCGCTCATCGAACCGTACCTGCTGGCGCTGATCCTGCTGCTCGCCACGCCTCGGCAGTACCTGTCCTGGCGTTATCTCGGCCTCATCACGGCCTGCGTGGCACCGGCGCTCCTGGTCGTGGCCAGGCGCCGCATCCTGTACATGTAGGTCAGATGATCCCCGGGTGGCCCAGGCGCCGCAGCAGGTCGCGCTAGGGCCGCGAGCCGGCGGTGACCTGAGAATTCTTGAGGGTGGCGATGACCGTCGTCCCGGACGGCGCGGACGGCGCGTTGAACCAGAACGGCGCGCCGCCGGCGATCTGCCCGGGCGTACAGATGAACTGCGTGGTCATCATGTAGGTCCAGGTGGGGTTCGCCACGCAGGCCCGGACCCCGGTCCGCTCGGCCTGGACCAGGAAGCCGGTGATGTCGATCCATGCGTTGTGGCTGAAGCGGATCACGATGGTCTTGCCGCCCGCCTGGGCCGCGACCGCCTGGACCGCATGCGGCAGGGCCGCGTCGGTGTCCTCGGTGCTCACCGCCGTAGCCGAGGCCGCCGCGAACACGGCGACGCCGAGCACGGCCGCGCCGGCGGCCAGCACGGCACCCAGCGGCACGGGCGGGGCGTGCACCACGGCCAGCGCGATGACCAGCAGGGTGATGATCGGCGCGGAGAAGTAGAAGTAGCCGATGTAGTACTCAGACAGCTTGTCGATCCCGACCGCGGCGTAACAGATGAAGGCCAGGCTCGAGACCACGTTGACGGCGAGCAGGGCGGCCAGGAACCGGCGCATCGCGCCGCGGGTGAGCCACCACACGGCGGCGATCGCGACCGCGTACCCAACCACCGGCACCAGCGCGGCGGCCCACGTGCTGCCGCCATGCCACCAGAACCACAGCGCGTACCGGACGATCTGCCCCAGGCTGTGGCCGCCGGCCCGGGAGGAAGAGGTATAGGAGAAGTACTTGCCGAAATCCCCCGGCCAGTGCAGGGCCAGGTTGACCGCGATCGGCAGCGCGAAGGCCGCGCTGATGACCGCCACCGGAACCCAGACCCGTGGGCGGGAGAAGGCCCGCAGGCTGGCGCGCGGCCCGTGCTGCCACACCACCGCGGCCGCCGCGGCGGCGAGGATCACGGGCACGAAGAACAAGAAGCAGGCATGCCCGTGGAGCAGGAACCAGCCGGTCAGGGTCAAGATCCACAGGTCGCGCGCGCCGCCGGCCACGACCGACGCCGCCGCGACCAGGAAGGCGATATACGTGGGGACGTACATCCACGGCATCCAGTCGTAGCTGAGGATCCACGGTTCGGTCGCGACGAAGCCGAGGAGCACGGCCAGGCAGACCGCCGTACCGCGTAGCGATCGCGTCCAGCCGTAGACCACGCCGGTCACCACCGCCACGAACGCGCTGTTCAGCGCGAAGACCGCGAGCACGTGCGCGTTCCACGCAGTGGGCACCAGATGCAGCGCATAGAAAAAGAGCCACTGGCCCGCGGCCTGCGCGTACATGTAGGCGGGCCCGGGATGGTTGAAGCCCTCCCGGGAGTAGTTCCCGATCAGCAGCGTGCCGTGCATGGCCTGCTGGATCAAGATGGAGTTGGCCCCGGCGTCACCCTGCTCGTAGAAGCTGGCGGTAAACAGGAACCGGCTGCGGACCACGAGCACCGCCAGCACGAGCGCGAACGGCCCGGCCCAGACCCACCAAGGCCGGCGGTCGCCGGCCGACCGCGACGACGCGCCGGGCGAGCGAGATCCGAGGACCGGCCGCCATCCGGGACCGGCCGCCGTCGCGGAATCAGCGGTCGTCGTGTCCCGCCCGCCCATGGTGCCGCCAGGGTTCAGATCGTGCCGTACTTGATGGCCTCGTCGATCCAGGGGATGACCTCGTCCAGCATCTGGTCGAGCGTCGTGGTCGCCTCGAAGCCGAGGACCTTCTTGGCCTTCTCGGTGTCGGGGACGCGCCGCTGAACGTCGTATTCAAACGGATCGTCATGGACGAGCCGCAGCGGGACCCCGTCCCCCTTGACCTTGCGCCAGATGTCCTCGGCGAGTTGCCGGACCGTCGTGCCCTCCGAAGTCGACAGGTTGAAGTCCTCGTTGAGGGCGTCCTCGTGCTCCATCGCGGTCACCACGCCGACGGCCAGGTCCCCGCCGTAGGTGTAGTGCCGGATCTGGTCACCCGAGCCAAGGATGTGCAGCGGGTCCTGGCCCTTGAGGATCTTCTGGACCAGGTCCGGAACCACGTGGCTCATGGCTAGCCGGACGTTCCCGGACAGGATCTCCTCATCGCCCAGGGCCCGGCTTTCCCCGATGCCCACGCAGTTGAACGGGCGGACCAGGGTGTACGGGAGGCCGTACTGGTCCCAGGCGGCCCGGGCGAAGTACTCCACGGCCAGCTTCTGGAACCCGTAGGACGACAGCGGCGGCGGTATCTGCCGCTGCTGGCCCTCGTATGAGGGCCACTCGTCCGCGCTCTCGAACACCATCGACGAGGACAGGTAGGTGACCTTGCGCAGCTGGCCATCCCGCCGGGCGGCGATCGCGGCGTCGCAGGACGCCGCGATGATCCGCTCGTTCGTGGCGAGCAGGTCGTACGCGTAGGTGTGGAAGTACGAGATCCCCCCGATCATCGCGGCACCCGCGATGAAGTGATCACAGTCGGTGAGCAGCCGCGTCATCAGCTCGACGTCCTGCGCGTCGCCTTCGACGAGATGGTAACTCGGGTGATTGTCGTAGGACTTGCGCACCTTCCCGTACTTGGAGAAGTTGTCCAGTCCGACCACCGCGTACCCGCGTCGGAGCAGCTCTTCGACGACGTACCCGCCGATGAATCCCGCGGAGCCGCTGACCAGAACCTTCTGCATCACTGTCCCTTCACCTTTTATCCCTGGCCGCCTCGTTGTTCCTGGCCGCCTCGCCCCGGGACCGGATCTGCTCGGCCGTCAGCTTCGGCCCGAACGCGAACCGGTACCAGCGCACGTATCTCGGAATCCAGCTGGCCACCCGGAAGTTGGATACTCCGGCTTGCCGGTCCAGCCAGATCGTGGGTATCTCGGCGACCGGCAGGCCGAGCCGCTTGGCCTTGGCGGTCAGCTCGATGCCGATCTCGAATCCGTGCCGCGAGTCGATGCCGACCTGCCGTACGAAACTCGTGGAATAGGCCTTGAACGAGTTGGTCGCGTCCCGGGTGCCGGTGTGGGCCAGCATTCGCAGCGACCGGCCGGCGGCCTTCGACAGGAAGGCCTTCATCACCGGCCCGCCGACCTGCTGACCGCCTGCCATGTACCGGGACGCGGCGGCGACCGCCACCCCGCGGTCGACCAGCCGGGCCAGATCGTCGATCTGCCGCGGGTCATCGCATCCGTCGGCCATCGTGACCACGGCGACCGGGGCAGCGGCGGCGTCGATGCCGAACCTGATCGCGTTGGCGGGCCCGGGCCCGTAGGTGTTCACCAGGCACCGGATGCGCGGCTCCTTGAGCGCGTACTCCGCCACCACCGGGACCGTGATGTCGTTCTCGTCGTCGACGACGACGAGAACCTCGCACTGCAGATGGACGGACTCGAACAGCCGGTCAAGCACCGGCACGATCTGGTCGCCCTCCTGGTACGCGGGCACCACGACCGAGACCCGGGGCACCTCACCGCTCATGCTGCGTCTCCCGCACGCTCATACGAGGACACCGTGCCCGAGCACGTTCCAGATGTCGGCGACCGGCTTGTCCGTAGCCAGCTCACGGTACTCCGGATGCGGCGCCCCGATCACCAGCAGGTCCGACCGGGAGATCACCTCGTCCAGCGGCAGCAGTCCTGGGTCGACGGTCACGTACGGATCGGTGCACAGCACCGCGTCGGCCTTGAAGGCCAGGATCCGCTTGAGCTTGTACGACAGGCTCGACCTGATGTCGTCCGAGCCGCCCTTGAACGCCATCCCCAAAATGCCCACCGTCATCGAGGCCAGGTCATAGCGCTGTCCGAGCCGGTGCACCACGTACAGGGGCAGGCCCTCGTTGATCGCCATCGCGGTGTGCCCGAGGGCGAAGTTGTTGTGGTTGAACGCGGCGAGCTGCATCGTGTCCTTGAACAGGCAGGGGCCGGCCGCGAAGCCCGCGGCCGGCATGTCGGCCGCCCGCGGGTAGTCCGCCGAGAGGCCCTGCCGGATCCGCTCGAAGTCCAGGCCCTGGTCGTTGGCCATCATGTACAGCTGGTTGGCGGTGGCGAACTTGATGTACCGCCACACGTTGGTGAACAACTTGGCCAGCTCGGCCTCTTCGGGTGACATCGGGATCAGTGTGCTGGTCAGCATTCCGAACAGTTTCGAGGCACGGTCCAGTGCGGCCGGCGAGCGCGCGGAGACGATCTGCGGCAGCTCGTACAGCTCGGTCATGGCCTTGCCCTCGGCGATCCGCTCGGGGCAGAACGCGACCTCGATCTGCACGCCGAACCCGGCCACCATCTTTTCCACCAGGGCGGTCACGCCGGGGTAGACGGTGCTGCGCAGGATCAGCAGCTGGCCGTCCCGCAGGTACTGGGTGCAGCCGGCGAGCGCGTTCGGGATCGCCGCCTGGTCCGGATTCAGGTGCTCGTCCACCGGGGTCCCGATCACCACCACCACGTGCTCGGCGGTGCCCACCATGGCGGGATCGGTCGAGGCCTCCAGCCGGCCGTCGGCCAGGACCCGCTGCAGGACCTCTTCCGCGCCCCGCTCCGCGAACGGCATCCGGCCCGCGTTCACCGTCTGCACCGCAGAGTCGCTGACGTCGTAGATGCCGACCCGCGCGCCACGGTCCGCGAAGGCGATGGCCAGTGGCAGGCCGACATGGCCACAGCCGCCGATCACCACGACCTGGCGGTCAAAGTGGCCAGATTCCGACGTACCCGTCATCGCATGCCTTCCGATTTTACCGATTTGGCCGATTACTGATTTGGCCCCTGGCGGGTGGACCGGCACCCGCTCGACGCCCCACCTTACCGCTACCCCCGTGTCGCAGCCGTTTCGTAACCGGCGTTCGCCCCGGGGCCCGGGCAAGCCATTGAGCTGTACAAGAGTAGCCGCAACGGTGCCGCTGCTACGCTCGGTCGACAGTAATGACGTCCGTCGGGCAGACGAGGAGTACACGATGGGTGGTTCCGAGTTGGAAACACCCATTGCCGAAACCGGGACCACGCCCGCCTCGCACGCCCGGCCCGCCGCGGCTTGGCCGCGCCGCTGGGCCTGGCCGGTGCTGTTCGTCGCGGCGGGCCTGGCGCTGTTCGCCGCCTACCTGCGGCAGGCGCAGACCGTCCCGGTCATGTCGGACGGAGCCTCCAACGCGCTCCAGGCCTGGGATCTGCTACACGGCAACGTGCTGCTGCGGGGCTGGACGATGTCGGACGTCTCGTTCTACACCACCGAGATCCCGCAGTACATGCTGGTAGAACTGGCCCACGGGCTGAACGCCGACGTGGTGCACATCGCCGCGGCGATGAGCTACACGCTGCTCGTGCTGGGCGCGGCGCTGCTGGCCCGGGGTCGTTCGTCTGGACGCGAGGGCGCGGTCCGCATGCTGGTCGCGGCCGGGATCATGCTGGCGCCGTCCCTCGGGACGGGCACCGTCACGCTCCTGTCCAACCCCGACCACACCGGTACCCAGGTCCCGATGCTGGTGATCTGGCTGATCCTGGACCGTGTTGGCCCGGGGGGGACGACCCCCCCCAAACCCCCGCCGCTCCTGGGGGGAAGCCTTTTCCCTCAGACCCCCTCGGCCCCCCCAAACCCCCCCGCGAGGAGGGAATGGTGGGTGCCGGCCGCGGTGACGGTGTTGCTGGCCTGGGTGCAGGTCGGCGATCCGCTGGTCCTGTACGAGGGAGTCGTGCCGCTGGCGCTGGTGTGCGCGATCCGGATACTCCGGCGGCGTGGCTCGCTGGCGGAGAACTGGTACGAGTTGTCGCTGGCGGCCGGGGCGGTGGTCTCGGCCGGCGTGGCGTGGGTCGCGCTCAAGGTCATCAACCGGCTCGGCGGGTTCGCGGTCCGGCCGCCCGCCGTGGCGTTCGCGCACCTGGACCACCTGCCCGCCAACGCGTGGGTCACGGTGCAGAGCGTGCTGCTGCTGTTCGGCGCGGATTTCGCCGGGGGGCAGCGCGCCGCGCACATCGGTCTCGCGGTAGTGCACCTGGCCGGGGTCGCGCTGGCGGCCTGGGCCGTCGGCCGGGCCCTGCGCCGGTTCGGTACCGAGGATCTGGTGGTGCAGGTGCTGACCGTGGCGCTGATCGTGCTGCTGGCGGCCTATGTGGTGCGGGGAAACCCGAACGTGCGCGGCAGCACGCACGAGATCGCCGGGGTGCTGCCGATCGGCGCGGTGCTGGCGGGCCGGCTGCTGGGCGGGACCCTGGCCCGCGGCCGGCTGCTGATCCCGGCGCTGGCGGTGATCCTGGGTTGCTACGCCGGGATCGAGGTGCACAACGCGGTCCAGCCGCGCCCGTCCGATCCCAACGCGCAGGTCGCGGCGTGGCTGACGGCCCATCACCTTACCTACGGGCTGGGCGATTACTGGAACGCCAACGCCATGACGGTGGACGGCGCTAACCGGGTCCAGGTCAGATCCGTCAGCCGGATCGGCGACAAGCTCGTCTACCGGCCCTGGGAGTCCGAGAACTCCTGGTATGACCCGGCGCAGCACAATGCCACGTTCCTGGTCACCCCCGGACCGGCCAACGCATGCTCACCCGGCACCCCGGCCGGGTGGGAGGCCGCCGCTCGCGGCACCTTCGGACCGCCGTCCGGGACCTACCGGGTAGCCGGGTTCATCATCTTGGTCTGGCACAAGAACCTGCTGCCGGATCTGACCACGAAACCGCCGCACGGCCCGGTCCAGTGCTGAGCCCGCTCAGCGCGGGATGCTGGCCAGGAGGTTGCGGTCCCACACCATGACCGTGTAGGGACCGAAGTTGTACACCTGAGCGGGGCGGCCGAAGTACTTGCTGATCAGCGCGCGCGGTTCCCAGTTGTTCGTGAAGCCCGGCGTGCTGGACAGCACGACGAAGTTGGCCTGCTGGGCGGCCGGGTCGTACCACGCGGGCTTGGCCAGCCACAGGTCCGGCCCCAGCGTCGGCTTCAGCAGCGCCCTGACCTTGACCTGGCCGTCGGTCTGGACCGTGACGATGCTGCTCTCCCAGTAGCCGCCCAGGCCGTAGCGCAGGTGATGAGCCTGCAGCCAGGACGCGACCCGCGCGAAGGCCGGAGGCGAGGCCGGCTGGACCACGTCGTGCGCCAGACCTCCCAGATAACCGGCCAGGACCACCACCCCCGCCCCGTACGCGACAGCCCGTGCGCGGCGCGCCAGCCCGGCGGCCCGCGCGCCCTCGGCCTGGGCGCCCGCGGCCTGCGGACCGGCCAGCATCCGCGCGGCCAGCGCCGCCCCGAACGGCGCGACCACGGCGATCTCGTGCGGGCCTTCCGAGCCCGCGCTGGTCACCACGAACAGCCCGATGTTGAGCACGATGGCCACGCCCAGGACCTGGTCGATCAGGGCGGCACCGGCGAAGAACCGCCAGGCCAGCAACAGCAGGGCCAGGCCCACCACGGCCAGGCTCACCATGTGGAGCAACGCGGTGTAGTAGGGGCCCCCGGCTAGCCCGCGGTAGTCGGCTCCGAAGATCTGCGGCAAGGCCCACAGCGAGTGCAGGTTCGCCGGGATGTCGTGCATCGTGAATTTAAAGGGCACCGGGCTCAGGATGTAGCCGCCCAGGGCCCGGAGCACCCGCTCGGCGACCCAGGCCAGTCCGGCCGCGACGCCCGCCGCGGCGATCAGGGACAGCTCGTGCGTGCGCCCGGCGAGGCCGCGGGACAGGCTGCGCTCGCGGACGGCGGCTTGCAGGACCCGCAGGGCGCAGACCACAGCCAGCGGCACCACCCCGACGACGAGCACTATTTGGTCCGCGACGAGCACCCAGGCCAGCCCGAGCCCGGTCAGCACCGGCACCCACCACCGCTGCGGGGCTCGGTCAAGGAGCAGCCAGATGAGCAGGACCGGGATCGCGGTGCCGATGTGGCCGACGGTCAGGATCAGGGCGGTCACGCCGACGCCGAGCTGCGGCGCCAGGATGATCCCGGCCGCGATCGCCATCGCGATCACCGCGGCGCGGCTGGTGAACCCGCCCCGGGCCAGCAGCACGGCGAGCAGGACCACCAGCGTGTAGGTCATCGCCGCCGCGATGTGAGCGGTGTTCGCGTGCACGCCGAAGAAGATCTCCAGCAGGGCATACTGCGGCAGCTCGGTGGTGTAGAACGACACGTCGGTCAGGTACCACCCGTGCAGCAGCAGGTTGCCGTGCAGCATGTCCGAGGCCACGAGCAGGATGTTGGCCTGGTCGGAGTTCTCCGGCACGGTCCGCGACAGCCTGAGGTAGACGGCGAACAGGGCCAGCCCGGCCACGATGAACGCGGCTACCTCGACCCAGCGGCGACGCCGGGCCGACCACTGCGATGGCGTGCTACCGGGCCCGGCCGCCTCGTCGGACGGGGGTTCCGTCTCGGGTCCCGCGCGGAGCACGCCCATGAAATCCGGAGTTTAGCTGAACGACCGGCGGATGGACCGGCTCATCACTTTCACTGCGATTCCGCATGCTAGCTTCAGCTTTCCCACTAGCGCAGACGCGTCACGCGCGCTACAGTCTCGCCAACACAGCGCGGCGGTATGTCTTGGCCTGGCCCGCCCTTCCCGAAGGAATGGACGATGCCTGGTCAGGAGCTCGTGGTGGCTCGCGCTCGGGTCGCCAACGCCGTCATGCCGGATGGCCCGGAACTTCCTTTGCCTGGCGGCGTGATCACGTCCGCCGATCCGGCTGGCGGGGGCGACCGGCCGGGGCCCGGATCGCTCCTGACGCGTACCGACAGGCCTATCATCCCGGGCCTGATCGCCTTGCTGGCCGCCCTGGCCTTCGTGCTGGCTCGCTGGCAGACGTGGGCCCAGGGCAACATCGGCCGGTTCATCCTGGTCGGGCGGCATTTCGCGACGCCGTCTCAGCTGCCGCCCGGCATACCCGTTGCGCCGACCTACGGTTACGACGGCCAGTTCTTCTACCGGCTGGCCCTCAACCCCTTCAACTTCCGGCCCATCGCCTACGGCATCAGGGTCGACCAGCCCTACCGGTACATGCGGATCGGTTATCCCTGGCTGACCTGGCTGATCTCCGTCGGCCAGCATGTGCTGGTGCCCGTCATGCTGGTCGTGATCAACGTCGCCGCCATCGGGGTCATGGGCTATCTCGGCGGGGTGTTCGCCCGGCAGGGCGGCCGGCACGCGCTGGCCGGGCTGGTGCTGCCCGCCTACTTCGGCCTGATCACCAGCCTGTCCAGGGATACGGCCGAGCCGCTCGCCGCCGCCTGCCTGCTGGCCGGGTTGCTGGCCATCCGGGCGCGCCGACCCGTGCTCGCTGGCCTGCTGCTGGCCTACGGCGCGTTGACCAGGGAATCGGTCATGGTCGCGGTGGCCGCCGTGGCCATCGTCGATTTCATCGGCGTCATCCGCCGCCGGCGCTCCGTGCGGCCCGGCCGCGACGACCTGGTCTGGGCCCTTCCGACCGCGGCCTTCGTGGCCTGGCAGGTCGTGGTGAAGGCGGCCGTCGGCCGTTTCCCGCTGCTGGTCGACGCGAATGGGAACACCGGATCACCGTTTATTACGCCGATCAAGGCGGTGGAGCACAATCTCGCGTATATCAACCTGCACCATTTCGAACAGTACGACCTGTGGTTCACCGAACTTGCCATCGTCGTCCTGCTCGCGGTCGCTGCGCTGCTCTGCCTGCGGTCCACGAACGCGCCCGGGCATGAGCGGCTGGCGTTGGTCCTCTACATGATCGAGATCTGCGTCGTCTCGCCGAGTACCTGGTACAGCCTCGACGCCGACCTGCGGTCCTTCATCGAGGTGTACCTGCTGGCCGCGATCATCCTGCTGGGCGCGCCCCGGCATCACCTGCGAGCGTGGGCGCTGCCCGCGCTCGAGGTACTCCTGATCCCGGCGCTCATTGACGTCACGCAGCGCAGGCTGGTCGGATCGTAACCAGCCGCACGCCGGAAGTCACCAGTTGGTCGCGATGTACTTGGTCTCGGTGAACTCCAGGAGCCCCTCGTGCGCGCCCTCGCGGCCGATGCCGGACTGCTTCACGCCGCCGAACGGGGCCGCCGGGTCCGATACCAGGCCGCGGTTGAGCCCGACCATGCCGGCTTCCAGCGCCTCGCACACCCGCAGGCCGCGGCCCAGGTCCCGGGTGTAGACGTAGGAGACAAGCCCGAACTCGGTGTCGTTGGCCCAGTTGACGACGTCCGCTTCGGCGGTAAACCGGACCATCGGCGCCACTGGGCCGAAGATCTCGGTGCCGAGGATGCTCGCGTCCGCCGGGACCTGGTCGATCAGGGTCGGCTGGTAGAAGTAACCGCGCCGGTCCGGCGCCCGGCCGCCGGTGACCACCTTGGCACCGTCCACGGTGGCGGACTCGACGAGCTCGGCCACCTTCGACCGAGTGGGCTCGTTGACCAGCGGGCCCACGTCGGTGCCCTCGTCCAGGCCCGGCCCGACGATCATGCGATCCAGGCGGGCCGCGAACGCCCGGCTGAACTCGTCGGCGACCGCCTCGTGCACGTAGAAGCGGTTGGCCGCGGTGCAGGCCTCGCCGCCGTTACGCATCTTGGCGATCAGCGCCCCCTCGACGGCGGCGTCGATGTCCGCGTCCTCGAAGATGATGAACGGCGCGTTACCGCCGAGTTCCATCGAACAGTTCACCACGGCGTCGGCTGCCTCGCGCAGCAGGACCCGGCCCACCTCGGTGGATCCGGTGAAGGACAGCTTGCGGACCCGCGGGTCGTGCAGCATGGCCGACACCAGCGCGCCCGACTTCCGCGAGGTCAGCACGTTGACTACTCCGTCCGGCGCGCCCGCCTGGGCCAGCAGGTCGGCGATGTACAGCGCGGTCAGCGGCGTCTCCGAGGCCGGCTTGAGCACGACCGTGCAGCCCGCGGCCAGCGCCGGGCCGATCTTGCGGGTGGCCATGGCGGCGGGGAAGTTCCACGGCGTGACGAGCACCGAGACACCGACCGGCTGGCGCATGACCAGGATCTTGTTGGCTCCGGACGGAGCCTGCATCAGCACGCCCTCCATCCGGACCGCCTCTTCGGCGTACCAGCGGAAGAACTCGGCCGAGTAGGCCGCCTCGGCCTTGGCGTCGCGCAGCGCCTTGCCGTTCTCGGTGGTCATGAGCCTGGCCAGCGCGTCCGCGTTCTCGGTCATCAGCTCGAAGGTCCGGCGCAGGATTTCCGCGCGCTGGCGCGGCGGGGTCGCCGCCCAGCCGGGCAGCGCGTCCTGGGCCGCGGTGACCGCGTCGAGCGCGTCCTCCACGGTCCCGTCGGCCACCTCGGCCACCGCGTCCTCCGTGGACGGGTCGATCACCGGCAGCGTGCCGCCGCCCCGCCCGCCGGTCCACTCCCCGCCGATCAGCAGGCCCGTGGGTACTTCAATGCCGACTAGGTTGGCGCTCACCATTCCTCCAGAGACTTGCGCACGGTCTCGGTGATCCTGTCCGCCGAGGGCAGTACGTAGTCCTCGAGCTTATCCGCGGCGGGCAGCGGGATATGAGGGGTGGTGATGCGTACCGGGGGACCGGTGAGCGCGCCGTACGCCTCCTCCGCGACGATCGAGACGATCTCCGCCCCCCAGCCGCACAGCCGGGGGTTCTCCTCGACCGTGAACAGGCGGCCGGTGTTGGCCACCTCGGCCAGGATCGTCCGGGTGTCCAGCGGGACCAGGGACCGCACGTCGACCACCGTGACCTCGATGCCGTGCTCGGCGGATAGCTGCCCGGCGGCCGTCATCGCCCGCGGGACCATGGCGGCCAGGGCCAGGATCGTCGCGTCCCCGCCCTGCCGCAGCACCGTGGCCAGGCCCAGTTCGTCGACCACCTCGCCGTCGGGCACCTCGCCCTTACTCGCCATCAGACCCTTGTGCTCGAAGAACACCACTGGATCGGGGTCCCGGATGGACGCGGCGAGCAGCCCCACGACGTCGCGCGGGGTGGATGGGGCGACGACCTTCAGGCCCGGCACGGCCATGGCCCAGTTCTCCACCGACTGCGAGTGCTGGGCGCCGAACCGTACCCCGGCCCCGTTGGCGCAGCGGACGACCAGCGGCAGCGCCAGCTGGCCGTCGGACATGTACCTGATCTTGGCCATCTCGTTGGCGATCAGGTCCCAGCAGACCGCGAAGAAATCGCTGAACATGATCTCGGCGATCGGCCGCAGGCCGGTCATCGCGGCGCCGATCGTGGCCCCGAGGATGGCCTGCTCGCTGATCGGGGTGTCGCGCACTCGTTCCGGGCCGAACTCCTCGAGCAGGCCGACCGTCGTCTTGAACACCCCGCCGGCCGCCGCCACGTCCTCACCGAGGACCACGACGTTGGGGTCGCGTCGCATCTCCTGCGCGATACCCCGGGCCACTGCCTCGCGGTAAGTGATAACTGCCACCACGGCTCCGTTCGGTAAGGATATTCAGGTAATGACGGCGATGACCGTCGCGACCGGTACGGTCTCGCCTTGCTGCACCCGGATCTCGGACAGCACGCCGGTGACGGGGGCGGGTATCTCGGTATCCACCTTGTCGGTGCCGATCTCGAGCAGCGGCTCGCCCTCGGCGACCGGGTCACCGACCTGCTTGAACCACTCGTTGACGGTGCCCTCGTCGACGGTCTCCCCCATCCGGGGCATGACGACGTCGGTCATCTAGTTCCTCCAGGCGTGGCCGCCGTCGGCCCACACGTTGGTGGCGGCCAGCTCGAGGCGGGGCTCGGGTCCGGCCTTGGCCTCCTCGGTGGCGCGGTCCACCGCGTCCCGCGCGTTCTTATCGATCGCGTCCAGGGTCGCCTCGTCGACGCCGCGGCCGATGAGGACCTGACGGTAGGCGGGCAGCGGATCGCGGGCCAGCCACTCCTTGACCTCTTCGGCAGGCCGGTACTTGCCCGGGTCGGCGCGGGAATGACCGCCGTGCCGGTAGGTGATGGCCTCGATCAGCGACGGGCCGCCGCCGTCGCGGGCCCGGCCGATCGCGGTCTGTGCCGTCCGGTAGACCGCCTCCACGTCGTTACCGTCGACCACGACCGGATCCAGCCCGTAGGAGGCGGCACGGTCGGCGGCGGGCCGGGGTACGGCGGTCACCGTGCCGATCGCCGTGTACTCCATGTACTGGTTGTTCTCGCAGACGAAGATGACCGGCAGCTTCCAGACCGCGGCCAGGTTCAGCGCCTCGTGGAAGGCGCCGATGTTGGTCGCGCCGTCACCCAGGAAGGCCACCGTGACCTGCTTGGTCCCGCGGTACAGGGCCGACCAGGCGGAGCCGTTGGCGATGACGAGCTGGGCGCCGATGATCGCGTAGGCGCCGAGGATGCCGCGGGAGACGTCCAGCAGGTGCATCGAGCCGCCCTTGCCGTGCATGAGGCCGTTCTCCCGGCCCAGCAGCTCGGCCATCACCGGGGTCATCGGCGTGCCGCGGGCCAGCACGTGGTTGTGGCCGCGGTAGGTGGTGAACATGTAGTCGTCGTCGTTCATCGCCTGCGACACGCCGGCTGCGACCGCCTCCTGGCCGGTGCCCAGGTGCGTCGTCCCCTTGACCAGGTTCTGCAGGAACAGGTCGTACGCGCGCTTCTCGAACTGCCGGAGCTCGGTCATCTTCCGGTACATCTCGAGCGCGGTTTGTTCAGGTATTTGTGGCACTGGCTTCCCCTAGTAGGGATTGGTGACGTAGAGGTCCTGGGCCGGGAACTTGGTCAAGATGTCGACCCCGCTCGGGCCGACCACCACTTCTTCCTCGATCCGGGCCGCGGACCGCCCGTCGGTCGCCGGGCAGTAGGTCTCCAGCGCGAACACCATGCCTTCCTTAATCTCCAGCGGCGCGTCGAGCGAGGTAAGCCGGGAGATGATGGGCCGTTCGTGCAGGGCCAGCCCGAGCCCGTGCCCGAACTCCAGGCCGAAGGCGGTCTTCTCGTCGGCGAGCCCGATCTCTTCCGCGGTCGGCCACAGCCTGGCGATCTGGTCTGTGGACACACCGGGCTTGATCATGTCGATGGCGACGTCGATCCACTCGCGGGCTCTTTTGTATGCGTCTTTTTGCGGCTCGGTGGCCCAGCCCACCGCGAAGCAGCGGTAGTAGCAGGTCCGGTAGCCGTTATAGGAGTGCATGATGTCGAAGAAGGCCTGCTCGCCGGGCCGGATCATGCGGTCGGAGAAGTTGTGCGGATGCGGGTTGCACCGCTCGCCGGACACCGCGTTGATGCTTTCCACATCGTCGGAGCCCATTTCGTACAGGCGCTTGTTGGCGAGGGCGACGATCTCGTTCTCCCTGATACCGGGTTTCAGCGCGTCCGCGATGTCCTGGTAGGTGCCGTCGACCATGGCCGCGGCGGTGGCCAGCAGCGTGATCTCGTCCCGGGACTTGATCTCCCGGGCGTCCAGCATGACCTGCTGGCCATCCCTGATGTCCAGGCCCTGCTTCTGCAGCTCAAAGAAGGTGGGGACCTCGGCCCAGTCCACGCCGATGGGCTCGTTGGTAATGCCGGCCCCGGCCAGCCGGTCCTTGATCTCGGCCACCTGCTTTTGGGTGAGCCCGGAGGCGGGCGGGGCCGCGCCGCGCATGGTGGTGTAGGAGGCGATGCAGTTCTCCGGCTTCAGCCACGGGCAGTACATCCGGTGGTGGACCGCCGCCGAGCCGAAGTCCCACAGCACCAGCTCGCCGGTGCGGGTGTACAGCGCGTACCGGCACAGCTTGTCCCGGGTCCACTCGCCGATGGCGACACCAGTCAGGTACCTGATGTTGTTGTTGTCGAAGACCAGCAACGCGCCCAGCCCGGCATTTTCCATGGCTTGTCGGGCGCGGTCCAGCCGATGGGCCCGCAGACGGCCGAAGTCGAGCCTCTCCTCGAAGTCGACATACATCCGGCCGGGCGAGGGGGCAAGGGGAAGTGCAGGTACGGCCATGGAAGCTCCTGTGCTCGTCCGCTGCTCGTGACGGTGCTCGTGCACGGTGCTCGTGCACGGTGCTCGTACACCAACCATCCAATGCGCGTGCAGTGGGACTGTCAAGGTTTGCGGTAAGCAGCGTGCAGTGTACGTTTACACCATGTCGGCTGGCTTCGATCCGGAGACGGGGCTCGGGCCCCGGCTGCGCCTGGCCCGCGATGAACGGCAGTTGTCCGTGCGTGAGCTGGCGCGCCGGATCGGCTGTTCGGCCAGCCTCATCTCGCAGATCGAGCGGGGAGTCTCGGTACCTTCCGTGGGCGTCCTGTACTCGCTGGCCACCGAGCTGGACAGCTCGCTGGACCACCTGCTGTTCGGCGCGGAGCTGCGGCGGCCGGCCCCGGTTAGTGAGCCGGCTAGCGAGCCGGCGGCCCGGGAGCCAGAGTCCGGGCCGGGCATCGTCCAGCGGGCCGGCGCGCGGAACATCATCGACCTGGCCAGCGGCGTGCGCTGGGAGCGGCTCACACCGGGCGCGGACGCCATGACCGACTTTCTCGAGGTGATCTACTCCCCCGGCGGCCACTCGACCGACGAGCGCCGCCCGCTACGACACGACGGTCGCGAGTACGGCCTGGTCATCAGCGGTACGCTGCAGGCCAACGTGGGCTTCGAGAGCTACGAGCTCAGCGCGGGCGACTCGATCGCCTTCGACTCCTCCACACCGCACGAGTACCTGAACAAGACCGGTGAGCCGGTGCACGCGATCTGGGTCGTCATCCACTCCGAGCCCGGCCGCGCCTGATGCAATGCGGGTCGATGTCACCTCGTACCAGGAAGAGCAGGTACGTTGCGTCATCGACACGGGACACGCTCGGAGGTGCTGGGATGCGGTTCGGGGTGGCCGGTGGCAGGCCGAGCGGCGGGCAGGGCGGCGTCGTCTGGGGCGGCGGCGGGGGCGCGGGTGGCGTGTTCGAGCCAGCGGGCGATGCGGTCGATGAGTTCCGGGCTGCAGTCGGCCTCGGCGTGGCCCATTCCGGGCAGGAGCCAGAGCTCCTTGGGCTCCCGGGCCGCCAGGTAGAGCTGGCGCGCGTGCTCGGGCGGGAAGTACGGGTCCTGGTCGCCGTGCACGATCAGCAGCGGGACCGGCGCGATCCTCGCCGCCGCCTCGGCCGGCGGGACCGGGACCGGGTTCCAGCCCTCTGGGCTGATCCGCGTCTTCAGCCAGCGCCGGGTGACGAACCGGCCGAGCCGGTGCTCGACGGCCAGGTGTACGCGCCGCATCCGTTCGGTGCCCCGGTAGTACCACCGGCCCGGGCCGCTGATCGACACCACCGCGTCGACTCCGCCGATCAGGCCGGCGTACCGGAGTACCACCGACGAGCCCATCGAGAAGCCGACCGCGGCGATCCGCTGGTAGCCCAGCTCGCGCGCGTAGCCGACGGCCACGTCCAGGTCCTTGATCTCCAGGTCACCGAGGGTGGACAGCCCGCCGGAACGGCCATGGCCGCGGAAGTCGAAGGTGATGACGCCGGCCGTCAGGTTGAACCGGTTGGCTATCCGCCAGACCCGAGGGCGCTGCCAGGACAGCGTGAACCCGTGCGCGATGATGATCGCGAGGTCCTTCGGGCCGGGCAGGTGGACGGCGTCAATCGGCACGCCGTCCTCCGTAACCAGGGTCGTTGCCGTTATAACCGGCTTGGTCATGCTTCACCCCACACTCAGGTTACAGGACTAGCGGACGGCGGCTCCGATGGGGAAAGCTACCCGGTAGCCCAGTGAACGAAGGAGCACCATGTCCGTCCTGCAAGCCCTGACCGACGCCCTCCGTGACGGCTCGGTGGAGGTGATCGACCTGACCGCCCCGCTGTCGGCGAGCACGCCGATCATTCAGCTACCCGGGCCGTTCGGTAACACGGCCCGGTTCGCGCTGACCGAGATCAGCCGCTACGACGAGCGCGGACCGGCCTGGTACTGGAACGACATCGTGACCGGCGAGCACACCGGCACCCACTTCGACGCACCGGTTCACTGGGTGACGGGAAAGGACGGCCAGGACGTGGCGCAGGTCCCCGTGCCCCGGCTGATCGCTCCCGCGGCCGTGCTCGACTTCAGCGCCCAGGCCGCCGCCGATCCTGACTTCCTGCTGGAGATCGACCACATCAAGCAGTGGGAGGCCGGGCACGGCCCGCTGCCCGAGGGCGGCTGGCTGCTGTACCGGACCGGGTGGGACGCCCGCTCCCACGACCAGGAGGCGTTCCTCAACGCCAACGAGACCGGCCCGCACACGCCCGGGATCAGCATCTCGTGCGCGACCTGGCTGGCCGAGGAGGCACCGGTCATCGGGCTCGGGGTGGAGACCGTCGGCACCGACGCCGGTACCGCGCACTCCTTCAACCCGCCCTTCCCGTGCCATTCGGCGCTGCTCGGCGCGGGCAAGTACGGCCTCACCCAGTTGCGGAACCTGGACCGGCTGCCCGCCACCGGCGCGGTGGTGGTCACCGGGCCGCTGCCGATCGTCGGCGGCTCNNGGCGTGGTGGGCAGCGGCAACTTTCACGTCACGAACGCGCTGATCGCCGGCGGGGCCCGGTTCGTCGCGGCCCGGCATGAGGGCGGCGCCGCCGTCATGGCCGACGCCTGGGCCAGGACGGCCGGCCGGCCGGGTGTGGTGTCCGTGCATCAGGGGCCGGGCCTGACCAACGCCATGACCGGTATCGCCGAGGCGGCCAAGAGCCGGACCCCACTGCTGGTGCTGGCCGCGGAGGCCCCGGAGATCAGGTCCAACTTCCACGTGGACGTGGCCGGGCTGGCGGCCGCGGTCGGCGCGGTCGGCGAGCGGGTCTACTCTCCCGCCTCGGCGCTGGCCGACGTGCAACGGGCCTACCAGACCGCGCTCGGCCGCCGCACGGTGGTCCTGGCCCTGCCGCTGAACGTCCAGGCCGCGCCGGCCGTCCAGCACGGCGAGGGGGC
>PLIQ01000022.1:2167-6721 GCA_003140115.1 Actinomycetota bacterium | reverse complement strand
CACGACGCCGGGCTCATCGCGGCCATGCTGGGCGACATCCCGCTGGCCGGCTTCTTCTGCGCGGGGGAACTCGGACCGGTCGGCGGGCAGAACTTCCTGCACACCTTCACCGCCTCCATCGCGTTGTTCCCCGACCCGGCTCCGGAAGGCCCTCACCCGATCCGGCCGTAGTACCGCAGCAGCCGGTCGGCCGCGCGGAACAGCGGCGGGTAGCGCTTGACCTGGCGGCGCGCCCAGTCGGTGGCGGCGCCGCGCACCCGGTCCGCGCCGCCGACGACCGGGCCGCGGGACACGATGCCGGCCCCGATGTACAGCTCGCCGCTCTTCAGCGTCTCCTTGTACGGTTCGGGCCCGGCCCCCATGTCGATCACCTGAACGCCGAGGTCGGCTGCCTGCTCGGCCATATGCAGGTGCTGGATCATCCCCGGCGATTCCCGGCCGAAGCGCAGGTCGTAGGCGGAGAACCAGGCTCCGAGCAGCTCGCCGCAGCGCAGGCCGAAATCCGCGGCGATCAGCGTCTCGCCCGCATAAAGGACAGAAAGCAGACCGCGGAAATGGCCGTTACGGGTGCTGAAAAGCTGGTCCATGAAGCCGACGACCCACGGCCGGTCGAAAAAATTTAGCTGCCTGCTCCGGTGATACTGATCAGCCTTCCAGGCCATGAGCTTGCGCAATTCCGATATATCGCGAGAGTCGACCACGAAACGGAGCTCGCCTGCTTCACGTTCCAGTCGCCGTTCCTTGCGTGCTAGCTCCCGGCAAAACTTGGGCGACCTTATCCGGAGCCTTTTCTGGTATACTTCGAACCCGTCGCTCAGATCTATAAGCGGCGCCGGGCGTGCGGTGAACGTATAGCGCTCGAAGGGCCGCTGGCCCGGTACTAGGTTGTCAAACCGCCAGACGGCCACCCGGCACGCTCGCAGCAGCTCCCGCGGATCCCAGTCCGCCGACGGCGCGTGCACGAGTCCCTGGCAGTAGTTCAGGCCGGCGCCGATGGGAACGCCCACCCCCCCGCGCCGCTCAAAAGGGAAAAATCCGGCAATTTCCGGCCCGTCGTAAAGTACCGCGACACGAGCCTGGGTGCGAAAATTGCCAACGGCAATTGAGAATTCGGGACACAAGAACGGGCTGGCCAGCGATGCCGTCGCGCGCTGCATGGACCGCCACGCGGCAATCTCGTCCGGGCCGAGTTCACCTGGGCGTGCCACCGAGATCTGCACCTGATTTATTCCCCCCGTGCCGATTCGACGCAATATTCCTATCGGGCCTGCCGGCCTTGAGTGTATTATCTTAAACCGCCGGAAGTGGCCAGAAGCCGCGAGCGCGACCTGGCCCAGGCCGCCGCGCCGGTTCGCTTCACCGAGTCGCTTCACCGCCCCGCTTTATCAGGCCCTTCGCCCGGCCGCTTTACCAAGTCCCCTTACCGAGTAGCCCTTACCGGGCCGCCTATCTGGGCCACTTACGGCGTCGCCTGCTGTGTCGCCTTACCGGGGGTCACGGGAAGCCCGATGACCCGTTCGGCGAGCACGCCGCCCGATCGTGACCGCGGGACCGTAACCTGGGAGGGTCAACCCCCTGCGTCACCGAGGGCGTCCAAGGGGGCGAGGAAAGGGAACCGAGATGACGCCAGCCCAAGCCCTGGTGGCCCTTATCGGCTGGGCGCTGATCGTGACCGCCGGGTACCACGTCGGCAAGTACAAGGGGCGCCAGACCGCGGGCCTCACCCTGACCATCCTCCTCGGGCTGCTCGGTCTGGTCATTCTCGCGTGCCTGCCCAAGACCCAGGCCGTGAAGCTAGCCGAGGCGCAGCGCCAGTACGAGCTCCAGGCCGAGGCGGCCCGCCGAGCAGGCTACCCGTACCCGCCGCCGCCCCCCTACCCCTACCCGCCCCAGGGACCCTACGCAGCCCAGGGGCCATACCTGCCCCAGGGGCCGTACGCAGCGCAGGGGCCGTACCCGCCGCAGGGCCCGTACGCAGCCCCGGGACAGTACCCGCCTGAGGGGCAGTACCCGCCGCCGCAGGGACCCTACCCGCCGCAGGGCGCATATACAGCCCCGGGACAGTACCCGCCCGAGGGGCAGTACCCGCCGCCGCAGGGACCGTACCCGCCGCAGGGACCATACGCAGCCCCGGAATCGTACCAACCGCAGGAACCGTCCCCACCCCGGCCGCCGTCGGCCCCGTGGGATCCGCCCGCTACGACGTGGGACCCGCCCGCGACGACTTCGGATCCGCCCGCGACGACGTGATCGCCGCTTCGCCGACGCCGTGATCGCCAAGGTTCCCGGCCGCGACGAGGCTGGGCCCCTGCGTACCTCCCTCACCGGCGCCCGGCCTGGGATCACCAGCGCCGCCCTCGGCCTCGGCCTCGGCCTGGGGCTGCTGGCCCTGGGGCCCGGCCTGCGGCGCGGTTTCCTGCTCAGCTACGACATGGTGTTCGTCCCCCGCGAGCCGTTCTCCGCGGCCCTGCCGGGCCTGGCGCCGCCGCGCGCGGTCCCCAGCGACCTGGTGGTGGCCGCCGCGTCCCGGATACTGCCCGGCGACGTCGTGCAGAAGCTCGTCCTACTGGCCATCTTCGTGCTGGCCTGCGCCGGGGCGGCGGCGCTGCTGAACCGCGAGCCGCCGCTGGCCCGGCTCGCGGCCGGCGTCTTCTACGCCTGGAACCCCTACGTGGGTGAGCGGCTCATCATCGGCCAGTGGGCACTGCTGCTGGGCTACGCCGCCCTGCCCTGGGTCCTCCGGGCCGTTCTCGCCCCCGACCTGGGCTCCCGCCGTGGCGCCGCCCGCCTAGCCCTGGCCCTCCTCCCCGCCATAATCGGCGGCTTCGCCGCCATGGCCATCACCGCCCTCGTCGCGATCCCCGCGGCCGNNGCCAGCGTGGCCGCGTTCGCCGCTCGAGCCGACACCCCCTTCGGCAGCATCGGCAGCCTGCTCATGCTCGGCGGTGCCTGGAACGCCCAGACCGTTCCGAAGGCCTACGGCGGCCCCTGGTCGGCCCTGTGGCTCGCCGCGGTCATCGTCGCCCTGGCCGCCTACCTCCTGCTCGCCCGACGACAACACCGCTGGCCAGGCCTGGGCGTGGCCGCCGCGGCCGGCCTGGTGATCGCGGCCCTAGGCGTCACCGCCCCGGGCCGTGACCTGCTCCGCTCTCTGATCGCCGGCTGGCCCGGCTTCGCCGTCCTCCGCGACGCCCAGCAGTTCATCGCCCCGCTGGCCCTAGCCGAGTCCGCCGGGTTCGGCCTGGCCGTGGCCCGGGCGTTGAACCCCGGTCCGTTCGGAAGAAAGGCCCTGAAACCCGAACGTCCTGCCCTCGCCCACCTGGCCGCAACCGCGTCCGACCGCCCGGCCTCCCCACTCCGCGCCGCCCCAGCCGTAACCGCGTCCGACCGCCCAGGCCGCGCGGACGCCGCCGGAACCGTGCTCGGCGTGCTCGCCCTCCTGACGCCGGTCCTTCTGCTGCCGGGCCTGGCCTGGGGCGCCGCCGGGCGACTCCGTCCGGCCTGGTACCCGGCCACCTGGCTGTCCGCCGCGCGAGCCCTCGACGCCAGCCCGGCCCCTGGAAGCGTCCTGCTGCTGCCGTGGGCCACCTACCGCACCCCGCCCTGGAACCACCACGAGGTAGTCCTGGACCCCTGGACCCATCTGCTGTCCCGCCCGCTGATCTGGAACGACGGCACCCAGGTCGGCCCTGTGGCCCTCACCCCCGACGATCCCCGGGCCCGCAGCCTGGACGGCGTCATCGACGGCGCGGGTCCGCTGACCGCCGCGCTGCGCGCGGCCGGCGTCCGGTTCGTCCTGGACGACCCGGACGGCCCAGGGACTCCGGTCGCCGCCCGCCTCCCCGGATCCGTCATGATCATCAACCTGCCCGGCCTGACCGTCTACCAGTTGCCCTGATTAGCCGTGTCGGACACGAAAATGTCAGATCCTATTGCTAGGCTTGATATCGAAAACAGAGTCGATCTTGATCACTTGACGAGCGACTCGGGAAACGATGCCCGACCCGGTCGGGGGGAGGTGAGCAACCCGCGATGTGTACCGCGATGGTCCCAGCCGACATGGGTGAGGCGTTCGTGATGCTGGAGTCCGTGATGGGATTCCTGGCTGACGCGGACCCGGCGGAGTTCCCGGTCCCGGTGACGGCCGCGGGGCTGCAAGCATTGGAGCGCGCTGACGCGGTGGAGGCGGTCGCCCGGGCCCGGTTCCTGGCCGTGTTCAGCGCCCAGGACGGCGCGGTCGCGGACGGCCAGCGGAGCACCCGGACCTGGCTGGTCCACACCACCCGGGTCACCCGGGGCCAGGCCGGGGAGTACCAGGCCACCGAGGCGCTGGCCCGGGACCACCAGGTCCTCCTGGCGGGGCTCCGCGAAGGGTGGGTGGTCACCAAGTCGGTGGCGTTGCAGCTGGCCAAGTGGACCCGCCCCATCCCCGCCGAGTACCGCGACGAGGCTGAGGGAATCCTGATTACCGCGGCGCGGGCCGGGGCGGACCTGCGGTCGCTGGCCGCGATCTGCGCGGAGATCCGCGCCCGCACCGCCCAGCCCGACCCCGGC
>PLIQ01000022.1:1487-2147 GCA_003140115.1 Actinomycetota bacterium | reverse complement strand
CGCTGGACGCTTCCAGCAGACAAAGATGTCCCTGCGGCGCGACCGCGCCACCCGGGCCGCGTTTACGACTCCGGATGTATGACTACTAACCGGGCGGATACTTCCGCTAAACAAACATTAACCGCGCGGGCTAGGCAGGCCAAGTTCTCACTAGGCTGACGCGGCCGAAAGGCCGCTCGCGTTCAGGCCGGGCGTGTCCCAGCGCATAGCGCCCCAAAACTTTCCCGGGGTGTCAGGGAAAGGCACCTGGTCGAAGTGCAGAGTGATCGCGGGATCAGGCGGAAGCGCAAGCCTGCGGCGCAGCCGTGGGCTCTCGGCCAGAGTGACATCGAGCCGGTAGCCGATGAGTATGCGGGTTTGCGGATCCACCTGACGAAGATGCTCCAGTGAGACTGGCACTTCGGCAAGCTCCGCGATCCTGAGAAGCTGGCCGTCCGATGTCAGCTCCGCTATTTCGCGGATGTCCTCGCGGAACTGCGGGGGCATGCGCGTCGTGGTCTCATAGACGCCATCGGTCCGCTGGAGCACGTCTGCGAGAACAACACCCGGTTCAGCGCGCATGACCCGCTCGATTGCGGCGGGCCGGTATCTGCCAGGGCGCCACGTGAGTGCGGCCTCGTGGATCTTCATGAGCGGATGGTCAGGCCTCAGGGCCTCCGC
>PLIQ01000022.1:0-1436 GCA_003140115.1 Actinomycetota bacterium | reverse complement strand
ATTTGGCCAGGATTTACTCGGGTGCAGCCTTGTGAGCTGCTGGTTCTCGGGTGAGGAATGGCGGATTCGCGGGACACTAAGGGGCCTTGCTGTCTTCCTCTGGAAGACCGCTTCGGTGCGATCGCGGTCCAGATCGCGTACTCCTCCCTGCGGGGCTCGCGTAGCATCGGACATCTCGGCTCGGCGTCTGATGATGCGGAGCGGGAGGCACGCTCACGGCGGCGCGGAGAGGCCCGAAGCGAGGGAAATACAATTGCAGACAGGACACGGCCGTGGGTAGTTTCCGTGCATGCTGCCCGCTGTGCGTACGGACCAGGAGTGGCAGGCCGTCGTCTGGGACGAGAGCCTCGTCCGGCCCGCCGCGGAAGATCTCGCGGCCCGCCTCTGCCTGACCGGTGCCGGGCTCCGCCGTTACCCAGAAGGCTCCCGTCCCGTTTACGCGGTCGGCGACCGCCTGGTGCTCAAGCTCTATCCCACGGTGTCCGCCCCGGACGGCGTCACCGAGGCCCGGGTGCTGGAGTACCTCCACGGCAAGCTGCCCGTCGCCACGCCTGAGCTCCTTGCCCACGGCGAGTACGAGAACGGCTGGCGTTATGTGCTCATGTCGCAACTCCCGGGCACCGAGCTGGCCGCGGCCTGGCCCGCCATCCCGCGAGCGCAGCAGGACCAGGTTGTCAGTGCAGCCGGTGAGCTGCTCGCCGCGCTGCACGGCCTGGACCCGGACCGCTGCACCCGGTCCTCGGCCCGGCCGACTGGGCTGTCTTCCTCGCCGGCCAGCGCGCGACGGCCCTCGAGCGCCAGCGCCAGGTGAAGCTCCCGGATCCGTGGCTCAGCCAGATCGAGGGTTTCCTGGAGTCGGTGCCGCTCGCACGCGGGCGGGAGCCGGTGCTGCTGCATACCGAGGTGATCCGCGAGCATCTGGTGGTCAGCCCCGGTACGTGGACGCTGAGCGGGCTGCTGGACTTCGAGACCGCGATGACCGGTGACCGTGCCTATGAGTCCGTAGCGGCGGGCCTGTTCGTCTCGCGCGGCGACCCGCGCCTGCTTGGCCGCCTCCTGGCCGCTTACGGCCGCGGCTTCGACCCGCGGGAACTGCTCGCGTACACGCTCCTGCACCGGCACAGCAACCTGCCCGAGTGCCTCGCCCAGCTCCCGGCCCCGCCCGAACCCACCCTGGACTCCCTGGCCCTCACCTGGTTCGGTACCGCCTAGACCTGCCATCGATCCATCTGACCAGCCCCGACATACCCCAAACCGGGTCTCAGGCATGTCAACCCCGCAGGCCCACCACGCCGGTGCCCACTACAGGTATTCGGGCGGCTGCGCCCAGCCGGCCTCGGGCTGCGAGGCCCATCACGTCATCCACCGTAAAGACGGTGGGCACACTAGCCTCACTAACCTCAAGAATTACTGTTGGTGGCACCACCATGTGGTCC
>PLIQ01000547.1 GCA_003140115.1 Actinomycetota bacterium | reverse complement strand
CCGGGGATGGCGTACACCGTCTCGACGAAGAACACGCCCGTGAGCGCGGTGGCGACGTCGGCGCCGAGAAGCACGGTGAGGGACGGCAGCACGTTCCGGCCGACGTGGCGGATCAGGACCCGGCTGGTGGAGGCGCCCTTGGCCCGGGCGGTCCTGGTGTAGTCCTCGGCGAGCTGCTCGGCCGTCAGGGTGCGGAGGAACCGGATGTAGACCGCCGCGAAGCCGATGGCGAGCGTGATCCACGGCAGGATCAGATGGTAGGCCCACTGCACCGGGTTCTGCCCGAGGTCGACGTAGCCGGTGATCGGGAACAGCTGGGTGCCGACCGGCAGGATGGGCAGGCCGAACAGCCGGCCCTGGGTCGGCTCATACCCGAGCTGGTAGGAGAGCACGGGGGCCAGCCAGAACACCGGGATGGACATGCCCACGATCGCGATGACCCGGCCCGCCACGTCGCCGAACGACCGCGGCCGCAGGCCGCCGTAGGACCCGACCGGGATGGCGATGGAGAGCCAGACCACGGCCGCGCCCAGCACGAGGGACGCGGTGGCCCGCAAGGCGGGCCACAGGATCTGTGACACCGGGCGCTGCTGGACGTAGGAGAAGCCGAAGTTCCCGCGGACCAGGCGCCCGAGGAAGATGAAGTACTGCCGCCAGTAGGGCTGATTGAGACCGAGGTTCTTCGCGACCAGCGCGATCTGCGCCGGCGACGCGGTCTTGCCCGCGATCCGCTGGGCCGGGGACGCTCCGGTGAACCGGGCAATCACGTAGAACAGCAGCCAGGCCAGCAACGTGACGACGAGGATCTGCGCCAGCGCGCCCAGGATCCTGGTACCGGCCAGCCGGATCATCGACGGCCCTTGGGGTCCAGCGCGTCCCTGATCCCGTCGCCGAGCAGGTTGAAGCCGAGCATGGTGATGACCAGCGCCAGCCCGGGCACCAGGGCCAGGCCGATGTCGGTCGTGTACATGCCCGATGTCACCGCGTCCGAGAGCATCTGGCCCCAGCTCGGGGTGGGCGGCGGCACACCTACCCCGAGATAGGACAGGCCTGCCTCGAAGATGATGTTGTTTGCGATGATCGACGTCGCGTAGACCAGCAGCGGCCCCCACACCTGCGGCAGCAGGTGGACCAGGAGCAGCCGTCTAGGACGGGCGCCCAGGGCCCTGGCGGCCGCCACGAAGGTCATCTTCTTGGTGGCCACCGTGGTGCTGCGCACGATCCTGGCCGGGTAATACCAGGTGAACAGCGAGATGATGATCACGACGTTGAGCAGGCCAGGCCCGATGACAATGGCCAGCCCCACCCCGAGCAGCACGTTCGGGAACGCCATCGCGGTCTCGGTCATCCGGGTGACGATCGCGTCCACCCAGCCGCCGAGGTAGCCGGCCAGCAGGCCCAGCGATACGCCGATCACCAGGGCCAGCGCTGTCGCCGAGGTGGCTACGAGCAGCGAGATCCGCGCTCCGTAGAGCACCCGGACCAGCTGGTCCCGGCCGAGTTGGTCGGCGCCCAGGATGAACAGGCTGCCGTGCGGGTTCGTCGCCGTCCCGGCCGCGTTGAGGGTGCGGGAGAAGAAACCGATCGGCAGGCCGTCGGAGTGCAGCGCATCCGGGTACTGCGTGTCCGGCGAGTGCCCGGTGAGGGTGGCGGCGAGCGGCCCGCCGATCAGGGCCGCGAGCACCAGCAGGACCAGCAGGCAGAACGCGAAGATCGAAGCCGGATCGTGGCGCAGCCGCCGCAGCGCGGTCGCCCGCAGGCCGGCCGGGCGGGCGACGGGCGGCGGACTGGCGTCGAGTTCGGCCCGAGGGTCGATAGTCATCTCGGCCCGCTGCGCCACGCTGCGAACGCATACCCGGCCATCGGGACCACCTCACTCGGCCGCGACCCAGCCGCCTACTCCGTTTCCGCTACGCTGCCCGACAGGGCATTGTTATGTCAATACTTGAGAACATCTTGTAATCTAAGATTAACTGACAAGCGACGAGAAACCCGAAACTCCAGCTCAACGCCATGAGACCACAGTTTGTTAGAACAAACTCTTGACTGGTTTAAGTGACAAGTGTAGACATTCGCTTAGGCGGTGGGTCAGCTGACGTCCCGTCCGTACTCGCTCTTGAACGCGGGAGGCCCGACGTGCGCGACGAGCAGCGTCGCACCATCAGTGAGATACGGACGCGCGACCCGGACGCCATAGCGGCGGCCGCCGCCCGGCGGCGGCGCCGAGCCTGGCTCGGACCTTCGGGCAGGCTTATGATTATCGCCGCCGATCATCCGGCGCGCGGCTCGCTTGAGGCGGGCCGCCGGCCGATGGCCATGGCCAGCCGACCCGACCTGCTGGACCGGATTTTGGTCGCCCTGGGCCGCCCGGGTGTCGACGGCATCCTCGCGACCCCGGACATCATCGAGGACCTGCTGGTCCTCGGCGCGCTGGACGACCGGGTGGTCATCGGCTCGATGAACCGGTCCGGGCTGCCGGGGTCGGTATTCGAGGTGGACGACAGGTTCACCGCCTACACCGCCGGCGCCCTGGCGGCCGGCCACCTCGACGGCGGGAAGATGCTGCTGCGGATCGACCCGCTTGATCCGGCCACGGCGGGGACACTCGAGGCGTGCGGCGCCGCCATCACCGATCTAGCGCGGCATCGCCTCACCGCCTTGATCGAGCCCTTCATGGTGCACCGGCGGGACGGCCGGCGCGTCAACGACCTGTCGCCCGATAGCGTGATCCGCTCCATCGCCGTCGCGTCCGGCCTGGGAGCCACATCCGCCTATAGCTGGCTGAAGATCCCGGTGGTGGCGGAAATGGAGCGGGTCGCCGAGTCCTTCACGCTGCCCGCGCTGCTGCTCGGCGGAAACAGCGCGGATCACCTCGACGAGGTTCTCGCCCGCTGGCAGGCAGCGCTGCGGCTGCCGACCGTACATGGCCTGGTGGCCGGCCGCACGCTGCTGTACCCGCCCGATGATGACGTGGCCGCGGCGGTCGACATGGCCGCGAGCCTGCTGCCGCACCGGGCCGGAGCTGACCGGCGGATGATGTCAGGGTGATCGAACTACCGTCCTCAGCGCTTGATCAGCTCCTGACGCCGTGCCTGGTGGTGGACGCGCCCGCCGCAAGCCGGAACATCGATCGGTGCGCGGCGTTCTTCTCCGGCCAGCAAGCGGCCCTGCGTCCGCACTTCAAGGCCCACAAGTGCACGACGCTGATGCGCCAGCAGCTCGCCGCGGGCGGCTGCGCCGGTGTCGCCTGCCAGACCTCATGGGAAGCGCTGGTCCTGGCCCGGGCCGGGTTTGGAGACATCCTGATCGCGAATCAAGTCGTCGACGCGGCAGCGCTTGACGAGGTGGCCGAGG
>PLIQ01000233.1 GCA_003140115.1 Actinomycetota bacterium | reverse complement strand
TCTACGGCGGCCTGGGATCCGGTCGGCTGGTGATCATCGGCGAGCCGGGGTCGGGCAAGACCGGCACCGCCGTGCTCCTGGTCCTGGCCGCGCTCGAGCATAGGCAGCAGGTGTCCTCGCAGGACCGGCAGCTGGTGCCGGTACCGGTAATGTTCACCTTCCACGGGTGGGATCCCGGCACCCAGCGGGTCGGGGACTGGCTGGCGGCCCGGCTGCAGGAGACCTACCCGCTGTTCGCGGGCCGGGGCGGTAAGGCCGAAGCCGCCGAGCTGGTCAAGGCGGGCCGGGTCGCGGCGTTCCTGGACGGGCTCGATGAGATCGCGGAGGACCTGCGGCCGGTCGCCCTGCGGGCGCTGAGCCAGCAGGCCGTGGTGCGCGTCGTGGTCCTGGCCCGGAGTTTCGAGATGACNNCGGCGGCGGACTACCTGACCCGCGTCCAGCTTGACCCGGCCCCGCGCGGATGGACCGAACTCACCGGCCGCCTGCGCCGCGAACCGGCCAGCCCCATCGCCAAGGCGCTGAGCAATCCGCTGACCCTGACCCTGGTCCGCGACACCTACCGCAGCGGTGACGACATCCGCGAGCTCCTGGACTTCTGCGATGCCGTCGGCGACGTTTCGGGGGAGGACATCCAGGACGAGTTGCTCGACCGGGTGCTGCCCGCGGCCTATACGCCCCCGCCGGGCGAACCGCCGCCCCGTTACGGGCTTGACGAGGCTCGGCGGGCCCTGGGCTGCATCGCGGCCCGGATGGGCCAGGAGGGCACGCGGGACCTGTCCTGGTGGCGGCTTCCGGCCTGGGCGTCAGCTGCCCCGCGCGTCATCGTGACCGGCGCGGTGTTCGGTGTCATCTTCGGGCTCGGGGGCGGCCAGCCCGTGTTCGGACTGGTGGCTGGGGCGGTGTTCGCGTACTTCTACCTGGTCGGGGACCGGGGGAAGCCCCCGGCGCGCCTAGCATCGCTGCAGCGGCGCCACCTGCTCAGCCACTACGCCCTGCTGGTCGGGCTCGTCTATGCGCTCACCGCCGGGATGCTATCCGCAGCGTTCGCGCTTGCCCTCCGGCTCGGGGTGGGGCAGGTCGTTGCGCTCGCGACTGGGGTCGGGATCGGAGCCGGACTAGCCGGTGCGCTCACGGCTGGTCTGTCCCGGTCGGCCGCCGACGATGCCAGTCCGCTGACCCCGCGCGTTTCCTGGCGGCGCGATCAGGGGTTCGGGCTCGCCGTGGGCCTGCTGCTCGGCTTCGGTCTGAGCCTCGGCGTCGGCCTCGGCATCGGCTTCGCCTATGCGTTCGGCCTCGAGAGCACGCACAAGGCGGGGCAGGTGACGGGACTCGTGCTGGTGTTTGTGTGGCTGCTGGTGTTCGGGCTCGTGTTCGGGCTCCTGTTCCCCCGGACCTGGACGGCCTCGCTGACGTTTGCTCAGCTCGCCATGCGCTGGCACACCCCGGTGAGACTGCTACGGTTCCTCGACGACGCCCGTGAGCGCGATGTCCTGCGCACCGTCGGGCCTATCTATCAGTTCCGGCACGCTCGCCTGCAGGATCGCCTCGCCCAGCAGGCCACACCGAACGAGCCGCGCCCCGACGTGCCAATACCGTAGACCGGGCGCGAGCCTCGCCTTCAGGTCCCACGAGTACTTGCGCGGTCGGGGCGGATCGCAGGTCGAGCTCAGCGAGCAGTTCGACGCCACCACCGGATACGAGAAGAGTGTCAGCAACCTGTCCCGGAGCTACGCCTCCTTCCTGTCCGCGGTCCGCGCCAGGACCGCCATCTGAGATGAACTCGTCGGCGACCTACTGCGCGACCTTTTCCGGATAGGGACGGGCACCCGGCCAGCCACCCACCCCGGATCGAGCATTTCGCTGGTGGTACCAGCGTTACCGGGCTTGGTGGTCAGGTTGGGAAGAGCCGGATCTTGACGCCGATCGAGTCGGCGATGTGGGTCAGGTCGCCGGGGTCGCTGGTGACGACGGGGGCCTGGTGGCGGACGGCGGTCACGATGACGATCGCGTCGACGACGTCGGCGGTCCCGGAGGCGGCGCAGGCGACGCCAGCGGCACGGCCGGTGGCCTGGTCGTCGGGGAGGATGTCGCAGGCCTCGAGTACCCCGAAGATCTGGTGCCGTGGACCGCGCCCGCGGCGGTGAGCTCGGCCACCGAGGGACTAGGCCACGCCGGCGCCGGCGGCCACGCGACCGGCTGGGCGCAGCAGACCGTGACCGGCAACTAGGACGGACGTCTAGGGTTTTAGGGGTGTTCGACGAGCAGGTGACTGTGGCGACTTAATACGCGGGGAACGCCGGTGGAGCAGCCAGCGGCAAGCTGCTGCTCCACCGGTGATCCGGGAGCGCTCGGCTAGCTGGCTCGGGTGCCGTCTTGCGTCATGACCTGCTCGACGGGGTAGACGGCGGGCTTGGGGTCGAGACCGGCGTGATGCAGGGCCGGGCCCAGGGTCTCGCCGAAGGCGGCGAAGGACTGTTCGTCGGCCCAGACGTCGATGACGGTGAAGCCGGTGTCGGTGCGGTAGCAGACGTGGTAGAGGCGGTTCGGCTGGTTGATGATGGCCTCTCCTGCGTCGAAGACCTTGCGGTATTTCTCCACGGGTTCTGCGGGGAACTCGAAGACGGCGGCGATTGCCATGACTTCTCCTTTGTCAGATGAGTGAATGCGCTGACCTGATCGTCGCCGGAGGGGCACCGAGGCACATGGGTAGGACGTACCCATCGTGGATTCAGCGCAGGCCGCGGGCCAGCCGGGCCAGTCCGCCGCGGTCTTCCCCGCCGAGCTTGGCGAGCAGCGCGGCGACGTGCTTTTCTACCGTGCGCGGTGACAGGAACAACAGCTCGGCGATTTCGCGGTTGGAGAGGCGGTCGGCGAGCAGGTCCAGGATTTCGGCCTCACGCGCGGTGACGCCGGCGGCGATCAGCGATGCCGGCAATCCGGCGTCGGTGGCGCGCCTGCGCGGTGCGGCATGACCCGTCGTCTTCAGAAGCGCGCGGCAGGCAGCCGAAGCCCGGCCCAGCCGAAGCCGGGTGAACGTGGAGTCCGCCGTGCTGAGCAGCATGCCGGGCGTCCCCCAGCCGTCACGGATGGCCGCCTCCGCGACCAGGCGCATCGTCAGGGCGGAGAAGACCGGATAACGGTCGCCAGCCTCGAGCGCGGTGCTGAGCGCGGCGCAGGCTCCGGCGGCATCGCCGTCGGCTCCCCTGGCTACTGCCTGTGCGGCGCCGAACCATAGCTCGGGCCAGCGCGCGGCCCGGACGACATCAGCGGCGGCGGCTTCTATCTCGGCCGGGCCGGCTTCGGCGGCCAGCGCCCGGAGCAGCAGTTCAGGTCCCTCGTACGGGTTGAGGATCCGGGCATGCTGGTCGGGGGCTTCCGCGCGGGCGCGCGCAAAGGCCTGGCGTGCGCCGGCCCGGTCTTCGGCCAGGAGGGCTCCGATCCCACGGCCGATCGCCCACGCCCCGGCGCGCAGATCGGGATCGTCAGGCGCGGCTGCCTCGGCCGCGGCCAGGTAGTGCTCCCCCTCCCTGGTCCGGCCCTGGTGCGCCATGGCAAAGCCCTGCATGAGCAGCGCCGCCGCCTGGAGCGGGATCAAGCCGAGCCGGCGAGCCGTGCCCTCCACCTCACCGGCGACCTGCATGGCGTCGGTGAACCGCGCGGTCATCGCCATCAGGGCCGCGATGTTGGCGCCGATGCCGACGGCCAGCCCGACGGCACCCGCGCGAGACGCCTCGGCGCGGGCCTGTTCGAGGCGCTCGCCATGCGCGTCGCGTAGCATCTCCACGGTCCCCAGCTCGTTGAGGATCCTGAGGCGGTGCACCCGCAGGTCTGCTTCGGCGGCGAGGCTGAGAGCCCGGCCGAACGCGGCGGCCGCCGCGTCGAGGTCGTGCAGCCGGGCGCAGGAGCCGAGCACCTCCAGCGCCTCGCAGGCCAGATCGGGCCGGCCGGCGTCCCCGGCGATGCCCGCCGCGGCCGCCGCAAGGTACTCGGCCCGCGCCCGGGAACCGGGCCGTCCGTCACCCAGCGCCACTTGCGCCTCGATGACGGCGGCCTCCGCGTGCGCGTGCTGGTCGGCGGGCCGGCTCCGGCGGACGGCCGCAAGCTGGATCCGGGCATCGTCCCACGCTGCCGTCATCACCGCCGTCCGCGCCAGGACCAGCCGCATGGCGGTGGCGGCGGCTAGGTCGCGGCCGTCGGTGACCGCTACCGTCCGCGAGGCAATCTGGGTCGCCTCGGAAAGCTGCCCGGCGTGCAGCAGCACCTGCGCGAGCTGGCCCGCGATCTCGGTGCTCAGGTCCTCGTTGCCCGCGGCGGCGCGGCCCGCTTCCCGCAAGAACAGCTCGGCGGATGACAGCGACCCGGCACCGAACGCCCGGCACCCCGCCTGCAGCAGCACCTCCGCTGCCCGGAGCGGTTCGCCGCCGTCGCCCAGGAGCCGCCCGGTGAGCAGCACATGATCGTCGTTGGGGCCGGCCGAAGCTCCGAGCGCCTCCGCGGCCGCTAGCGACAGACGGCATCTCTCCGGGCCGGCCAGCTCCGCCAGGATGACGTCCCGGGTCAGCGCATGGCGGAACGCGAAACCCGAGCCTTCGGCCACGATCAGCTGCAAGGCCGCGCACCGGTGCAGGGCTCCGGCGACCTCTGCGCCCTGGACTCCGGCCACCCGGTCCAGCAGCCGCCAGTCAAAGCGGCGACCGAGAACGGCCGCGGCGCCTGCCACCGTCCGCTGGCGGTCCTCCAGCCGGGCCAGCCGGGCGCGCACGGTATCGGCGAACCTGGGCGCGATTCCGCCCAGGTTCCCGGTCGCCAGGAGATCCTCCACCAGCAGGGGCAGTCCTTCGGCATCCCGCACGACCGCCGCGATCGAGTCCTCCGGCGACAACCCGGCCCCGCCGGACCCGGCGCAGGCGCGAGCCATGTCACGCGCCTGATCCGGGGTAAGGCGCCCGATCGGGCAAACCCGCGCGCCCCCCGCCTCCAGCAGCGCCGGGACATCCTCTCGGCCCTCGCCGGTCCGGATCGTGCCGAACAGCAGCGCCGGCACCTCGCTGGCATGGTCGACCAGATACCGGGTCACCGCCAGCGTCGCGTCATCAGCCCAATGCAGATCCTCCAAGATCACGACTATCCCGTGGCCGCCGCCCTTCCCGGCGGCCCACCGCAGCACCTGGAGCACGGCTTCGGCCGTGACCACGACCGGCTCGGACGGCGCCGACCAGCCGGCTGCCCGCCAGTGCGGCACCAGCGAAGCCAGCACCGTCACGTACGGAGCCAACCCGGCATCCGAAGGCGCGGCACGGTCCCGAGCCAGGTCCAACAGCATCTCGGCGATTGGCCGCAGCGGACCGCCGACTCCCTCGGGCAGAGCCCGCCCGTGGACGGTCCCGATGCCGGCCCTGTCCGCGGCATCGCTCAGGTACTCGGCGAGCCTGGTCTTCCCGACTCCCGCCTCGCCCACCACGACCAGCGCTCCGCCGCCGGCCTGCCCGCGCAGCCGGCGCACCGCGTCGGCCATCAGGGATACCGGTCCCTCACGGCCGATAAGAATCGGACAGCGCACCTACTCATTCTGCCCCGGACCCGGTTCCGCGGCATGCGGCTCAGCTGACGGGCCGGCCTGCGAAGGCCGCCAGCCGGTCCGAGTCCCCGGCTCCCGCGGGAGCGGGCTGTTCCGGCGCAAACGGGCCATTGACGTCGCGGGGGATAGGAATGGACCGCAAAAAACCGTCCGCGAAGCCGACCAGTTCCGGATCCAGGTCACGCGGCTGTCCGGTCGCGGCCGCGATGTCCCAGGCATGGATCGTCAGCTCGGTGATCCGCATCGCGACGATCAATTCGCCCGGTCCCTCTCCCAGTGGCGTCGGGAAAACCTGCTCCAGGAATCCCTCACGGTCAAAGGCAGCGCACAGCCTGCTAAACGCGTCGAGGAAGCCGGCCAGCGTATCGCCGCCGGGCCCATCCTCCGCACGCTCGGGCCCATGCTCGCCGACGACCATGGCGGCGAACCCTCGACTGCCGCCCGCCAGATGGCTGATCAGCGCGCGTACATCCCATTCGGTGCAGGGCGTCGCATTCCCGAGTTGATCAGGCCGGACGCGGACGATGACATCGGCCGCCATGCCCCCGGCGCGGCGGTGGAGATCCCGCGGATCCGCCATAACGTTCCCTCCTCCACGATGACACCAGCCGAGCCCGCGACACCACGCCCCGGCCCAGGCAACGCGGCCGGGCCAGCCAGCGAGGCCGCAACTGCCGGTATCATCTCACCCGGCTTGGCCAAGCGGTCTGGCGCGGGAGATGCCGTCTTGGTGGAGGGACAGCCTGGGCGCGGCCAGATCGGGATCCTCGGCCCGGTCGAGTTGACAGGCGAGGAGCCGGTCCCGCTGGGAGCCGTCCGCTGCATCTGACAACAACGTACGTCCGCGTCGCGCACCGGCATCGGGCGGCAGACCGCCCACTCACCTGGCGGCAGACCGCCCACGGATTAATCGGCAGAACGCCCGGCTCGGCGGCCGTTTCCGCCCGCGATCGCGCAGTCGGACCTGACCACGATCGCGCCGTACATGTTCTGGCTGATGTTCCGCAACATCGCCTCGGACGGCTTCGTGTTCGACGAGCTCCGCACGCTGCCCCTCAGCACCACGACCGCCTTAAGCGCCCGGCAAGGATACTTCGGTGGTACGGAAACGAGCCTCGATGGTGGCGGTGAGTTCCTGCGGTACGGGATTGAGCGCGGGGGTCCCTGGCCGTCCGGAGCCGCCGCTGGCGGCGAAGCCCACCGATTTGCGGCCCCGCCAGTCGGGCGCGGTGTCGCCGCCGAGCAGGCCGGTGTCGGCGATGTGCTCGACTTGCCGCACGGTGGCACCCAGCGCGGCGGCGTAGTCACGGGCCTTGCCGATGGCGGCGCCGATCGCGGCGGCGCGGACCTGGGG
Organism: Actinomycetota bacterium; assembly: GCA_003140115.1. Next base: position 3,206 of record PLIQ01000233.1, on the reverse strand, counting down.
CCACGCCGGGTTGTCCCAGTCAACATCCCACGTCACGCCGTGCACGTTCAGGCCCGGGTGAGCCGCCAGCATGCCGCCAAGATCATCCAGTGTGTCCAAGTCCCGGACGGTAACCCACAGCGCTACCGTGGCGGTCACCTGCCCGGTCCGCACCAGCCGCCCGGTTTCGTGATCGTGGTAGCTCTCCTCACGCGTCGTCGAGGAATACGCCGACCAGGTCAGCGGTAAGACGATCCAAGCTTGCGGCGACCGACCCCACCGCCTCCGCCTTGGATCCCGCGGTGTGTTCAAACAGCCCGTCCAGCACGGCATAGTCCGGGGCCACCAACTGCCGGGCCTCAGCTCGGACCGACAGCACCACGCCATCCGCATCGTTCATCGCCCACCTCAACAGACTGACGCCGCGCCTCGGTCGCCGCGAGCAGGCCTCTTGCGGCGGCCGGATGTGATCAGCCTAAGACCCTGCGCCCCGCTGACCGCGGGCGTGGCCGCACTGACACCGGCTCATCCGTGCCGCCGACCGTCCTGCTTAGTGATCTTCAAGGGCGCGGTTACACGCTCTAGCGATGGGCCGCAGGCTGCGGTATGCCAGGAGCGTGGGGTATCCCGGTGGTGGCGGGCTGACCGCGGGGGGCGGGAGATGCTTCCCCATGGGGGTGGACACTGTCGTTGTCGGCGCCGGGACAGCGGGTGCGGTGGTAGCCGGCCGCCTGGCGGCGGGTAGTACTACTGAGCGCACGCTGCTGCTCGAGGCCGGGCCGGACTACGGTCCGGCCGGGAGCGGTCGCTGGCCGCACGACCTTCTGGACGCGGCGAGCAGCCCGCTGTGGTCCCACGATTGGGGCTATACGGGCGAGTTCGGCGGCCAGGTGATCCACTTCAACCGTGCGCGGGTGGTCGGCGGCTGCTCGGCGCACAATGCGTGCGCGGTCGTGTTCGGGAGCCGCCTGGATTACGACGGCTGGGCTGCCGCGGGCAACCCCGGCTGGTCGGCGCGGGAGCTTGTGCCGCTGTTCGCCGCGGCGTGGAAACAGCTGCGGGTGCGGCGCGTCGGTCTGGGTGAGCTGACCCCGTTCCAGCGCATCTGCACCGATGCGATCGTGGCGAACGGGATCCCTGCGGTGGAGGATTTCAACGACCTCGACCAGAACGCCGGCGTTGCTCCCTTCCCGGTCAACATCGACGGGACTACCCGGGTCAACAGCGCCTTCGGGTACGTCGACCCGGTCCGCGGCCGGCTCCTGGTGGCCGGCGACGCTCCTGTGGAGCGGGTGCTCATCCGCGGCGGCCGCGTAGTCGGCGTGGTCGTGCGGGATGGCCGTCGGCTGGCGGAAATCGGCGCGTCGCGGGTCGTGCTCTGCGCCGGGGCCTACGGGAGTCCCGCGATCTTGCTCCGGTCCGGTATCGGACCCGCCGGCGAGCTGGTCGCCATCGGGGTCAAGCCCGCGCTGGACCTGCCCGGCGTCGGGCGCAACCTGCACGATCAGCCGTGTCTGGATGTGGGCTACGAAGGAAGCACCGACCTGATCCAGCAGATGGAGCGCCACCGGTTGGAAACAGGCTGGCAACCCCACGAGCAGGTGCTCGCCAAGTTTCCCTCGGCCGGATGCCGGCAGGGGTTCGACCTGCATATCTACCCGGTCGGCGGCCGTGTCAAGGACGCCTCACAGTGGTTCTGGATCCTGGGAGTCGCGTGCTTGACGCCGCTCTCGCGCGGGAGCGTGCGCTTGACCGGTCCTGGTCTCGATGACCAGCTTGTGATCGATCACCGCTATCTCAGTGACTCCGGCGGCTACGACCGGGCCCGGCTCGCCGAGGGCGTCGAGCGCGTGCGCGAGGTGGCGCAGGTGCCGGAGCTGCGCAGGCTGCTCGGCCGGGAGACGCGCCCAGGCCCGGACGTCTCGGGCAGAGCGGCGATCGAGCGGTTCCTCGATCACGCTGCGGTGCACTACTACCACCCGGCCGGGAGCTGCAAGATGGGGCCGCCAACCGATCCGGACTCGGTCGTCGACTCCGAGGGCCGGGTACACGGGATCGAAGGCCTGTATGTAGCAGACGCCTCGCTCATGCCGGCCGTCACGTCCGGCAATACCAACATGCCGACCGCCGTCATTGGCGAGCGGATCGCCCGGTCGCTGCTCGGCTTGGCGCAACCTCCCGCCGACGGTGGCGTCGCGCCTCGTGTGCCTGATCCGGATTCTGACTTAGGCCTGGCCACCCCGGTCCTCCCGATCGCGCATTGACGGCTGCCCCCAGCAGCCGGTCCATCGAGCGCGCGCCGACGCAATGCCGCTTTGGGTGGCGTGTCGGGCTCGCGCCTGGGAGGCTCGCAGTGTGTCAGAAGAGCAAGTGACATTGGACGAACTCGAGAGGCTGCTGCTCCAGCTAATGGGCACCTCGCCCGAGGCGCTGGACCAGCAGATACTGAGCCACATCAAGCGGGAGACGTTCGTTGGCGGCAAGCGCGTCACGCGGCAAGAACTACCCGAACTGCCGAAGGATGCCGCCACTACCGTGCACCGGGTCAAGGTGAGCTTGTACGGAGCGAAGCCGCCGGTCTGGCGCCGGCTCGAGATTCCTAGCGCGATGCCGCTGAACCTCGTGCACGCGGTCCTGCAGGTCGCCTTCGGCTGGCACGGCTATCACCTGCATGCCTTCGAGACGGTGTGCGGCCAGTTCGGCTCGCCGGACCAAGATTACGACTGGGCGGAACGGCAGGACGAGGCCACCGCCACGCTCGCCCAGGTGGCCGGGGCCGAGCGGGCGAAGGCGGTGTACAGCTACGACTTTCGCGACGACTGGCGGCACGACATCGTGGTGGAGAAGATCATCCCGGCCGAGCCGGGAGTGGCCTATCCGCGCTGCACCGGCGGCCGCCGGGATGGACCGCCGGAGGGTTGCGGAGGGATCTGGGTCTTCAATGAGCAGTTTGCCGAATTCGGCGCCTTGTTCACCGTCGCCGAGCTGAACGAGCAGCTGGCCGACCTGGCCACCGTCTTGATTCCGGCCCGCTGAGCAAGGCGGTGCCGGCCTCAATCCACCCGATCGGCGGTGCTTTCCGGCCGGATGCGCCGCGTAGCGCCGGATCAGCCCTCGGCCGCGCCGAGCGCGGCCAGCTGACGGTTGACCTTGGCCAGGTTGAACGGCTCGGGTTCTTCAGGGTCGTCCTCAGACCAGTACTCGACCGGGGAGTCGCCGCGCCACTC
>PLIQ01000394.1 GCA_003140115.1 Actinomycetota bacterium | reverse complement strand
CGGGAGCGCGAGCAGCAGCAGCACCGCGAGTCCCAGCGCTAGCGCGAGCGTGACCCCGAGCGTCACCCCGAGCGTGAGCGTCAGCCCAAGCGTGAGTCCGAGCGTCAGCCCGAGCGTCAGCCCTAGTGGCACCCCGACGACGACCCCCGCGACGTCCCCCAGCCCCAGCCTCAGCCCGAGCTCGAGTGGGGCCAGCCAGAAGAGCGTCAAGCCGACGCCGAGCCCGAGCTGCACGAACTCGGCCCAGACCCGCGGTCCGGTGTCCACGGCCTCCGACAACTCCTTGTCCAAGCCCAAGAAGAGCGGGTCGCCGTCGGCAAGCACGTCGGCAAGCGCGCCCGCTTCGTCCGGCTCGTCGCCGGCTTCGTCCGGCTCTTCGTCGACGACGGGCAGCACGAGCGGCAACACCCCGGCGGACGGCTCGTCGTCCGCCGGGCCGGGGCCCGACGACTCGGCATCAGCGCCTTCGTCGGGGGCCTGAGCGGCTTACCAGCGGCCTGAGCGGCTGAGCAGGACGGCGGCGGCCACGGTTCCGGCGGTCGAGGTCCGCAGCACGGTGGGCCCCAGGCTGCGGGGCGTCGCCCCGGCCGTGCGGAAGGCCGAGTTCTCCTCGTCGGTGATCCCGCCCTCGGGCCCGACGATCACCACCAGGTCACCAGATTCCGGCGGCCTGAGCTCGCCGAGGCTCTGGACCGCGCCGGGCTCGAGGACGACCGCGCGCGCCGCCTTGGTGATCACCACAGCCACGTCCGCGACCGACACGGGCTCGGTCACCTCGGGTATCCAGGCGCGGCGGGACTGCTTGGCGGCCTCCCGTGCGGTCACCCGCCACCGGGCCAGCGAGCGGGCCCCGCGTTCGCCCCGCCAGACCGGCACACAGCGGGCCGCGGCCCAGGGCATGATGCGGTCCACGCCCACCTCGGTCATTTCCTCCACGGCCAGTTCCCCGCGGTCGCCCTTGGGGATGGCCTGGACGACGGTGATCAGGGGATCCGGGCGGGGTACCTCCCGCCTGGCCTGGACGGCTAGCTCCAGCCCGCGGCCGGAAAGGGCGGTCACCACGCACTCGGCGACCAGGCCCGCGCCGTCACCGACGTCGGCCCGCTCGCCGGGGTGCAGCCGACGGACGGCGGCCGCGTGCCTGCCTTCGGCTCCGGACAGGAGGATGACGTCGCGCTGGAGCTCGGCACGGTCAGCCAAGAACACAGGCGGCTGCGGCACGTCGGCCCCCGGGAGCGTTATCAGAAGAACACGGCTCAGCGGCCGTTGAACGCGTCGCGCAGCCTCGAGAAGAACCCCTGCTGACCCGGCGCGAACCGGCCGGGCGGCGATTCCTCGCCGCGGAGCTTGGACAGGTCACGCAGCAGCTTTTCCTGTTCGGCGTCGATCTTGGTCGGCGTCTCGACCGTCACGTGGATGACCAGGTCGCCGCGGCCATTGCCGTTCAGGTGCTTGACCCCCTGGCCGTAGAGCGGGATCACCTGACCGGACTGGGTACCGGGGCGGATGTCGATGTCGGAAGGCCCGTCCAGGCTCTCGACCGACAGCGTGGCGCCCAGGGCCGCGGCCACCATCGGGATCGTCACGGTGCAGTGCAGGTCATCGCCCTGCCGCTCGAAGATCGCGTGCGGGCGCTGCACGATCTCCAGGAACAGGTCACCGGGCGGGCCGCCACCCGGGCCGACCTCGCCCTCGCCGGCCAGCTGGATGTGCGTGCCGTCCTCGACCCCGGCCGGGATCCGCACCTTGATCGTGCGCCGGGTCCGCACCCGGCCGTCGCCGTCGCACTCCGGGCAGGGCCGGACCAGCACGGTCCCGTATCCCCCGCAGCCCGGGCACACCCGGGCCATCATCACCTGGCCGATGAACGAGCGGGTCACCTGGCTTACCTCGCCGCGCCCGCCGCAGATGTCACAGGTCTGCGGATGAGTGCCGGGCGCGGTGCCCTCGCCCGAGCACGTCGGGCAGACCACGGCCGTGTCCACGGTGAGCTCGCGGGTCGCGCCGAACGAGCACTCGGACAGGTCGAGCTCGATCCTGATCGTCGCGTTGCGGCCGCGCTGCGCGCGGCTGCGCGGGCCGCGGGTGGTCGTGGCACCCGCGCCGCCGAAGAACTGGTCGAGCAGGTCACTCAGCGGAAACCCGGGCCCGAACGGGCCGGCGCCGGCTCCGGTGGCCGCGCTGGCGAACGGATCGACGCCCATGTCGTACATCCGGCGCTTCTCGGTGTCCGACAGCACCTCGTAGGCCTGGGTGATCTCCTTGAACCGCTCCTGGGTCTCAGGATCGGGGTTCACGTCAGGGTGAAGCTCCCGCGCGAGTCGGCGGTAGGCCCGCTTGACCTCGTCCTGCGTCGCGTCACGGCGGATCTTGAGCAGGGAGTAATAGTCCGGCACTAGGACTCCATCAGAATCTGGCCGACGTAACGTGCCACCGCCCGTACCGCGCCCATCGTTCCCGGGTAATCCATCCTGGTCGGCCCGAGCACGCCGAGCTTAGCCAGCGGCTGAGCCGAGCTCCCGTATCCCGTGGACACCACCGACGTCGCCTCCAAGCCCGCGACCCGGTTCTCCGAGCCGATGGTCACGGTCAGGATCGCCGGCTCGGTCGCCTCCCCGAGAAGCCGAATCAAGACTACCTGCTCTTCCAGAGCCTCGAGCACGTCCCGCAGCCCCCGGCTGAAGTCATGCGCGGCGAGGTTCGCGGTGCCGGCGAAGACGATCTTCTGCTCGTTCCGCTCGATCATGCTAGCCAGCAGGACCGAGAACACGGCGTTTGCGTTCGCTCGCTCCTCGGCCGGGATCCGCTCGGACAGGTCGGGGACCATGGCGGCGGCGTCGGCCAGCTTGTGCCCGCCCAGGCAGGCGTTCAGGACCGCGCGGACATGCGACACCGAGGCATCATCCCACGGGGCCGGCAGGTCGACGGCGCACTGCTCGACCCGGCCGGTGTCGGTGATGAGCACCACCAGCAGCTTGGTCGGGGCGAGCGGGACCAGTTCGATGTGCCGGATCGCGGACCTGGTCAGCGAGGGGTACTGCACCACGGCGACCTGGCGGGTCAGCTGGACCAGCAGCCGGACCGTGCGCATCACCACGTCATCGAGGCTGTAGGCGCCGGCCAGGAACGACTCGATGGCACGCCGCTCGGCCGTGGACAGCGGCTTGACGCTGGACAGCCGGTCGACGAAGAGCCGGTAGCCCTTGTCGGTCGGGATCCGGCCCGCGCTGGTGTGCGGCTGCGCGATGAAGCCCTGTTCCTCCAGCACCGCCATGTCGTTGCGGATGGTCGCCGGGGACACGTCGAAATGATGCCGGTCGACCAGCGACTTTGATCCCACCGGCTCGGTGGTGGACACGTAGTCCTCGACGATCGCCCGGAGCACTGTAAGTTTGCGCTCGTCAAGCACGCATTCACCTCCTTGGCACTCAAAAGCCTCGAGTGCTAAGTCTATTGCGTCCAACAAGTTCCCGCGCGCGACAGCCAGGCGAACTGCCGCCGTGATCGTACCCAGGGAGGCCGAAACTCGTGTGGAGCAGCCGATACGGCTCGGACGTGCTGGCTGACGGACAATCCGGGCGATTGGGGCGCCGCCGGACTCGGCGCGAGGTACCGGAGGTCGAGGCCGAGCGGGGCCTGGTCGTCGAGGACTCCGAGGGCCGGTTCTGCGGGGCCGTGGTCGGCTACGAGAAGGGCGTGGTGACGCTCGAAGACCGGCACGGCAAGCGGCGGGTGTTCCCGCTCGCGCCCGCGGCGTTCCTGCTGGACGGTCAGCCGGTCACGCTCATCCCGCCGGCTCCCAGAGGGGGCTCCGGGGGGGCGGCCCCCCGGGCCAGAACCGCCTCCGGGTCGGTGGCGCCGCCGCCCAGCCGGGCCAAGGTGGCCCGGGCGAGCCGGATCTACGTGGAGGGCAAGCACGACGCCGAGCTGGTGGAGAAGATCTGGGGCGATGACCTCCGGGACGTGGGGGTCGTGGTGGAGTACCTGGAGGGCATCGACGACCTGCCGGCCATCGTGACGACGTTCGCCCCCGCGCCCGGCCGCCGCCTCGGGGTGCTCGTGGACCACCTGGTGGCCGGCTCCAAGGAGAGCCGGATCGCGGCCGGTGTGCGCTCGCCCGACGTGCTGATCGTGGGGCATCCGTTCATCGACATCTGGGCCGCGGTCCGGCCCGGCTCGGTCGGCATCACGAGCTGGCCGGAGGTTCCGCGGGGCCAGCCGTGGAAGGAGGGGGTGCTGCTCGCCCTCGGCTGGCCGCCGCAGGTGCCCGCCGCCTGGCAGCGCATCCTGCGGTCGGTCACCAGCTACGCCGACCTGGAGCCCGAGCTGCTGGGCCGGGTGGAGGAGCTGATCGATTTCGTCACCGGACCGGGGAATGGCTAACGTGGCGGTAGCAGCGGATGACACGCGAGGTCCGATGACGAGCAAGCGGGCACAACCCGAGCCGAGCCTGCGCCCCCGGATCCCCCTGACCGAGGCGAAACCAGCGATGCTCGGCTACCTGGCCGCGATCTTCCTCGGCCCGGTCATCCCGCTGGTCATGTACATCACCGCGCGGCGCAGGTCGCCGTTCCGGCGGTTCCACGCGGCCACGGCCCTGAACCTGTCGCTCACCGGGCTGCTGTACGCGGTGTGCTGCCTGATCCTGTGCGGCCTGCTCTTGCTGGATAGCCTCACCGTGGCCCTGGCGGTGGTAATCCCGATCGCGTTGGTGATCTGGCTTTCGGTGCTGAAGTACCTGATCCGCGGGATCGGCGCGGCGAACCGCGGCGAACGGTTGGAGGTGCCCGCCTGGATCTGCGCCCAGATCGCCAAGTAAGTCTCTCTCAGTCACTCGGTAAGCATGCGCGTGACGGTATCGGCCAGCAGGCGGCCGCGGCGGGTCAGCACGATCCGGCCGGCGGCGCAGGCGTCGGGACGGGCCAGCCCCTCGGCCACCACCGCCGCCGCGTTCGCTCGTCCGGCCGGGCTCAGGACCTCGACCGGGCAGCCGTCGGCCAGCCGGATCGCCAGCATGACCCGCTCCAGCTGCTGCTCGGTCCCGCCCAGGATCTCCCGGCCCTGGCCCGGACTGAGCCCCGCGCCGATCCTCGCGCCGTAGGCGGCCGGATGCCGCACGTTCCACCAGCGGGTTCCGCCCACGTGGCTGTGCGCCCCGGGGCCGATGCCCCACCAGTCGCCGCCGGTCCAGTAGAGCATGTTGTGCGCGCACCGGGACGGCCCGCGGTTCCCGCCCGCCGCCCAGTTGGAGATCTCGTACCAGCCGAGGCCCGCCGCGGTGAGCACCTCGTCGGCCAGCAGGTAGCGGTCGGCGAGCACGTCGTCGTCCGGCGCGGGCAGCTCGCCGCGCCGCACACGCGCGGCCAGCCGCGTGCCCGGCTCCACGGTGAGCGCGTAGGCGGACACGTGGTCGGGCCCGGCGGCGACGGCGGCCTCCAGCGAGCACCGCCAGTCCGCGTCGGTCTCCCCCGGCGTCCCGTAGATCAGGTCCAGGCTCACGTGCTCGAACCCGGCGGCACGCGCCCACGCGGCGCAGCGGGCCGGACGCCCCGGCTGGTGGACGCGATCGAGGACCGCGAGCACACCGGGTACTGCGCTCTGCATCCCGAACGAGACCCGGGTCACGCCCTGGGCGCGCAGCTCGCCGAGGGTCGCCTGGTCGACGCTTTCGGGGTTGGCCTCCGTCGTCACCTCGGCCCCGGGAGCCAAGCCGAACTCGGCGTCGATGGCCCGCAGGATGTGGCCGAACGCGGCCGCAGGCATCAGGGTCGGCGTCCCGCCGCCGAAGAACACCGTGCTGACCGGAACGTCCGCGCGGTGTTCACCCGCGGCGAGGACCTTGCGGGCAAACCCGATCTCGGCCAGCGCCAGGCCGGGATAGCTGCCCAGGGATACCGCCGGGGAGCCGGGCCGGGAGGCAGAAGGGCCGCCGAGCTCGGCGGCGGTGTAGGTGTTGAAGTCGCAATAGCCGCAACGGGTCGTGCAGAACGGGACGTGCACGTAGATCCCGAACGGCCGTTCGCCCAGCCCCTGGTACGCGCTGTCTGGCAGGTTCCCGTCGGCGGGAACGGGTTCGCCGTCGGGCAGGGCACCAGGCATGTCAGCCACGCTACCCGTTCGGCGGGAGAGGTCAGCGAGTCCGGATGGGGCCAGGATGCCGGATTAACGTATGGCGCGCTTAGACTGAGAAGAGTCGCGGGCATTCGGGTCGCGTTCATGGGAGGCGTCGGTGACAGAAAACCAGTCGCAATGGCCGGCCCAGTACCCGAGGTACAGCCCGCCTGACGAGACCCAGGTGCCGCCGGGCGGCTACCAGGTCCCCGCCGCTGGCTATCAGGTCCCGCCGGGTGCCTACCAGATCCCGGGTGCCTACCCGGTCCCGCCGGCCGCCTACCCCGTCCCGCCGGGTGCTTATCAGGTCCAGCCGGGTGCTTATCCGGTCCAGCAGCCCGGCTACCAGATCAGGGCGCACGACTCCATGCGCGCATCCTCGGCGGACCGGGAACGTGCCGTCGACGTGCTGAAGGCGGGCTTCGCTGAGGGCCGCCTGACCCAGGACGAGTACAACGACCGGATGGGGCAGGCCTACTCGGCCCGCACCTACGGGGAGCTGGCGACGCTGACGGCCGACCTGCCGGCCGGCGTCGGGCCCATGCCCGCCTGGCCCGTGCCGGCCTACCAGCCGCCGCCGCCCAGCGGGACGAACTCGATGGCCATCGCGGCGATGGTGCTGGGCGTGGCCGAGTTCTTCACCGCCGGGCTCACGGCCATCCCGGCCGTCGTCTGCGGTCATATCGCCCGGCGGCAGATGAAGCTGACCTCGCAGCGCGGCGACGGTCTGGCCACCAGCGGCCTGGTACTCGGCTACATGGCGATCATCTTCTGGTCGGTGCTGATCGCGGCCTCGCTGGTGGGAGTCGCGATCTCGATCGCGCACAACGGCGGCGGGCCGACGCCCTGAGCCACGCCGAACACGTCATTGGCACTTCCGAGGCACGCCGGACGTCTTACACTCAGTTAGAGGCGTCCGCAGGAGGCTTACGTGGCATACGGTCCAGGTCCGGCATTCCCGCCGCAGCCGCCCGTGCCCGAAGGCGTCGGCGTCAACCCCGCGTGGCTCGCGTCCAGCGCGGATCGTGAGCGGGCCGTGGGCGTGCTGCGGGCCGGTTTCACCGAGGGGCGGCTGAGCCAGGACGAACTCGACGACCGGGTGGCGCGCGCCTACGCGGCGCGCACCTACGGGCAGCTCTGGGAGCTGACCGCGGACCTGCCCGCCGGGGCCCTGCCCTATCCGCAGTTCCCGCACGGGCAGGCCGTCATGGTCGCGCCGGAGGCCAGCCTGCCCAGCCACTGGAAGCCGGCCGCCGCGCTGATTATTACCGCGCTGATCATCTTCACCCTGGCCGCGCTGATCACCGCAGTCATCACCGCGCACACCCAGGGCGTGATCTATCAGGGCCCGGGGTTCCAGCAGGCCAACCTGACCCCGTTCATCCAGCGCATCGGGATGTCATCGAACGCCTTCCACGCGTTCCCGGTGATCAGGCCCGGCGGCTGAAACCGCGCTTCGTTCGGCATAAATTATTTCTGCTTGCGGTCACCTTGCTGGGTCGACAGAGCCGCCACGAAGGCCTCCTGCGGGACGTCGACCCGGCCGATGGTCTTCATCCGCTTCTTGCCTTCCTTCTGCCTCTCCAGCAGCTTGCGCTTGCGGGTGATGTCGCCGCCGTAGCACTTGGCCAGCACGTCCTTGCGCAGCGCGCGGATGTTCTCCCGGGCGATGATGCGCGCGCCGACGGCCGCCTGGATCGGCACCTCGTACTGCTGGCGCGGGATCAGTTCCTTCAGCTTCGCGGTCATAGACAGGCCGTACTCGCGGGCCTCGTCGGCGTGCACGATCTGGCTGAACGCGTCCACCGGCTGGCCCTGCAGCAAGATGTCGACCTTGACCAGATCGGCCTGCTGCTCCCCGGCGGGCTCGTAGTCGAGCGAGGCGTAGCCGCGGGTCCGGGACTTGAGCTGGTCGAAGAAGTCGAAGATGATCTCCGCGAGGGGCAGCGTGTAGCGGATCTCGACCCGGTCCGCGGACAGGTAGTCCATGCCGATCAGCATGCCGCGCCGGCTCTGGCACAGCTCCATGATCGTTCCGATGTACTCGGCGGGCGAGATGATCGTGGCCCGCACGACCGGCTCGAAGACCTTGTCGACCTTGCCCTTCCCTGGCTCGGACCCGCCGGGGAAGTCGCTGGGGTTGGTCACCCGCAGCTCCTGGCCGGTGTCCATGACGACGCGGTAGACGGCGTTCGGGGCGGTGGAGATGAGCGACAGGTCGAACTCCCGCTCCAGCCGTTCGCGGACGATCTCCATGTGCAGCAGGCCGAGGAACCCGCAGCGGAAGCCGAACCCGAGCGCGTCGCTGGTCTCCGGCTCGTATACCAGCGCCGCGTCGTTCAGCCGGAGCTTGTCCAGCGCGTCGCGCAGGTCCGGGTAGTCGTCGCCGTCCACCGGGTACAGGCCGGAGAAGACCATCGGCTTGGGGTGGTCGTACCCCGCTAGCGGCTCCTTGGCAGGGTGCGCGGCGCTGGTCACGGTGTCGCCGACCCGGGCCTGGCGGACGTCCTTGACCCCGGTGATCACGTAGCCGACCTCGCCAGCGGCCAGGCCCTCGGACGGCTTGGGCTCCGGCGAGATGACCCCCACCTCGAGCGTCTCGTGCGCCGACCTGGTGGACATCATCAGCGACCGCTCGCGCCGGGAGAGCCGGCCGTCGACCACCCGGACGTAGGTGACCACGCCGCGGTAGGTGTCGTAGATCGAGTCGAAGATGAGCGCCCGGGCCGGGGCGTCCGGGTCGCCGTGCGGAGCGGGGACCAGGCGGACGATCTCGTGCAGCAGGTGCTCGACGCCCTCGCCGGTCTTGGCCGATACCCGCAGCACCTCGCTGGGGTCACAGCCGATGATCCCGGCGAGTTCGGCGGCGTAGCGGTCGGGCTGCGCGGCGGGCAGGTCGATCTTGTTCAGCACCGGGATGATCTTGAGGTCGGCGTCCAGGGCCAGGTACAAGTTGGCCAGCGTCTGCGCCTCGATGCCCTGGGCGGCGTCGACCAGCAGCACCGCACCCTCGCAGGCGGCCAGGCTGCGGGAGACCTCGTAGCTGAAGTCCACGTGGCCCGGGGTGTCGATGAGGTTGAGCACGTACTGTTTCTCGTCGTCGCCGCTGGCCCAGGGCAGCCGGACGGCCTGACTCTTGATCGTGATGCCGCGCTCGCGCTCGATGTCCATCCGGTCCAGGTACTGCGCGCGCATCTGGCGCCCCTCGACCACGCCGGTGAACTGGAGCATCCGGTCGGCCAGGGTCGACTTACCGTGATCAATGTGGGCGATGATGCAGAAGTTCCTGATCACCGCCTGGTCGGTATGACCCGGGGCCGGGCGCGCAGCATCGGCTGGGCGCGCCGGGCCGCGCGCGGCGCCGACCGGGCTGGCAGGACTACTGGCAGGACTACTAGGTGACACGAATGTCCGTTTCGGGTGACTCGCCGCCTCGCGGCCTGGGTGTTCCATGATCCCATGCCGGACGCGCTATCCCCGCCGTCCGGCCGCTGGTTTGAGTGTAGGGCTTCGCTCGGATAAGCTTCGTCGTCGCGTGACTGGCCAGCTCACTGTCGTCGCGTCACCTACCAGCTCACTTCTGAAGGACTCCCACGCGTGGCGAACATTAAGTCTCAGATCAAGCGCAACAAGCAGAACGAGAAGGCGCGCCAGCGGAACAAGGCCGTCAAGTCGTCGCTGCGCACGTCCGTCCGCAAGTTCCGCGAGGCCGCGGACGGAGGAAACGCGGCGGAGGCCGAGACCGCGCTGCGCGCCGCTTGCCGAATGCTGGACAAGGCCGCCAGCAAGGGCGTGATCCACAAGAACCAGGCCGCGAACCGAAAGTCGGCCATCGCCAAGCGCCTGGCCGAGCTCCAGTCGGCCTAGTCAGCTTGGAGCGGTGCCCGCGGCTCAGCTCGCCGTGGTCCCGCGAGTGTGCGCGCGGCTCCGCCTGCCTTTAGACGTCCGTGGCTTT
>PLIQ01000653.1 GCA_003140115.1 Actinomycetota bacterium | reverse complement strand
GCGCCCCCAGCAGGATTCGAACCTGCGCTCCCGGCTCCGGAGGCCGATGCTCTATCCCCTGAGCTATGGGGGCTGCGCGACATCAAAGGGTACCAGCCACAACCGCCGCGCGGACACCAGGCGTTGGTGGGCGCGATCACCGCCCGGGAGCAGCTACCCTCACGCGAGTGACGCACGGATTGGGAAGGGTGCTCGTCGTCGATGACGACGAGGTGATCAGGCGACTGATCGCGGTAAACCTCCAGCTCGAGGGGTTCGAGGTGGAGACCGCCGTGGACGGGCAGGACTGCCTGGACAAAGTCACGGAAATCGACCCGGACGTGATCACGCTCGACGTGATGATGCCGCGGATGGACGGCTGGGAGACCGCGATCCAGCTGCGCCGGTCACCGGGCACCGCCCACATCAAGGTGGTGCTGATCACCGCCCGCGCCCAGGAGGACGACAAGACCCACGGCGCCCGGGTCGGCGCCGACGCCTACCTGACCAAGCCCTTCGACCCCGACGAGATGATCCGTGTGGTCCGCGAGCTGGCCGCGAGCGACCTGCAGTGATCACCGCCGAGCTGCGGCGCGCCATCCTCGCCGTGGCCGGCCCCGACCAGGACCCGCAGCTCCGCCCGGGCCCCGAGCCGGGCAGCTACACCTCCAGCCTCCCGTTCCGCCTGGCACCCGGCCCGCGCCACGCCCTGGCCGGCCGGCTCGCCGACGAGCCCTGGATCGCGGCCGCCGGCCTCACCGGCCCCGGCTACCTCGCCGTCACCGTCACCCACGAAGCCCTGGCCGGCCTCGCGGTCCGGATCGCGCGCGCCGGCCCGGCTCGCGCGGCCAGCGACGCGCTGCGCGGCCGCACCGTGCCCGGCCCCGCGAGCGCGGACCTGACCGCCGCGCCGGACTGGCCGTACGCCCGGGCGGCCCTCGCCGCCGAGGTGACCGCCCGTCTCGCCGCCACTGCGGGTGCCGCTTTTTATCCCGAACGGCCCTTCCTCCCGCCCCCCGCCCCCGTCTCGCCGCTCCCCGAAGCGATCGCCTACGCAGGGCCAGACGCGGTGCGGTTCGCCCTGGCCAGGACCCCTCCGGGCGGAGTCCCGCCGCGAGCGGCGGTCATCGCGCGGCACGTCCTGGGCAATCCCGCCTATGCTGTTCGGTACGCGCATGCCGCCGCTGCCGCCGTGCTGCGCTGGGCCGCCGACTCTGGCGTCAACGGGCCAGGGGGGTTCCGGCCGCGCCTGCTCGTGGCACCCCCTGAGCTGGCGCTGCTTGACGCGTTGTCCTGGCTCCCGGAACGGGTGGCCATGGCCGCGCGCCGTGGCCGGCCCGACGAGTTCGCCGGGTACCTGGAGGAATTGGCAGCGCGGACGATTGACACCATGAGCACTACTGGCTTCACGACGATATCGAGCATCACCAGCGAACGACTGTGGCTGGCCCACGCGGCCCGGACCGGCCTCGCCGCCGGCCTCGGGTTGCTCGGCCTCGACGCGCCGAACCGCCTCTAGGAAGGACATAGATGAGCCGTGTCGCGCACCCGGCCGGGCCCCGCCATGGCGACGTGCTGCCCGCCGACCATCCGCCCACCGCGCCCGCGGACCTGAACGCGCTGCATCCGGACATCTGGCCGCGCGGCGCGCGGCGCTCCAGCGGCGTGCTCACCCTCGGCGGCGCGGACGTCCGGCACCTGGCCGGCGAGTTCGGCACGCCGCTGTACGTGTGCGACGAGGACGACGTGCGATCGCGGTGCCGCGACTACCTGGCGGCGTTCGGCCCGCAGGCCCGGGTGTTCTACGCGGCCAAGGCGTTCTGTTCCCGCGCGGTACTGCGCTGGGTGAGCTCCGAAGGCCTGGGCATCGACGTCTGCACCGGCGGCGAGCTAGAGGTGGCACTGTCGGCCGGCGTGCCGGCCGAGCAGATCACGCTGCACGGCAACAACAAGACGCTGGCCGAGCTGGCCCGGGCGATCTCGGCCGGGGTGGGGCACATCGTGACCGACTCCTACGAGGAGATCGCGCGGCTGGCTTACCTGACCGGAGCGGGGAACCCGGGGGTACCCGCGATCCGGCCCAGGGTGCTGGTCCGCGTCACTACCGGGGTGGAAGCCCACACCCACGAGTTCATCGCCACCGCGCACGACGACCAGAAGTTCGGCTTCTCGCTGTCCTCGGGCGCGGCCGACGAGGCGGTGCGGCGGGTCATCGCCTGCCCGGGCCTGGAGTTCGCCGGGCTGCACTCGCACATCGGCTCGCAGATCTTCGACGAGGCCGGCTTCGAGGTGGCGGCGCACCGGGTGGTCGAGCTGGCCGTCCGGATCCGCGACGAGCACGGCACCGAGATCGCCGAGCTCGACCTGGGCGGCGGGTTCGGCATCGCCTATACCGACGAGGACGACCCGCCCGAGATCAAGGACCTGGCCCAGAGCCTGGGCCGGATCGTGGACGTGCAGTGCGCCGTCGCCGGGCTCGCCCGGCCACGGCTGACCGTCGAGCCGGGTCGCGCCATCGTCGGGCCGTCCATGGTGACGCTGTACACGGTGGGCACGATCAAGCCCGTGGACGGGCTGCGGACCTACGTCAGCGTGGACGGCGGGATGAGCGACAACATCAGGACCGCCCTGTACGACGCCTCGTACACGTGCGCGCTGGCCTCCCGCGAGTCGTCGGCCCCGGCCATGCTGTCCCGGGTGGTAGGCCGGCACTGCGAGAGCGGCGACATCGTGGTCCGGCACGCCTACCTGCCGTCTGACCTGGCCCCCGGCGACCTGCTGGCCGTCGCGGCCACCGGCGCCTACTGCCGGTCNNTCGGCGCCGGCGCCGACCCCGCCGTGATCGTCCGCGGCGAGACGCTGGACGACCTGCTCAGCCTGGACGTCGGATGACCGCGAACCGCCGGCCCGCCCCTGCCCCGCACACCACCCTCCCCACGCTCAAGGTGGCCCTGCTCGGCTGCGGGGTGGTCGGGTCGGAGGTGGCCCGGCTGCTCGTCGAGCAGGCCG
>PLIQ01000038.1 GCA_003140115.1 Actinomycetota bacterium | reverse complement strand
TACTCCCGCAGCCGGGAGCAGTCCAAGGAGCCAAGCCATGTCAGCGATCACCATCGACAAGCAATCCGCGCTCGTCCTGATCGACCCGCAACAGGGCATCCTGGCCCCGCCCGCCCTCCTCGACCCGG
This sequence comes from Actinomycetota bacterium, assembly GCA_003140115.1. The sequence continues at coordinate 2,410 of PLIQ01000038.1, read as the reverse complement.
ACGATATCAAGACCAGGGACCAGCGGCTAGCCGCAGCCTCCCGGGCCAGCACGCTGCCAGTGGCCCAGGTCAAGCTCGCGTTCTCAGCTGACTGGGGCGATCTTCCGCCCGGCCGCGCCCTCATGCCCGGCCGGGAATCCGCCCCGCCGGCGGCGTATTCCGAATTCCCCGAGGACTTCCCCTCTCACCCCGGCGACATCATCCTGGTCAAGCGGCATTGGGGGGCGTTCACCGGAACGGGGCTGGACCTCCAGCTCCGCCGCCGCGGCGTGACCCAGATCGTGCTGGCAGGCATCTCCACCAGCATCGGCGTGGAATCCACAGCGCGGAGCGCCTAGGAAAACAGCTACCACCTGACCTCCGCCGAAGACGCCATCACCGAGGTCGACGCTGCCTCCCACACGCACACCTTCACCAAGATCTTTCCCCACCTCGGCGAGATCGCCACGACCGAACAGATCATCGACACTCTCAAAGGCCGATCCGTGGGCCTCGGGGTCGAAGGATCGATTACCCGCGCATCCCGAAGGAGCGAAAATGCCGGTATATGACGCTGCGAATGTCCCTGACACGGTCGGCCGCGGGACGCTGGACCCGGAGCTGGCGGCATGGCTGCCGTCCGGTCCGACCCTCGGTGCCGACGTCCCGATCGCGGCGGGCCGCCGCGATCACATGCAGCTTGGCGTAGGCCCCTGGCCATCGATCGGCGCCGTCGCCACGCTGGTCCTGCCGGGCCCGCACGGATCCATCACGGTCCGCCGTCACACTCCCAGCGCGCCCACCAGCTCTCCCTCCGGCGCGCTGGTCTACATCCACGGCGGCGGGTTCACTTACGGCACCCTGGATGAGTTCGAGGTGCCGATGCGGCTGATCGCCGAGCGGGCCGGGATCCTGACCTACATCGTGGACTACCAGCTGGCTCCCGAGGCCAAGTACCCCACCCAGATCGAGGAGATCGAGTACGTCGTGCGCTGGCTGTTCGACAATGCCGCCGCGCAGGGGATCGACCCGGCCAAGATCGGCGTCGGCGGCGACTCGGCCGGCGGCAACATGACCTGTGTCATCGCGCTGAAACTGCGGGATGAGAACGGGCCCCGCCTGGCCGTCCAGGTGCCGTTGTTCCCCGAGGCAGCGTTTCCCGCTGACACGCTGGCCGCCAGCGAGAACCGTTCCGGGCTGTACCTGGAGTCCAACGGGATCTTCGAGATGGTGCGCAACCTGGTCACCAACACCGACGACGTCCGGCACCCCTACCTCACGCCCCTGAACGCAGGATCCCATGCCGGCCTGCCGCCGGCCATCCTGGTCACCAACGGATTTGACCCGCTGCGCGACGTCGGTCACGCCTACGCCCAGAAGCTCGCTGCGGCAGGCAACGACCTGACCTACATCCACAATCCCGACCTGACCCACGGATTCCCGCAGTTCACCCGCTCCTCAGCTGCCTGCCACCAGGCCACCCTCGAACTAGCCGACCTCATCAAGACCAAGATCGGCTGACGCGACGGGGACCTGGCACAGGCCGGCCTGTCAACGGGTCTGGGGCTCACGCGCCGCAAGCCAGCCGAACCTCCGGCGCCGGGTGATCGCGCCGCGAAGCACACGACCTGCCGGAGGTGACAGCCGCCTCCGGCCCGCCAGTGGCGGAAACACGCGATAGGAGAAAACATGAGCACCACCACACGGACGCCGGCGGTACCTGGCGTTCTGCAAGATCCGATCAGCAATCGCGGAGCGGCCTTCAGCCGCGCCGAGCGGGCGTCCCTCGGGCTGACCGGGCGGCTGCCGTCGGCGGTGCTGACGCTGGAGCAGCAGGCGCTGCGCGTCTACCAGCAGCTGCAGCGGCAGCNNGGCATCTTCCTGTCGATCGACCAGCCGGACGACATCGAGAACTCTTTCGCCACGCTGGAGCTCGGGCCGGACGACGTCGACCTGATCGTGTGCAGCGATGCCGAGGAGATCCTCGGCATCGGTGACTGGGGCGTGGGGGGCATCCAGATCGCGGTCGGCAAGCTGGCCGTCTACACTGCCGCGGCGGGCGTCGACCCGCGCCGGGTCATCCCGGTGTCCCTCGATGTCGGCACCGACAACGAGGGGCTGCTGAACGACCCGCTGTACCTGGGCAACCGGCACGCCCGCGTCCGCGGCAAGGACTACGACGCGTTCATCCAGAAGTACCTGGAGACGGCGTCATCGCTGTTCCCGCACGCGCTGCTGCACTTTGAGGACTTCGGCCCGGGCAACGCCCGGCGGATCCTGGTCACCTACCGCGACCAGTACCGGATCTTCAATGACGACATGCAGGGCACCGGCGCGATCACGCTGGCCGCCGCGCTGTCGGCGGTCAAGGTGACCGGTGTGCCGATGGCTGAGCAGAAGCTGCTGGTGTTCGGGGCCGGGACCGCCGGGG
>PLIQ01000482.1 GCA_003140115.1 Actinomycetota bacterium | reverse complement strand
TCGCCTTGGCTCTTGGTTTGGCGCTTTTCTCTCGTAGAGGGATCCGAAAATTGCGGTGGAGCTATGGGGATTCGTACCCCTGACCTTCTGCATGCCATGCAGACGCGCTACCAGCTGCGCCATAGCCCCTTACCCGCGCCGCTGGAAAGGACCCCTCATAGAGGAGTCCGGACCGGCGCCGCAAAGGCCTAGCTTAGCATCTGCGTCACTACGACTTGGACCTCGTAGTCCACAGCCGCCGACCGACCAGCGGTCTGGACCATCCCCTCTTCACTCGAGAAGACCGCCGTCAGCCGGCCGGGCAGTGCGGGGACGGCGGGGGCACGTCCAGGGTCGGGTTGCGGTCGAAGAAGCCGGTCGGCTTGAGCGTGAACCCGCAGCGCGCGACCGGCATGACCGGCCAGTCCTCCGGGCGCGGGACGTGGGTGGGGCCGAACGTGTGCCAGAGCACGATGTCTTCCCCGTCGATGTCCCGGTCACCCGCGATGAAGGCGGGCAGGCCGGCTCCGCCGGGGTTCTGGTTCACGAAGTCGCCGGCCGGCCAGCGCTGGTCCGGGTCGTACCGGGTGACCCAGAGGTGGTTGGTGGCGAAGCCGGCCCGGGCGGTCAGCGGGGCGGCGGGATCGGCCAGCAGCACCGGCGCGGACTCCGGGTAGAGCGTGTAACTGGTGGGGCGGCCGAAGCGGTTGGACCGTTCGGTACTGATGATCCGCCAGATCCGGCCGCGGGAGCCGTCGGCCCGCCGGCCAGCCTGCGACTCGCGGGTCAGCCGGGTCACCTGCTGCACGATGGCGTTGCCGTACGGATTGTCCGGCCCGATCGGCAGCCCGCTGACGTCCACCTCCTCCACCGCGTTGGCCAGTCCGTCCACGGTCATGTCCAGCCTGGCGTTGAACAGGTGCTGGTGCACGGGGGCGGCCAGCCCCGGCGCCACCTCGGTGGAGTACGGGTACTCACCGCCGGGATAGGCCGAGGTGAACATCACCCCGGTCGCCTTGACCTCGCACTCGATGGTGCCGTCCAGGTAGAAGTACCAGTAGAAGCCGTAGTCGTAGTTNNCTCGTGGATGCAGATCGCGTTGGAGATGGTGTGCGGCCGGCCGGTCTCGTCGGTCACGGTCGCGTCCAGGTAGGTGATCTCGCCCAGGCAGTCGCAGCCAAGCTCGAGCGAGTTGGCCCACTTGCCGACCAGGTACTCCCCCACGTCGAAGTACGCCTGCCAGTAGCGGAACCGCGGGTCGCCGTAGGGCACGACCATCTCGGGGATCGAGGCGCGGTACATCACCGGGCGCTCGCGCAGGCTGATCTGGTGCAAGGTCAGGCCCTCGCGGGCGTCGAAGCCGAGTCGCATGGACCAGTCCTGCCACTGGAGCCACTGGCCGTTCCGAATAAAAGAGCTTCCCTCCGGCTGGGTGATCTCGATCGGTCGGAGGGTGGTGCGCTGCGGGCCGCGCACCGCCTCGTCGTCGTAGTCGCCGGATTCGGCCGGGACCGGCAGTTCGAACTCGTCGGTGATCTTGAAGACCTGCTTGGAGATCAGGTCAACGTAGGCCGTGACGCCGTCCACCGGGTGGGCCCAGGCCAGGTCGTGCTCGCGGGCCTGGACGAACGCGAGCACGCGCACCATCCGCCGCCGGTCGTCCTCGGGCGGTCCGAAGGCGCCGGCGGTGATCGGGCAGGCCCGGAGCTGGCTCATGTCGTGCAGGCCGCGCCGGGCCATGGCCGCGCGCCAGCCCGGGTCGGCCTTGACGATCTCGTCGACGAGCACGAACTCGCTGTCCAGGATCGGCATCTGGCCGTCGGTGGGCGGGTCCAGCGTGCGCGCGCTGATGACCTGGGCGCCGGTCAGCGAGACCACCACGTCGGTGGACTCGCCGGTGGCGGTGTTGACCAGGAACGCGCGCAGCCGGCGGTCGGGCGCTTTGGCGTTGAGCACGTCGTCCTTGGGCGGTTCCGCCAGGCCGTAGTAGGCGAACCTGACCGGTTCGGTCAGCAGCCCGGCGGCCGCCATGATCTCCCGGCCGGCCAGGTACTCGGCGCCGGTGGCCGGGTCCAGCGGGTGTGGAGTGGGCCCGCTGGACGCCTGGCCGGCCCGGACGGCGGTGTCGGTCATGGGTCTATTCGTCGGCGACGATCGAGCCGACCCGGTCGCCCAGGCCAGGATCGCGCCTGACCAGCCAGATCGCGTAGAGGACGGACACCACGATGAGGCCCAGCCCCGCCCACGGGAACCAGTTGTAGGGGGCAGCCTGACCTGGCTTGAACAGGTAGTAGATGGGGATGGCGACGACGATCACGCCGAGGGTCGGCAGCACGAGGTGCTTGATGATGTTGAACTCGGCCGGCCGGTACTTGCGGTAGTAGAACGGGAGCGCCACGTTGGCCGCGAGGTACACGAACAGGATCAAGATCGTGCCCATCGTGCTGGATTCGAAGAAGAAGTTCAGCGCGCTCAGGCTGTTGCCGTGCCCGCCGATCCAGTGGCCGAGCGCCCAGACCAGGGTGATGGCNNGCGGCGATGAGCACGCCGAGGGTGGAGGTCAGCACGGCCAGGTACGTGATGAAGGCCAGCCAGGCCGCCACGCTGTGGGCGACGGCGATGAACGGGATGAGGGGGGCCTCGAGCGCCGTGGCGTTGTAGTGGAAGCCGGTGACCGTGGCGTAGGCCACCAGCAGATACAGGACGGCCATGAGGGTGATCGACAGGAACACGGCCCGGGGCACGTTGCGCCGCGGGTTGGTGGTCTCCTCGGCTAGCGCAGCCGAGTTCTCCCAGCCGATGAACAGGTAGATGGCCAGCGGGAAGGCGAGGCCCAGGCCNNACGAGCAGCACGGTCAGTTCGAAGGCGAAGAAGAAGCCGGCCAGCTTGGTCGACACGGCCACGCCGCGGAACATCATGAACATGGCGCCGGCGGTGAAGATGGCGGAGAAGATGATCCAGGGGATGCTCACGTTGAAGTAGAACTGCAGCATGAGCGACAGGAACCCGCCGGAGATGACCAGCACCGACGAGATCGCGATGATGTAGCCTGCCCCCGCCACCAGCGCGGTGGTCACCGCGCTGGTCCCGCCGAACGTCTTGCCCACGAAGGTGATGAACCCGCCGGTCGACGGCTGCGCCCGGGAGAACTCCGACAGCGTGTTGCCGAGCAGCGCGATGGCGACGGCGGCGACGATGATGACCAGCGGCGAGGCGAGGCCGGCCGCGAAAACGATAAACGCGAAGCCGAAGGCGAAGCTGTAGGCCGGGCCGATNNGCCTTCGTTTCGGTGAACGGGATGTGTGCCGCTTCGCTCATATGCTCAACTCCCTGGAGGGGCTGATTTGGGGCCGTTCGGTGATGCTGGAGTTAGTAGGGATCATGACCGGCACTCACGCCGATGGTCAACCATCGGCGCTGGTCTCCCGCATGTCTCCCACATGGTGGGCGTCCCTGCCGCGCCCGGTTCGCGCCTAATCTGGGAAGCACTTTGCCGGGCGTTCGGGTTAGAAGGCGGGATTCATGACGCGCAAGGTCATCCAGGTCGCCGTGAACGGGGTCACCGGGCGGATGGGGTACCGGCAGCACCTGGTCAGGTCGCTGCTCGCCATCCGGGAGCAGGGCGGCGTACGGCTTCCCGACGGCACGCTGGTGTACCCCGAGCCGGTCCTGGTCGGGCGGAACGAGGAGCGGCTGCGGGCGATCGCCGCGCAGCACGGGCTGGACCGCTGGACCACCGACCTGGACGAGGTGCTGGCCGACCCCGAGGTCGAGGTCTACTTCGACACCCAGGTGACCAGCTTGCGCGAGGCCAGCCTGCTGCGGGCGATTTCGGCCGGCAAGCACGTGTACACCGAGAAGCCGACGGCCTCGTCGCTGTCCGGGGCGCTGCGGCTGGCTAAGGCCGCGCAGGCGGCGGGCGTCACCCACGGAGTGGTGCACGACAAGCTGTTCCTGCCCGGGGTGATCAAGTTGCGGCGGCTGGTCGAGGCGGGCTTCTTCGGCCGGGTGCTGTCGGTGCGGCTGGAGTTCGGCTACTGGGTGTTCGAGGGCGATCAGGTCGCGGCGCAGCGGCCGTCGTGGAACTACCGCGCGGAAGACGGCGGCGGGATCGTGCTGGACATGTTCCCGCACTGGCAGTACCTGCTGACCGATCTGTTCGGCCCGGTCGCGGCGCTGTACGCGCGTCGCGTTACGCACGTGCCGCAGCGGTGGGACGAGGACGGGCGCCCTTACCAGGCGACCGCGGACGACGCCGCGTACGCGGTGCTGGAGTTCGCCAGCGCCGCGGTGGCCTCGGTGAACTCCTCCTGGGCGGTGCGGGTCAACCGGCGCGAGCTGCTCGAGCTGCAGGTGGACGGGACGCACGGCAGCGCGGTGGCGGGGCTGCGGCACTGCGCGATCCAGCACCGGGTGTCCACGCCGATGCCGGTGTGGAACCCGGACCTGCCGGACCCGCTGGACTACCAGGCGCAATGGACCGACGTGCCGGACACCATGAGCTTCGACAACGGGTTCAAGGCCGAGTGGGAGCTGTTCTTGAGCAGCGTTGCTACGGGAGAGCCGTTCGCCTGGGATCTGACCGAGGGGGCCAGGGGCGTACAGCTGGCGGAGCTGGCGCTGGAGTCCTCGGCCGAGGGCCGGCGGGTCGACGTGCCGTCGCTGGAGATCTGAGGTGAGTGCTTCGATACTGCTGCCGGGGCGGGACGAGCCGCTGGTGATCGCCTCGCCGGGGTGGGCTGCTGCGTACCCGCCGCCTGCTTCTCGGCGCGTGTTCGCGGCGGCGCACGTGGCTGCTGTCGACGGCGAGACGGTCGACTGGGAGGCTACGCTGCGGTTCCGGGAGCACCTGTGGGCCCATGGGTTCGGCGTGGCCGAGGCGATGGACACCGCGCAGCGGGGCATGGGGCTGTCCTGGGAGCTGGCGCGGGAGCTGATCGCGCGATCTTCTTCTGTTGCGCGCGGGGCGCTGGCCTGCGGGGCGGGGACGGATCAGCTGCCGGACGGCGAGAGTTACCCGATCGCGCGGATCGTGGACGCGTTTTTGGAACAGATCGCGTTCGTGCAGTCGGCCGGGGCGGACGTGATCGTGATGGCGAGCCGGGCGCTGGCGGCCAGCGCGCGGCGGCCTGGCGACTACCTGGACGTGTACGGCCAGCTGCTGCGGCAGGCGGAGCGGCCGGTGATCCTGCACTGGCTGGGCGAGGCGTTCGACCCGGCGCTGCGCGGCTACTGGGGCGGTACGGATTTCGATACCGCTTGCGATACCGTGCTGGAGCTTGTGGATCGGTACGGCGACCAGGTGGACGGCGTCAAGCTGTCGGTCCTCGACGCGGGCCGGGAGGTGGCGCTGCGCCGCCGGCTGCCCGCGGGGGTCCGGATGTATACCGGGGACGACTTCGGGTACTCGGAGCTGATCCGGGGTGACGAGCAGGGGCACAGCGACGCGCTGCTCGGGGCGTTCGCGGCGATCACGGCCCCGGCCGCGGCGGCGCTGGCCGCGCTGGATCGCGGCGACCTAGCTGGGTATGACGCGGCGATTTTGCCGACGGTGCCGCTGAGCCGGCTGATCTTTTCGCCGCCGACGTACTACTACAAGGTCGGGGTGGCCTTCCTGGCCTGGCTGAACGGGTTCCAGCCGCGGTTCGCGATGCTGGGCGGGCTGGAGCGGCACCGGCCGGGCCGGCACCTGCTGCGGGTGTTCGAGCTGGCCGCCGCGGCGGGGGCGCTGACCGATCCGGAGCTGGCCGTCGAGCGGATGAACTCGCTGCTGGCCAGGCTCGCGTGACTGGGTTTCGCCTGGAGCGGCTGTCGCTGAACCAGGCGACGGTCCAGGACCTGGGGGTGGCCGATGCGGTGGCGCTGTGCGCGCGGCACGACATCGCGGCCATCGGGCTGTGGCGGGACCCGGTGGCGGCGGCCGGGCTGGCTTCGGCGGCGGCTTTGGTCAAGCGCGCCGGGCTGCACGTATCCAGCCTGTGCCGGGGCGGGTTCTTCACGCGGGCCGATGCCGACGGCCTGGCCGCGGCTCGGGCGGACAACCGGGCGGCGGTGCGGGAGGCAGCCGAGTTGGAGGCGGATGCGCTGGTCCTGGTGTGCGGCGGGCTCGTGCCGGGGAGCCGGGATCTGGGGCTGGCCCGGCGCATGGTGGCCGACGCGATCGGCGACCTCGTGCCCTTCGCGCAGCGACTCGGAATCCGGCTGGGGATCGAGGCACTGCACCCGATGTTCTGCGCCGACCGGTGCGTGATCGCTTCGCTGGGCGAGGCGGTGGACCTGGCGCTCTTGTTCCCCGCCGAGGTGGTGGGCGTGGTGGTGGACACCTACCACGTGTGGTGGGACGCGCGGCTGGCCGCGGAAATCGCCCGGGCCGCTGGGCGAATCGTCGGCTACCAGGTGTGTGACTGGGTGCTGCCGTTGCCTGCGGATGTTCTGCTCGGCCGGGGGCATCTGGGCGACGGGGTGATCGACTTCGGGCCGATCACGGACGCCGTGACGGCGGCGGGTTACTCGGGCTACGTGGAGGTGGAGATCTTCAACGCCGAGGTGTGGGCCGCTCCGGCCGACCAGACCGCCGCGGTCGTCCGGGAGCGGTTCGCCGCGGTGCTGGGTGACCTGCCGGGGTCCTGATCATCAGCGAGTGCTGTGGCGCTCGACGACCTCCCAGCCGGGCGGCTCCTGCCCGTCCGGCAGGCGGTGGCCGAGGGCAATGCGGGCGCAGCGGCGCCCCTGGTCACGCAGCGACTGCCGCAGCGTGGTCAGTCCCGCCGGGGCCGCGGCGTCGGTATCGTCCCAGCCGGTGATCGCGACGGCGCCGGGCACGGCCAGGCCGCTGCGGCCCGCGGCCCGGAGCGCGCCCAGGGCGAGTTCGTCGCTCATCGCGGCGATCGCGTCGGGCGGATCACCGGTGCGGAACAGTTCGTCGGCGAAAGCTTCACCGAGCCCGGNNCCTCGCGCCAGGCGTCGAGCAGGCCTTCCCACCGGCGCCTGGTCACCGCGTAGGTGACGGAGGAATCCGGCGGCCCGGTGACCAGCGCCCGGACGCGGTCGCGGTTGGCCGGGAAGCTGAGCACCGCGGGCCGGGTGGCGCCGACGAAGGCCAGCCGGCCGATCGCCGCGGCGGCGGCCCGGTCGTCGATGCCCACCACGGGCAGCCCGGGGCGGCCCGGGCCCGCCTGCACGACCGCGGGCAGCCGGCGGGCTGCGACCGCGTCAAGGACCGGGTCGTCGTCGCTGGTGGTCCACACGATGAACCCGTCCACCACCGCCTCGGCGACCCGCTGCACGTCGCTGTCGGCTCCGGTGGTCGGAACCAGGGTGAGGCCGATCTCCTCATCCGCGCAGACCTCCGCCACCCCGGCCAGGAACCGGGCCGCCTGCGGGTCGTCGAAGGCGTAGGTCAGGCGCTCGCCGAGGACAACGCCGAGGCTGCCGGCCCGGCCCCGGCGCAGCGACCGGGCGCCGGGATGCGGGCCGGGGTAGTCGAGCTTCGCCGCCGCCGCCCGGACTCTCGCCGCCGTAGCGGGCGCCACCCGATCCGGCTGTGAGTACACGTAGGAAGCGGTCATCTGGGATACCCCGGCCGCGTCGGCAACCTCCCGCAGTGTCGGGCGACCCGGTCGTCGGGCCGCTCTCACCACGTCTTGAGTCACCCTCCGATCCTAGCTGTGTATCGATATACAATGTTCGCTGTGTATCGATACAGAGGCAGCCGTGTCACGCCTGCCCGCCGCGCGGCGCCGACGCCGCGCGACGCTGACGCTGCTGCCGACGCCGACGCNNGCCTACGCCGGGAAGTTCCGGGACGCGCCGACGCTGCTGTGCTACGGCGCGCTGGCCGGCTACGCGTACTGGCTGTACGCGTACGGGCCCGCGCTGGCCCTGCTCCGGTCCGAGCTGCACTTCTCCTACACCATGCTCGGCGTGTACTCGGCGATCTGGTCGGCCGGTGCGGCCCTGGCCGGGGTGAGCTTCGCCCCGGTCGCCCGTCGGCTGCCGCGGGCTCCCCTTTTGTGGTCCTCGGCGGCCGGCGCCACCGCCGGGATCGCCCTGTTCACCGCGACCCGCACTGTCGCCCTCACCCTGGCCGGTGCCGCGATCGCCGGCTTCGCCGGTACCGTCCTGCTCACCTGCATCCAGGCAATCCTGTCCGACCGGCACGGCGAGCGCCGCGACCGGGCCCTCGTCGAAGCCAACGTGGGCGCGGCCGGGTGCGCGGTGCTCGCCCCGCTGCTGCTCGGCCTGTTCCAGGCCACGCCGCTCGGCTGGCGCGCGGCCCTAGCCCTGCCCGTGCTCCTGCTGGCCGGTCTCTACCTGCGCTACCGGCACCAGCCGCTGCCCCCGCCGCCGGCCGTGCGGCCCACCGGGCACCAGACCCGGCTATCGCGGTCCTGCTGGCTGCTGGCCGCCATGGTCGCCGTGGGCATCGCCATCGAGTTCTGCCCGATCTATTTCGGCACCGAAGTGCTCATCTCGACCGGACTGCGNNTCCCTGGCCGTCACCACCGCCGGTTTCGGTATGTTCTGGCTGGCCGGCCAGCCTGCCCTCGCCATCGCCGGGCTGACGGTGTGCGGGGCGGGCCTGGCCAACCTCTACCCGCTGTCGCTGGCGCTCACCCTGGCCGCCGCGCCCGGCAACGGCGACACCGCTAACGCCCGCACCCAGGTGCTCGGCGGCATCCTCGTGGTCGCCGCGCCCTACCTGCTCGGCAGCCTCGCCGACCACCTTGGCCTGCACGCCGCCTTCACCGTCGAGCCGGTGCTCATCGGGGCCGCCGCGCTGCTCCTCCTAGCCGGCCTCCGGCCCGCCCGCTTATTCTGGTGTCAGCCGGCAGTAGCAGGAGGAGACGATCGGCACGTCGGCGTGCGCGGCGGCGATCTTGAGCTGCTGGCCTATTATCCCGGCCAGCTCGTGTTTTCCCAGCCGGGTCAGGCACTCGTGGTAGCCGTGCAGGCTCCAGACGTTGGCCGGGTGCTGGCAGGCCCGAGCCAGGGTGTCGTCCAGGCCGAGGTCAGCGCGGTACACGGCCTCGGCCTCTTCGAGGTGGCCCTGCTCGAGCAGGAGGGCGCCGAGCGCGTGCCTGGCCGGCTGCATCCAGCCCCACGGCTCGTCGTAAGGCAGCCCGTCGTCGAGCTCGACCGCGCGCCGCAGGTGACCGAACGCCGCCTGGTAATGGCCGCGACGGTACTCGAGCTCGCCGTCCAGCATGGCCTCGGCCACCCGCAGGATGTCCTGGCAGGTGTTGTTGAACACGGTGCGCGACGGCGGCACTCGGGCGGCCGCGTCGGCGAACAGCGTGCGCTGCTCCTGCCCGTCCGCGAGATGCCCGGTGGCCGCGTAGGCGATGCCCTTGGCGTAGTGCGTCATCGCGGTGGTGACGCAGTACAGCCTCGGGTCGCCGGGCAGCGGCGTCTCGATGATGTCCGGCCAGCGGCCGAACCGGATCAGCACATGCATCTTCATCGGCACGAAGCCCTCGAGCCAGTCCGCCATCGGGGGCACCTCGATCCGCAGCAGCTCGCCGGGGATCACCGCGGCCAGGTGGCCGGCGGTCTCCAGCGCGGTTCGCTCCTGGCCGAGGAACATCGCGCCGTAGATCTTGAAGTGGTAGTTGTGCGCCCGGTACAGCGTGTAGAAGTTCATCGCGCCCCGGCGGGCAGCGAACTTCTCGTCGGCCGCGATCGCCGCGGTGTTGCTGGCCACGACCTGGCGGTAATCGCCGCACAGCACGTCCAGGTGCGTCGGCATGTGCCGCAGGTGCCCGGCGTCGGGCACCAGGCCGCGGAGCAGCTCGCCTGCTTGCAGGGCGTCTTCGGGCCGGGCCGACATCTCCATCAGATGGATGTAGAAGTGCAAGATGCCGGGGTGCGCCCGGCCGTCGTCGCGGGCCAGCGCCCGCTCCAGCACCGCCTTTGCCTCGAGCGTGCCCGACCCGGCGGCCGGGGCTCCGGTCGCGGTGTCCCACAGCGCCCACGGGGTGAGGTTCATCAGCGCGTCGGCGAACAGCGCGGCGACGTCGAGGTCGCCGGGAAAGGACTCGTGCACCGAGCGCATCGCGTCCGCGTAGCTGGCGTTCCAGGCCGCGCCGTCCCCGGCCGGCTCAGCCGACGGATACCGGAAGGTTAGGGCGTGCACGAGCGCGCGCTCGGCGGGTGAGGCCCCGGCGGCGCGGGCGGCGGCCGCCTGGGACGCGGTGAAGGCCCGGGAGACCGACGAGGACAGATCGGCCGGATCGAAGGCCTCCCAGGGCTTGTTGTAGTTCGGTCCCAGCGCGTAGGCCAGCCCCCAGTGCGCGAGCGCACAGCCGGGGTCGGCCTCGATCGCGTGCTCGAAGCAGGCCACCGCCTCTTCGTGGTTGAACGAGTACGTCCAGACCAGCCCGCGGGTGAACCAGAGCTGGGCTTGGGCCGACGGGGTGGTTATCGCTCGCGTGTAGCGACCCAGGTCGAAGTAGTCGGACATGCACCTACCTTGGCACTCGCGCGGCCCCGAGCGTCATCACCCTACCGGAGGCGGAAGTTCTCAGCGGGACGCGGTAGGCGTCCTGGTGGACACGTGATTGACGGGGCGCTCGGTTTGCGCTAACACGGGATGTCCAGCGACCGAGGGCGGGCATAGGGAGGGGTCGCGATGTACCGATGGCTTCGTCTGGTGGGCCATGGCGCGCCGACGAGATCTGGCCAGAGCGTGCTCGTTACCAATTACCTGTACCTGCGGAAGACAATCGGCTGGCTGGGCACGTTGCTGCCGGTTATCCTCCTGGTCGCCAACCCGATAGCGCTGCGCCTCGAGCACTCGTCCTGCGGATGGCTGCCCGGCTCGGTGAGCAGTTATTACTACACACCGGTCCGCAATATTTTCCTCGGCGCGCTGTGCGCGCTCGGCCTGTTCCTGATCGCCTACGTCGGAGCGGACCTCGGTGACCGCGTGATCACCGACCTGGCCGGCGTGTTCGCTCTCGTGGTGGCGCTCTTCCCGACCACGCCGTCCGTGGCCTCGCCCCCCTCGGCGACCTGCGAGACGGTTGCGCAGCTGTCGACGCGCGCACAGGTCGTGGGCGACATTCACGCCGTCTCGTCCGTGCTGTTCTTTCTCTTCCTCGCCTGGATGGCGATACGGTTCACCAATTCCGACTCGCCGCACCCGTCACCGCAAAAGCTCCGGCGGAACCTGATCTACCGGATCTGCGCGATCGTGATACTGGTTTCCATCGTGGCCGCGGTAATCACGAACTTTCTCCCGGCCTCGCTCCGGCCGCCCTTCCCCTGGCTCTTCTTGTACGAGGCGGTGGGCATTTTCGCCTTCGGGGTCTCGTGGTTCGTGGAGGGCCAGACGCTGATCGGCCCGCTCAAGGACCCGCCGGTGCCGGTGGCTGAGGCACAATTGTGCGGGTGACTGGGGCGACGGTCGACGCATGGCTGCCTGAGGAGGACGCGGACGTCCCGGCGTTCTGGCGGGCGCTGGGGGTGCCGGGGCTGGCCGACATCCATACGCACTTCCTGCCGCCGCGGATGCTGCGGCGGGTGTGGGAGTACTTCGACGCGGCCGGGCCGCTGGTCGGGGTCAGGTGGCCGATCCGGTACAAGTGGAGCGACGAGGAGCGGGTGGCGCACCTGCGGGAGATGGGCGTGCGGATGTTCAGCGCGCTGGCCTACGCGCACCGGCCGGGCATGGCCGCCGACCTGAACGCGTGGACGCTGGCGTTCGCGAAGGCCACGCCGGAATGCCTGCCGTCGGCGACGTTCTACCCCGAACCAGGGGTGGCCGGGTACGTGCGCTCGGCGGTGGAGGCGGGGGCGCGGATCTTCAAGGTGCACCTGCAGGTGGGCGGGTTCTCCCCCGCCGACCCGCTGCTGGACGAGGTGTGGGGCCTGCTGGCCGAGGCGGAAGTGCCGGTGGTGGTGCATGCCGGGCACGCGCCGGTGGGGACCGAGCACACCGGGCCAGGGCCGTTCGGGTCGGTGCTGGCGCGGTATCCGGGGCTGAGCGCGATCATCGCGCACCTGGGCGCGCCGGATTACGATGTGTTCCTGCGGCTGGCCGCGGACTACGAGCGGGTCAGGCTGGACACCACGATGATCTTCACCGACTTCTTCGACCACCTGGCCCCGTTCCCGGCCGCGGCCCTGCCGCTGGCCCGCGAGCTGGGGCTGGCGGGCAAGATCCTGCTGGGCAGCGACTTTCCCAACATCCCCTACCCGTACGCCCGCCAGCTCGCGGGACTGGCCCGGCTGGACCTTGGCGAGGACTGGCTGCGCGCGGTCTGCTGGGACAACCCGGTGGCACTGTTCGGCGCGCCCGGTTAGCTTATTCACGCTTGCGATGGGGGCGCGCGTGCCCCCGGTGGTACGCAGGCGTGGCGCACCTCGGGGAGAACATGGTTCAGCCAGCGCGAGCGTTTCACTGAAACCAGCGCGTTTCTTGCTTCACTCCGTCGCACATAGTAAACAGGAACGATGGGAAGACAGGCAGCCATCGTGCTTTACGTGCTGGCGCTGGTAGCCGTCGTGGTCGGCATGGACGTCCTGTTCTTCAGACACGAGTTCTTGGAGCGGCTGATAGTAAACGTCGCAACTGTCCTGGTGTTCGCGGCGTTCTATTTGCTGTTCCTGAAGCGGTGGATCGTCAACAGCGGCACTCCTCCCAGTCACAACGCGTAACCGCGGTGAACGTGTGATCGCCGCTCGGGCCGCTCTGTGGGAGGGCCCGTCTGGCTGGCGTATCCTGGGAGACGGCAGCCACGTCTGCCTGATCCTAGCTACGCCGGCCCGGCGCTGGTGGTAGTGCCTGAGGATAAGAGCGGCACAGCCCTCGCGTGGAGTCTGCCCCTTCCATCGTGATCTCCTATGTGCGGTGGCCAGGCGCCGGGACGCGCCACCGGAGCAGGGGCACGATGTCGCACGACAAGATCAGGGCAGCAGCCCGCAAGCGCATGGCCGAAACAGGCGAGCCGTATGCCACCGCCCGGCGCGAGGTCATCAAGAATCACCAGGAAGCCGGACCCGGACCGGAATCCGCCGCGTCCGCCGGCACGACATGGTTTCCTATCGACTACAGCGATATGGGCCGGGTCTCCCTGTGGACGGAGACACGGCATGGCGGGGGACCGGGACGCGGCGGCGTGGAGGTCGACTCCACCGCGGTGCGGGTGCGGATGGCTGATTTCCATCTGGACATCCCTCGCAGCTCGGTGCGATCGGCCACGCGCTCTGCGCGCTCGGTCCGGGGAACGATCGGGGTACACGGCGGCCGCGGGCGCTGGCTCGTGAACGGCTCGTATAACGGCTTGGTCGAGCTCGCCATCGAGCCGCCCAGCTACACCTCTCGGCAACCCAGCACACTATTCCTCAGGAGTAAGGTCAGGTCGCTGACGATCAGCCTCGTCGACCCCGACGGCTTCATCGCCGCGGTCGAAGGTAAGTAAGGGGCCGCGCGGGGACTGAGGCTGCGGCTTCCTGATCCCGCTCTGACACGTCCCGGGCCGGGATCATATGGCACCTCGAGCTCCCGGGCGTAGCTGGCGCTGCCGAGCGGCCAGGGGAAGGCCAGTTCCTCAGGCGAGGGCGGCTTCTAGCTCGGCGCGCGTGGGTGGAGTCATCGTGGGTGCGGTGTCGAGGGAGCGCAGCACGTCCTTGGTGCGGGCCACGACGTCGGGGTCGGTGTACACATCGTCGGGTTTGGCGAGCATGCCCATCACCCGCCAGAACGCGCGAAACACGATGGCGTCAAATGGCATGGTGGCGCGGAGCGCGGCGAAGGTTACTCGATCTTCCAGCGGTGTCGTTTCGGGCGCTGGTGCGCCGAACAGGGTGTGGCGCAGTTCAGCCAGCCGTCGGCCGTCATTGGCCGCTTGGTCGAGGTAGAAGGGCTCAACATGGCGGGTGACGAAGTGGTCCAGGGCTTGGGCTAGTCCCATCTCATCCTCGCCGTACTCATCGAGCAGCTCTGCGAGATCCGTCGCGCCTTGCAGGGCGAGCGCCAGCCCGCGGCCGAAGGTCGGATTAGTGGTGCAAACCGAATCGCCCACGGCGGCCAGGCCGGTGACGACCGGCACCCCGTCAACGGCCAGCCGGCGCATCGAGTTGTGCAGGCCACCCATCGGGTAGATGCCGCTGATCGGAGTCATGACCGGCAGCCATCGCGCCAGCACTGGGACGGTGTTCGCCACTGCGGTGAAGACACCGGGATCGGTGACGCGGCGGAACCTCTTGTCTTCCATCAGCGGGCAGATGGCCAGGAGCATCGTGCGGTTGTCCGATCCCAGATCCCGGTCGTGAACTCGCTGAGGGGCAGGACCGCCCTGGTGGTTTCCGGTCCAGGCAGCGCCGCATCGGGACGAAACCGGTAGTGCCGGGTGTAGTAGGCCAGGCCACATTCAGCCTGCACGGTCCAGCTCCGCCGTGCGCCGGCGGCCTGCAGCCACGAGTCGATTGCGCTGCGCCGGCCCGTCGCGTCCACGACAAGATCGGCGGCAAGTTCACCGCTCGTGGTCGCGCATCCAACCACCCGTGGCGGTGAGCCCGGCCGGGTCACCAGCCCGATCGCCCGTACGCCCCCCTGTGCCGGGATACCGGGCTGGCCGGCCACCGCACGGCGCAGGACCCAGTCGAACGTGGACCGCCGGGTCGCCACACTGGTGTACTCCTCGTCCCCGAGCCGGCCAGCACGGTCAGCCAGCGTCGGCGGCATGGCCGACCCGAGTGTGGCCTCGCCCGCACCCGCAGCCAGCAGCGCGTCATACACGTCCGGCAGCGCCTGCCGGAGCAGCAGCCGGCACTGCGGCAGCACGATGTGCGGCTGTACGAATTGCGGCACCGCCGGGCGGAACGCGCTGGCCGCCGCCTCGATGTCGGAAGCAGGCTCGACCGGATCCCGGTCGAGCAAGACCACCTCGTGACCGGCCCACGCCAGGAGCAGGGCGGTGAACTGGCCAGCCGCGCTGCCCCCGACCACGATGACCCGCATAACTGCACCCCCTTCGCCACCGCGAGCGACAGATCGGCCATCCCGGCACGGCCTGCCGCCCGTTCCCCGATCCGGGGCGCCGACCGGACAGCGAACCACCCCGGAGAGGCCCCGCGTCGTCCGTGATCCACACCAGTTACATTTCCCTGATCCCGGCCGCTGTTACCGGAAGCTCTCGTTCTGCTGAACTTCGCGGTCCACGGTCACCGGAGCCCCCGGGCAGGCCGCATCAGCAGTCACGTCAGCCGCAGCCGCTGAGACCGGCGGCAGGCACACCCTCCTGTCAACGCGAAACGCGGACGCCTGGGGCC
>PLIQ01000387.1:4937-9263 GCA_003140115.1 Actinomycetota bacterium | reverse complement strand
AAGCCCCAAGCCCCAAGCCCCAAATGGCCGCAGGACCGACGCTTAGTCCGGAGCGTTGTCGTCCCGGCTGTAGTCCGGAGCGTTGTCGTCCCGGCTGCGCAGCAGGCGGCGCAGCGAGTCCAGGCGGGCCTCGGCATGGTGCTCTCGGGCCCACTGGTCCAGCCCGCAGCCGGGGGAGAGGTGGTCGCATCCCTGCGGGCACGCGGCCGTGCCCTCGGCCAGGTCGCCGAACGCCTCCAGTACCCGATCCAGGCTCACGTGCCCCAGCCCGAAGCCCCGCAGGCCCGGCGTGTCGATCAGCCAGCCGTCGCCCAGCGGCAGCGCGACCGCGGACGACGAGGTGTGCCGGCCCCGGCCGGTCACCGGGTTGACCGTGCCGGTGGACCGGGCCGCCGCCGGGACCAGGGTGTTCACCAGCGTGGACTTGCCTGCCCCGGACTGCCCGATGAGCACGCTGACCCGGCCGGTCAGCACGTTCCGGATCCGGGACAGCGTGCGTGGCGGCAGCGGCCGGCGCGTGGTCAGCATGGGCACGTCGAGCGGGCCGTAGTAGGTGCGGATCTTGCGCGGTGAGGCCAGGTCGGCTTTGGTCAGCACGAGCAGCGGGTCCAGGCCAGCGTCAAACGCGGCCACCAGGCAGCGGTCGACGAAGCGCAGCCGGGGCGGCGGCTGGGCCAGCGCGCAGACGATCACCATCTGGTCGGCGTTGGCCACGATGACCCGTTCCGTCGGGTCGGAGTCGTCCGGGGAGCGCCGCAGCGTGCTGGTCCGCGGCTCGACCCGGACGATCCGGGCCAGCGCCCCGTCGGCGCCGGAGGTGTCCCCGGCCAGCGCCACGTGGTCGCCGACCACCACCGAACCCCGGCTCAGCTCGCGGGCCGCCATGGCCACGACCAGCCCGTCGTCGGTCATGCAGCCGTACCGGCCGCGGTCCACACTGGTCACGAAGCCCGGCACGGCACCGGTGTGCGCGGGCCGCCGCCTGGTGCGCGGCCGGGAGCCACGGCCGGGGCGGACCCGGACGTCGTCCTCGTCGAGCCGGTCGTAGCGCGAGCTCAGCGTCTCGGTCCTAGCATGTCCGTCCACACGTCGGTGAACTCGGGGAAGGTCTTGGCCACGGTCTGCGCGTTGGCCACCCGCAGGCCCGGTACGGCGAGGCCGATCACGGCCGCCGCCATCACCATCCGGTGATCGTCGTAGGTGCCGAACGGCCCGTCCGCCGCCTGCGCCCGGAGGGGACGCGGGCGGATTTGCAAGCCGTCGGGCAGTTCGGTGACGTCGCCGCCGAGCGCGTTGATCTCTTTAGCCAGCGCGGCCAGCCGGTCGGTCTCGTGCCGCCGGGTGTGCGCCAGCCCGGTGAACACCGACGGCGTTCCGGCCAGCGCCGCCGCCGCGGTCAGCGCCGGCGCCAGTTCGGCGACGTCACGCAGGTCGGCGGTGATGCCGCGGATCGTGCCCGGGCCGTGGACGGTCAGCCCGTCCGCGCCGACGTCGCACCGGGCCCCCATGCGGGTCAGCACGTCCAGGATCGGCCCGGCCGCCTGCAGGCTGTCCCGTGGCCAGCCGGGCAGGCTGAGCGTCCCGCCGGTCACCAGGGCCGCGGCCAGGAACGGTCCCGCGTTGGACAGGTCCGGCTCCACGGTGACGGACTCCAGGTCCAGCCGGCCGGGCCGGACCCGCCAGCCGTCCGGCCGTTCGCCGGTGCCCGGCCGCATCTCGGTCACGTCGGCCCCGGCGGCCCTGAGCATGCGGACGCTCATGGCGATGTGCGGCGCGGAGGGGATGGGCGGGCCGTCGTGCCGGATCTCGATGCCCTGGTCGAACCGCGGCGCCGCCAGCAGCAGTCCGGAGATCAGCTGCGAGGAGCCGGACGCGTCCAGGGTGACGGTGCCGCCGCGGATCCGGCCCTGGCCGAGCACGGTGAACGGGGCCGCGTCCCGGCCGCCGTCCTCGATGCGGGCGCCGAGTTCGCGCAGCGCCGCCAGGATCGGGCCTACCGGCCGCTGCCTGATGCGCTCGTCCCCGTCAAAGTGCACCGCCGCCGAGGTCAGCGCGGCGACCGCGGGCAGGAACCGGATGACCGTCCCCGCGTTACCCACGTCGACGCTGACCCGCGATCCCGCGGGCGGCTGTCCGGCGGTAACCCGCCAGCCCGCCGGCGATCCCTGCACGTCGTCCGCGACCTCGGTCCCCATGGCCCGCAGCGCGGCCGCCGCCAGCAGGGTGTCCCTGGCCCGCAGCGGGTTCGCGATCCGGGCCGGCCGGTCGGACAGGGCGGCTAGGACCAGTGCCCGGTTGGTGATGGACTTGGACGCGGGCAGCCAGATCCGGGCGCTGACCGGACCGGCCGCGGCGGGCGCGGCCCAAGTCCCGTCCTGGTCGTCATGCATAGCGTTGAGCGTACTGTGTTGCCCCGGGGGACAACGCTGCTGGCAACGGCCGGGGCCCCACCATTCGGCCTCCGGCCTCAGGAACCCGGCGGCCGGCGGTTTGGCGAAGGGGGATTCCGGTTATGAAATGCCAATCCGTGATTAACGGGACGTTCGGATTCTATTCCATGAAATGAAGGGGAAGTCTGCATGTGCGGTCGCTTCGTGTCGGCGCGTAAGCGCCTTGAGCTCCTGGAGGAGTTCAGCATCGAGCGCGACCGTGTCGCCGACGGACCTGACTCGGAGCCCGATCCGGACTACAACGTGGCGCCCACCAAGCGGGTGTACGCCGTCATGGAGCGACGCCCCCGTGACGAGAAGCACGACCAGAAGCATGACCAGGAGCGCGATCAGGAGCCGGAGCAGTCACCGGCTCGTGAGCTGCGCGTGGTGCGCTGGGGCCTGGTCCCGTGGTGGGCCAAGGACGCCTCGGGCGGCGGCCGGCTGATCAATGCCCGCGCCGAGACCGTCGCGGTCAAGCCCTCGTTCCGGCGTGCCTTCACCCGGCGCCGCTGCATTCTTCCCGCCGACGGCTACTACGAATGGCAGGCCGTAACGCAGGACGGGAAAAAGCGGAAGCAGCCTTACTACATCTACCGGAAGGACGGTGGTGCGCTAGCCTTCGCCGGGCTCTACGAGCTCTGGCGGGATGAGGCCCTGCCCGATGATCATGAACGCGCCTGGCTGTGGACGGCCGCGATTATCACGACCCAGGCGACCGACGATGTCGGCCAGATCCACGACCGCATGCCCATGGTGATCGCTCAAGACCACTGGGCCGACTGGCTTAACCCGGACAACTCCGAGGCTGGCCAGCTTCAAGCGACGATGCTGCCCGCGATGGCCGGCGGCCTCACGTCGCATCCCGTTTCAACGGCTGTCAACTCCGTGCGGAACAACGGACCCGAGCTCATCGTCTCGCTGCCCGCCGACCAGGAGCGGCCGCCCGGCGAGTTGTTCTGAGTCCGCGGCACGCGGCCGCGGCTCACCCGAGCCTGGCTTGCGCAGTGCACGCGGACGGGAGGCGAGGACACCAGTGGAGATAACGATCGCCCGTAAGCGCCTTGAGGAGATGCGCGCCGACCTGGACCGGTCGATATCCATCTTGCAGGGCGAGCGTCCCCCGCCCCTGGCCGGGGCGGGGTATCCGCAGGACTCGGCCGACGCGGGATCCTCCTTGTCCGAGGCCGATCGCACCGAAGCGATCCTGCATTCGGCCCGCGGCCAGCGAGACGAGGTGCTCGCTGCGCTCGTGCGGGTCGAGGAGAACACCTACGGGCGATGCATCGACTGCGGGGGCGATATTCCCGAGGGCCGGCTCGACGCGCGACCGGACGCGGCCCGCTGCGTCGGCTGCCAGGCCAAGTACGCGCGCCGCCGCTAGCGCGCCGGACCGGTCAGTCCTTTTCGGGGGGCTCGCGGGGTCGTCCCCCCGGAGTCAATACCGTCAACTCAGCCCGTCTTGCTGGCTGAGATCACCAGCTGCGCGCCGAGTGACTCATCCGACCGGGCCTCGAGTTCGGCGCGGACGAGCTTGGCCAGGCTGCCCGGGGCGCGGCGCAGCACGTGCGTGACCATCGACTCGGAGAACACGGTGCGCGGCCGGATCCAGTCCACCGTCAGGCCCGCCCCGCTGAACAGCTCGCGCGCCTGATCGGGGCCGTAGCAGCGGGTGATGGTGCCGTCCGGCCAGGGCACCAGCACCACCTCGGCATGCGGCAGGTCGACCAGATGGGCCCAGTGATTCTGGTCGGCGAGCACCGCCATCCCGAGCACGAGTGAGTCGACGCAGGCCAGCACCCGCCCGGCCGGGCGCAGCACGCGCGCGATCTCGGCGATCATCGTCTCGGCGGCCAGGTGCGTGGACAGCGCCCGGTCCTCGGCCAGGACGTCATCC
>PLIQ01000387.1:0-4827 GCA_003140115.1 Actinomycetota bacterium | reverse complement strand
ACGTCCACGATCGTGTGCCGCGCGCGCGGCAGCCAGGCCAGCAGTTGCGCCTGCGCCACGGCGTCGTGGAATTGCCAGTAGGCCGGAAGATGATCAGTATCCGGCGCGATGATAGCGGTGGCCGCATGAAGCACGGGCCCGGGCTCCTGACTCGGCGCTCCCCGCAGCGGGGACGCCTTTGGACCTTAGCTTTCCCGGCCAGGGCGGCTTTCTCACCTGCCGGCCGGGACCGATCTCGGAATGACGGGCCGCGCCCTCGTGTTGAACGCGGCATGGCAGTAGCCTCGCCACCTCGTGGCATGCTGAAACTCGCTCCGTACCCGGGCGCGGTATCCTCCCCCTCATATGCTCTGCACCCCAGCAGCGCGATTCCGTACGACCCCGAGGGGGTGAGTCCCGTTCCGGAGACTCTCGAAGAGCGCGGTGAGCGCTTCGAGCAGGAGGTGCTGCCCTTCCTGGACCAGCTGTACTCCGCGGCGCTTCGGATGACTCGCAACCCGGCGGACGCCGAAGACCTGGTCCAGGAGACGTTCGCCAAGGCGTACGCCTCGTTCCACCAGTTCCAGCAGGGNNACCTCGGGGGGATTGAAGTCGGCCGAGGCCGAAGCGCTGGAACGGCTGCCCGATTCCGACATCAAGGAGGCGCTCCAGGCGCTCCCTGAGGAATTCAGGATCGCGGTCTACCTGGCCGACGTCGAGGGTTTCGCGTACAAGGAGATCGCCGACATCATGGAAACGCCGATCGGTACCGTGATGTCACGTCTGCACCGCGGCCGGCGGCAGCTGCGGGAACTGCTCCAGGATTACGCGTCGGAGCGCGGCTTGGCGCGTACCGGCTCTGACGCTTCCCTGCCCGGGGAGGAAGGGCGATGAGCTGCGGAAAGCCCCATGAGACGCCGTGCACCGAGGTACTGGAGCGGGTCTACGGTTACCTAGACGGCGAGCTTGGCTACGTGGACTGCGCGAAGATCCGCCAGCACCTGGACGAATGCGGCCCTTGCCTGCGCGAGTACGGCCTTGAGGAGGCGGTTAAGCGGCTCGTGGCCAAGCACTGCGGCTGCGACCCGGCGCCCGCCGACCTGCGCGCGAAGATTCTNNTGTGGCCACGTTATCCTTGACCTTGGACGATACCCGGTGAGCTGTAGGTAGTCGCACGTGAGGGAGGTCGGCTCCATGCGTCCATCCAGTGGAATAGCGCGTGAGGTGACGGCGGGCGGGGTCGGTCAGACCGCCCTGTGCGGGAGCACGTGGGGATAAGGGGTTGGGGCATAGCCCGCGTTCCACGCTCCTGGCTGTGAGGGGCGAGGGCTTGGCTAGGCTCTCGTGGGCCGCACGGCTATACGTCGGGGTGGTGGTGCTCGCCGCCGCGATCGTGCTCATTCGTGGCCCCTTCGGCGATATCCGTTGGTGGCGGAATGTCGCGGTGCTCGGTCTGCTGCTCGTGGTCTTCGAGTCGACCGCCACCTTGCTGCGTCCGCGGCAGCTCGCCTGGTCGCCTAACTCCTCCGCGACCCTGGCCGCCGCGGTCCTGCTCGGCCCGGTCGGCGCGGCCCTGGTGGGCGCCTGCACCATCTTCGGGCTGCGGCGCGGTCCGTCGCTCGCCCAGCGGACGTTCAATACCGGCATGATGGCCCTGTCCGCGTATCTGGCCGGCCGGGCCTTCGTCGCCCTGCACGGGACCGTCGGGACCCCCGATTCCCACTCGTTCCCCAAGGTGATCGGCCCGTTCGTGGTCGCCGCCGTGGTGCACGCGGTGACCAACCACGTGCTGCTCGCGGGCGTGCTCTGGCTGACCAGCGACCGCGACTTGGCCGGCCGCCGTGCGCCGCTGGGCATGAGCGTCAAGCTGATCGCCTCGGACCTCGGCTACGGCGCGTTCGGGCTGCTGATCGCCGCGCTGTGGAGCGTGGCCGGGGTGTTCGCCCCGGTGCTCATCTTGATCCCGCTGTTCGTGGCCCGCTGGGCCGTGACCCAGATCGCCGAGCAGCAGCAGGCCTACGAGGCCACGGTGGGCGCGCTCTGCCAGGCGGTGGAGACCAAGGACTTCTATACCCGCGGGCACAGCGACCGGGTCTCCCGCGGCTCGGTGATGATCGCGCGGGAGATCGGCATGCGCGGTGAGCGGGTCGAGGCCATCGGGTACGCGGGCATGCTGCACGATGTCGGCAAGCTCGGCGTGCCGACCAAGGTCCTGCAGAAGACCGGGAAGCTCACCGAGGAGGAGTACGCGGCGATCCAGCTGCACCCGATGCGCGGCCTGGACATCGTCCGCGAGATCGGGTTCCTCGACGAGGCCCTGGCCGGGATCATGCACCATCACGAGCGGATCGACGGCCGGGGCTATCCGATGGGCCTGGCCGGCGACGAGATCCCCGAGTTCGCCCGGGTGCTGGCCGTCGCCGATGCCTTCGACTCCATGACCTCCACCCGGTCCTACCGCGGCGCGCGCCCGGTCGAGGAGGCGATCGCGGAGCTGCGGAAGTGGTCCGGCACGCAGTTCGACCCGGCGTTCGTGGATGCCTTCGTGGCCGCGATCAAGCGCGACGGCTGGCAGCGCCCCGAGCCGCCCCTGCTCGCGGCCGACGACCTGACCACCGTCGCCGCTCAGGACCACGACGACCCCAGTGCGCCGCTCCGGGTGATCGACAGCCTCTGAGACCCATGACCGAACGACGACACGAGCTGCGCCGGTTTCCCTGGCAGGTCAGGGATTCGGGCCTGCTGCTGCTCGCCGTCGCGGCCGGCGTGGTGCTCGTCGCCTCGGTGGCCCAGACCGCCGCCGACGGCCTGCGGGACCCGCGTACCGCCGTCGCGTTCGGCATCTTGATCGCGTTCGGCGAGGTGCTGCGGCTCAACCTGCCGGGCGACCGGGAGACGGCCCCGATCGGGATGGCCGGCGCGCTCGCCTACGCCCTGCTCATCCGGGTCGGCGATCATCCGGCTCAGCACACCGCCGAACAGGTGGTCACGGTCACCGCCATCGGCATGATCGTCGGCGCGCTGCCGCACCTGGCCGTGGGCCGCCCGGCCAAGGTCGGCGGGATGTCCATCCGCCTGCTCTGCGTCGCCTGCGTGGCCTTCATCTTCCGCCCGCTCGCCGGGAATAGCGCCGTGGCCTACCACTGGGGCCTGGCCTTCTCGCTGATGACCGCCCTGGCCGTGCTCGCGCTGCTGCTCGAGGCGGTGCTCACCGCGCTGCTGCGGGTCGACGAGCAGCGCGCCAGGTTCCGGGTCGCGCTGGTCGACGAGATGCGCGTCCAGCTCCCGCTGGGCGCGGCGGTCGGGGCCTCGGGCCTGCTCATCGCGTTCGCCGCCGAGGTCATGGGACTGGCGGCGCTGGCCGTGTTCACCGCGCCGCTGCTGGTCACCCAGGTAGCGTTCCGCCGCTACGCCGGGATCCGGGCCACCTACCTGCAGACCGTCCGGGCGCTGGCCAAGGTCACCGAGATCGGCGGGTACGTGGAACCCGGCCACTCCGAGCGGGTGAGCCGGCTGGCCGTCGCCGTCGGCCGGGAACTCGGCATCCACGAGCCGCAGCTGCTCGAGCTCGAGTACGCCGCGCTCATGCACGACATCGGCCAGCTGTCGCTGGCCGACCCGATCCCCGGCGGGGCCACCGTCCTGGTCTCCCGCCAGGACCAGCAGCGCATCGCCGAACTGGGCGCCGAGGTGATCCAGCAGGCCCAGGTCCTCGGCTCGGTGGCCGAGATCGTCCGCCGGCAGAACGAGCCCTATCGCGGCGTCGAGGTGGCGCACGAGGGCTACCGGGGCCGCCCGGGCCGCCCAGATGGTGAGCCGTCCCGGCCGCCGCTGCGCAGCCGCATCATCAAGGCCGCCAACGCCTTCGACGACCTGGTGGGCAGCTCGCTGGATCCCGGCCGCGCGGCCGCGGCCGTCCAGCAGCTCCGGCTGGACACGGCCAGCGAGTATGACCCAGAAGCGGTCGAGGCGCTGAGCCGCGTGGTGAACCGCAGGTCGGTTATTCAGCTCTAACCCGCGCCACTAGGCTGGCCTGATGCTCAATTCCGTGCTTGTCGCCAACCGGGGCGAGATCGCCCGGCGGGTGATACGGACGGCCCGCCGGATGGGGATCAGGGCCGTCGCGGTGTACTCCGACGCCGACGCGGACCTGCCGTACGTCCGCGAGGCCGACCAGGCGGTGCGCATCGGTCCCGCCCCGCCCGCTAGCAGCTACCTGGATGCCGCGGCCATCATCGAGGCGGCGGGCCAGACCGGGGCGGCGGCGGTCCATCCGGGTTACGGCTTCCTGGCCGAGAACGCGGACTTCGCCCGCCAGGTCATGGCGGCCGGCCTGACCTGGATCGGCCCGGATCCGGCCGCGATCGAGCAGATGGGCGACAAGATCCGGGCCCGGAACCTGATGGAGCGCGCGGGCGTGCCCGTGTCCCCGGGCAGCCGCGAGCCCGTCACCGACGTCGCCGCGGCGCTGGCCGAGGCGGACCGGATCGGCTATCCCGTGATGGTCAAGGCCGCGGCCGGCGGCGGCGGGATCGGCATGGGCGTGGCGGCCGGCCCGGCCGACCTGCAGGCCGCGTTCGAGACGGCGCGGTCGCGGGCCGAGCGCTTCTTCGGCTCGCCGGAGATCCTGCTCGAGCGCTACGTCCAGCGGGCCCGGCACGTCGAGGTCCAGATCCTCGGCCTGGCCGACGGGCGGGTGCTCGCGCTCGGCGAGCGCGACTGCTCGGTGCAGCGCCGGCATCAGAAGGTCGCCGAGGAGACCCCCTCGCCGGGCGTCTCCGCCGCCCTGCGCGAGCAGATGCTGGCCGCCGCCGTGCAGGCCGGGGAGGCGGTGGGGTACCGGGGCGC
>PLIQ01000520.1:1744-10786 GCA_003140115.1 Actinomycetota bacterium | reverse complement strand
CAGGATCGCCTGGGATCGGGAGAAACCGGTTCCTGGTGCATGGGCCACGGTCCGTTCGGAGCAATGATCTTACATCGAAAATGATGCGGAAATAGTTGCCTCTACGGGCATCGACACGCCGATGAGGCGGAGGTTTCCGGGGTCGGATCTTTGCTCATAGCGCGTACATAACATTGCTTCAGCTACCGCGGAGCATGGTCGCCGATTCTCATAGTCATGAAAGTTCTGCAGGTGGACATTGTGGTTCCTGTGCGCAATGAGGAACATGATCTCGCGCCGAGCGTGCGGCGACTGGTCAGCTATCTGCGGGAGGGCTTTCCGTTTACCGCGCGGGTCACGATCGCGGACAACGGCAGTACCGACGGCACCTGGGCCATCGCCGACCGGCTGGCCCGCGACTTTGACGAGGTGCGGGCGGTGCGGATGGAGCAGCCGGGACGAGGGCGGGCCCTGCGGGCAGTCTGGTCGCAGAGCGACGCCGAGGTCCTCGCGTACATGGATGTCGACTTGTCGACTGATCTGAACGCGCTGCTGCCGCTGGTCGCGCCGCTGTTGTCCGGTCACAGTGACGTGGCCATCGGTTCCCGGCTGGCCCGGGGGTCGCGGGTGATCCGCGGGCCCAAGCGTGAGCTCATCTCCCGCTGCTACAACATGCTGCTGCACGCCTGCATGGGGGTCCGGTTCTCGGACGCCCAGTGCGGCTTCAAGGCGATCAGGCGCGAGCAGGCGCGGGCGCTGCTGCCGCTCACCCAGGACACCGGCTGGTTCTTCGACACCGAGCTGCTGGTGCTGGCCGAGCGGGCCGGGCTGCGCATCCACGAGATCCCGGTCGACTGGATCGACGATCTCGACTCACGGGTCGACGTCGTGGCCACCGCCCTGGCCGACCTGCGCGGCATGGTGCGGCTCGGGAGCGGGTTCGCGCGCGGCACGATCACGGTGCCCCAGCTGCGAGGAGCCGAGCTGGCGGGCCCGGGCGGCGGCGCCCGGCGCGGCGCCTCGGGCGAGCTGGCGCTGCAGATCGCGAGCTTCGCGGTCGTGGGCATCGCCTCGACGATCGCGTACGTGCTGCTCTACCTGCTGCTACGCGGCGTCATGCCGGCCCAGGCGGCCAACGCGGCGAGCCTGCTGGTGACCGCGGTGGCTAATACGGCCGCCAACCGGCGGCTGACCTTCGGGATCAGCGGGCGGCTTCACGCGGCCCGGCACCAGGTCAAGGGGCTGATCGCGTTCGGCATCGGGCTCGTCCTGACCTCCGGCGCGCTGGCCGCCTTGCCCACACATTCCAGTCGCGGCCTCGAGGTCTCGGTCCTCGTCGCCGCCAACCTGGTGGCCACCGTCATCAGGTTCGTGCTGTACCGGACCTGGGTCTTCGGTAAATCCAAGCCCAGTCATGACTATCCGACACTTAACGGGAGACCAATTGAGCGCGACCACCTCCGTGGCGAGGCATTTGACCCGCACCGGCCCGCGACCCACGCGGAACCGGGCCCGGCGCCTGCTGCGCGGGCCTGACACCGATCCCCGCTGGGCGCGTCCGGCGCTGCTCGGGCTGCTGGCGCTCACGGCGTTGCTGTACCTGTGGGACCTGACCAGGAACGGCTGGGCCAACGACTTCTACTCGGCGGCGGTCCAGGCCGGGACCAAGAGCTGGAAGGCGTTCTTCTTCGGCTCGTTCGACTCGTCCAACTTCATCACCGTGGACAAGACACCGGGCTCGCTGTGGATCATGGAGCTGTCCGGCAGGATCTTCGGCTTCAGCCAGTGGTCCATGCTGGTGCCCCAGGCGCTGGAGGGCGTGGCCTCGGTCGGGCTGCTGTACGCCGCGGTGCGGCGGTGGTTCGGGCCCCCGGCCGGGCTGGTGGCCGGGCTGGTGCTCGCGCTGACGCCGGTGGCGGCCCTGATGTTCAGGTTCAACAACCCGGACGCACTGCTGGTGCTGCTGATGACCGCGGCGGCGTACGCGCTGGTGCGGGCGATCGAGAACGGGCGGACGCGGTGGCTGGTGTTCTGCGGGGTCCTGGTGGGCTTCGCGTTCCTGGCCAAGATGCTGCAGGCGTTCCTGGTCGTGCCGGGCTTCGCGATCGCCTACCTGTGGGCGGGGGCGCCGCGCGCGTGGCTGCGGCGCCTGTGGCAGACGGCGGCGATGGGCGCCGGGATCATCCTGGGTGCGGGCTGGTGGGTCCTGATCGCGCAGCTCACGCCGGCGGCTGACCGGCCGTACTTCGGCGGCTCGACTGACAACAACATCCTGCAGCTCGCCATCGGGTACAACGGCCTCGGGCGGCTCGACGGCGACGAGACCGGGTCCATCGGCGGCGGAGGCCGGGGCGGTACCGGGTTCGGCGGCGCGACCGGGCTGCTGCGGCTGTTCCAGAGCGAGTTCGGCGGGCAGATCAGCTGGCTGCTGCCCACGGCCCTGATCTGCCTGGTCGCGATGGCGTGGATGTCGCGGCGGGCGGTGCGCACCGACCGGATCCGGGCCGCGGCCCTGCTGTGGGGCGGCTGGGTGATCATCACCGGGCTGGTGTTCAGCTACATGAGCGGCATCATCCACCCGTACTACATGGTCGCGCTGGCCCCCGGCATCGGTGCGCTGGTCGGCATCGGCGCGATGGCGCTGTGGGAGAAGCGGCTCGGCTGGGCCGGGCGTTCGGTGGCGGCCGCGACGGTGCTGGTCACCGCGGTGTGGTCGTTCGTGCTGCTGGACCGGACCCCGGACTGGCTGCCGTGGCTGCGCTGGGTGGTGCTACTGGCGGGCGTGCTGGGTGCTGGTGCGGTGCTCGCGGGTCCCTGGCTGACCCGGCTGGTGTCGTTCCGGCGACTGGTGCTGCTGCCGGTGGGGCTGGCCATGGTGGCGGGGCTGGCCGGGCCGGCCGCCTACGCGCTGGACACGGTGAACACCGCGCATACCGGCGCTATCCCGAGCGCGGGCCCGGTCTCCGTCGGGTTCGGTGGCGGGCCCGGCGGGCGCGGCGGGTTTGCGGGTGCGCGGCCGGGCGGAACCGCGGGCGCCGGGTTCGGGGGTACCCGTCCCGGCGGGTCGGCGGGCGGCGGGTTCGGGGGCGGTCAGTTCGGCGGATCGAGCGGGACCGGCCGGGCGGGTGCTCCGAGCGGTTTCGGCGGCACGAGGGGCACGGGTCGTGGTCTGGGCGGCGCGAGTGGCACCGGTGGTCCGGGTGGCACCGGCGGTTTCGGCGGCGGACTGGGCGGGGACACGCAGGTCAGCAGCGCGCTGATGAAACTGCTCGAACAGAATGCGTCGTCCTATAAGTGGGTGGCCGCGACCGAGGGCTCGGAGGAAGCGGCGCCGCTCGAGCTCGCGACCGGGGACGCGGTGATGGCGATCGGCGGGTTCAACGGCACCGATCCGTGGCCAACGCTGGCCGTGTTCGAAGAACTGGTGGCCAAGCACGAGGTGCACTACTACGTGGGCCAGGGCAGCGAGAGCTTCGGCGGTGGCCAGGGATCCTCGACCATCGCGTCCTGGGTGGCGGCCCACTTCAAGAAGGAGACCGTCGGCGGGCAGACCGTCTACGATCTCACCCAGCCGCTCAGTGCCTCCTAAGTCAGTGCCTCCTAAATCAGCTGCACGGCATGAGGTGATAGGCCTGTTTGGCGTCGAGGATGCGCAGGACCGCGGACTTCACCGTGGCGCGGAAGGAAGCATCGTCGGCGGCGCGGGCCAGGATGGCCTGATCCATGGCGATGGCCGCGGGCAGGCTCGCAGAGGTGATCAGATCGCCTCCGGCGGTGAGGAAGTCGATGCCGCGGGTGGCCGGCGACAGGCCGGCCACCGCGGCCGCCGCGCCCAGGTCATCGGAGACGACCACCCCGGTGAAGTGCAGCTGCTGGCGCAGCAGCCCGCGGATAACCCGGGAGGAGAACGCCGCCAGGTGGTGAGGGTCGATGCGCGTGTAGGTGGCCAGGGCGACCATGACGAACGGCACCCCGGCCTTGATGGCGGTCTGGAAGGACTTCAGGTACGGGCTGTCCGGGCCGGTGGTCGTGTCGACCACCCCGGAGGTGAAGTCGGTGTTGCCGACCACCCGGCCCAGGCCGGGGAAATGCTTGGCGGTGGTGGCGACGCCGACCTGTTTCATGCCCCGGATGAACGCCGCGCCGTGGGTCCCAGTGGTCTGGGGGTTGTCGCCGAACTCGCGTTGCAGCGCGCCGATCGGCGCGTTCTGGCTCGCGGTCGCGGCCGGCACGACGTCCATCACCGGGGCCAGGTCGAGGTTGACGCCCGCCGACCGCAGCTCGCGGCCCCACGCCGCGGCCTGCCGCTGCAGCTCGGCGGCGGACAGCTGCCCCTGGGCCAGCGCGGGAGGGATCACGGTGAAGCCGGGCCCCTGGAGTTCCTGAACCTGGCCGCCCTCCTGGTTGGCCGCGATGAAGAACCGGACCCCGGCGGTGGCGGCGGGCGACGCCAGCGCCTGGATGGCCTGGCTGGCCTGCCGGTCCGCGGCCACGCCCGTGGTGCTGGTGCCCTGCCACAGCAGGGAGCCGAAGTGGTGGGCCTGGACCGCCTGGGCCACATCGGCGGCGGGGGCGCCGGCGATACCGACCAGGAACAGCTGACCGACTCGCTGGGCCTCGCTCATCCGGGAGAAGACCTGATCCGGGCAGGAGGCTGGCGCTGAGGCAGCCGGCCCGGACGTTCCGGAGGTCCGGGCGGGGTCAGATCCCGTGGTCACGGCGCTGGTCGCGGGGTGCGAGGGCGAGGGCGAGGGCGAGGGTGAGCCGCTGGACCCGATGCCGCAACCGGAGCAGGCCAGGCTCAGCAGGGCGCCGCCCGCGAGCAGCACCCGGACCGGCTTGCGCCGGGTCCCGCCGCTGCTGCTGTGATCCCCCACCTGATCCGTTCTAGCGGACCTACGGGCATCAGACCGTCCGATTGAGGATTTCCGCCCGGCTCAGGTAGGCGGGCGACGGAAGCAGTAGCGAGCCCGATCTTGGGTAGTGACGACGCTCGTGACGCCTCACCAGCATTCCGCCGCGGCCGTGGGGCTGCTGGCCCGGGCCTACGCCGCCGTGGTGGTCGGCCTGCGGCTCCTGATCATCGCCGGATGGGCCGCCGGCGGCGCGGCCGCCATCGTCTTCCTGCCGCCGCTGAACGCCACGACCGGCGGGCTGTCCGAGCTGATCCCGCCGGGATCTCCGGCGGCGCATGCGGAGGCCGACGCCAGCAAGCTGTTCGGCTTCCCGCTCGACGCCGGCGTGGCCGTCGTGCAGCGGGACCCGCGGGGCCTGCCGACGGCGACGCAGGTCCGGGCGGTCCGCCAGGCGCTGGCGGCTGACCGGCAGGTCAACAGCTCTCTGGGGCAGCTCTCCCAGGCCGCCGCGGCGGCGGGGTTGGCGGAGGCGCTGGCCAAGACCGAGCACCTGAGTACCGCCGGCCTGACCGGGCCGCTCAGCCCGGGGCCGCCGGGCGGCATCCCTGGTCTGGCCGGAGCGTTCTCGCTGCCGAACACCGCGGGCCTGCTGGTCGGAACGGCGGAGCACTCCACCACGATCATCACGTTCCTGTACTTCCAGCCCGGTACGTCGTTCGGCCAGCAGACCGCGGGCGCGAACGAATACGCGCACTGGTACCTGAACCAGCCGGGCGACCACGTGGTCGGCGTGACCGGACCGATTCCGGCCGAGTACGCGCAGAGCCAGATCATCCAGGACCACGTGCTCTGGGTCGAGCTGTGCACCGTGCTCGCCATCGCGCTGATCCTGGGCCTGCGGTTCAGGTCGGTGGGCGCGCCGCTGGCCGCGCTGGCCTGTGCCGGCACCGCCTACGTGCTCGCGGTCCGGATCGTGGCCTGGACGGCGCAGCGGATGGGGATCTCGCTGCCGCCCGACCTGGACCCGGTGCTCGTCGTCCTGCTGCTCGGGGTGACCACCGATTACGCGGTGTTCTTCCTGGACGGGATGCGCGCCCGGCTGGCCGAGGGTGTGCCCCGGGTGCCCGCGGCGCGGCTGGCCACCGCCGAGTTCTCCCCGATCATCGCGACCGCGGGCCTGATCGTGGCGGCCGCCACCGCCTCGCTGACCGTGGCCAGGACGGATTTGCTGCGGGCGTTCGGGCCGGGGCTGGCGCTGACCGTGCTAACCGCGATGGTGGTGTCGATGACGCTCTGCCCGGCGCTGATGGCGGTGTTCGGCGGGCTGCTGTTCCACCGGGTTCCGCTTCGTCGGCGGCGCACCATCGCCCGTGAGGTGCGAGCGCGGCGGGCGCGGTTCACGGCGGCGCGGTTCGCCGCGACCCGGCCCATGGCGCTGCTGATCGCCGCGGCGTGCGCGGTCGGGCTGCTCGCCGCCGCCTGGACGGTACGGGATCTACGCCTCGGATCACCGCTGATCGGTGAGCTCCCGGCCTCGGCGAGCGCGGCGCGCGCCAGCGCGGCCGCCTCGGACGGGTTCGCGCCGGGCATCTTGTCCCCCACCGAGATCCTGGTCATCGGGCCCGGCGTGGCCCGGCAGACCGGGGCGCTGGCCCGGCTGCAGGACGAGCTAGCCAGGCAGCCGGGCGTGGCCGAGCTAGCCGGCCCGGGCAACTTCCCTGGCCCGCCCGGTGCATCCGGCCAGACCGGTGGATCCGGCGCGGCGGCCTCGGTGAATCCGATGCTGGCCAGTTCGGGCAGCGGCGCCCGGTTCGTCGTGGTGGAGCACACCGACCCGCTCGACGCGACCGCGATCAACCGCGTCCGGGCGCTGCAGGGGCACCTGACCGCGCTCGGCCGCGCGGCCGGGCTGTCCGGTGTGCGGTTCGAGGTGGCAGGCCAGACCGCGCTGATCGCCGACTCGATCGGCTCGGTGTTCAGCGACCTGGCCCGGGTCGCGCTCCTGATCATGGCGGTGACCCTGATCCTGCTTGCGCTGTTCCTGCGCTCGCTGCTCGCGCCCGTGTACTTGCTGGCCGCCAGCGTGCTGGCCGTGTTCGCCACGCTGGGGCTGTCCATGCTGATCTGCCGGGCCGTCCTCGGCTCGGTCAGCCTGGTGTACTTCGTCCCCTTCGCGGCGGGCGTGCTACTCGTGAGCCTCGGCTCGGACTACAACGTGTTCGTGGTCGGGCGCATCTGGGAGGAGGCCAGGCGCCGGCCGGTACCGGACGCGGTCGCCGTCGCGGCGCCCGGGGCCTCGCGGGCCATCACCACGGCCGGAGTCGCGCTGGCCGCGAGCTTCGCGATGCTGGCCGTTATCCCGCTGGAGCAGTTCCGGCAGCTCGCGATCACGATGGCGGTCGGTATCATCCTGGACGCGATCGCGGTGCGTTCCGTGCTGGTGCCGGCCCTGGTCGCGCTGTTCGGCCGTCCGGGCATGTGGCCGGGCAACCGGCGTAGGCCGTCGGCCCGGGCGGAGCCGGAGGTCAGGGCTGAGGTGGGCTGATCCGGGCGATAGTGGCCAGCCAGGCCTGAGCCGTCGCGGTGTCGAAGGCGCCCGTGTTGATCGCGAACGATTCGGCCGCGATGGTGGCGATCGTCCACCCGTCCCGGAAGGCGGCCCGCAGCTCGTCCTGGCTGATCCGGCGCGGGCCGAACGTCCCGGGCTGCCGGTCGCTGAAGCACATCAGGTACAAGTGGCCGCCGGGGCGCAGCACCGAGGCCAGGCTGGCGACGTACCGGGCCCGGCTCTCGTCG
The DNA here is from genome assembly GCA_003140115.1 of Actinomycetota bacterium. The sequence goes on along the minus strand of PLIQ01000520.1, from coordinate 3,155 downwards.
TCGAAGATGTGGAACAGCCCGCTGTCGATGATGGTGTCGAAGCTCAGGCCCAGGTCCGCCAGGCTCAGGGCGTCGGCGACCTCGAACCGGGCGCTACCAATCTGGCCGTCTGCGGCGGCGGGGACCCCGCGGGCGGCGGCCTTACCGCGGGCCTGCTCGAGGGCCAGTGGCGAGACGTCGACACCCAGGGCCTCGGCGCCGGAGGAGGCGGCCAGCAGGGTCTGTTCTCCGGTGCCGCAACCGACATCCAGGACCTGGCCGGTCAGCAGGCCTTGCTCAGCGAGCCGCACGAAGGCCGGCTGCGGCTCGCCGACGTCCCACGGCGGCGGCGTGCTCCCGGCGTACGCGGCGTCCCAGCTAGGTGTGGTCACCCACCCATTATCGGCGACCGGGAGTGTGGCCGCTGTAACTAACCCGGGGCCTGCGAGCTCCGGTCCGGAGGGACCGCGCGGAGGGTGAAGGAAAATGTCGCGCCGCGGCCGACCGCGCCCTGAGCCCAGACACGGCCGCCATGGCGTTCCACGATCTTCCGGACACTAGCCAGCCCTGCGCCAGTGCCCGCGAACTCACCCGTCGTATGCAGCCGCTGAAAGGGCAAGAAAAGCTTGTGCACGTCCGCGGGGTCGAAACCGGCGCCATCGTCGCGCACGTAGCAGCAGACGCCGGCTTCCGCAGTCGGCCGCGTCCCGAACTCGATCGAGGCATAGTCCCGGCCAGCGGTGAATTTCCAGGCATTAGCCAGCAGGTCATACAGCACCATACGGATAAGAGCGCGATCCCCCAGCACCCAGGCTGGCTGCTGGACGGTAAAACGCACGCGTCGGCCGGGGTCCTGACCCTGCAGGTCCCGGACGATGCTAGCGGCCTCGGCACCGAGATCAATCTCCTGGAGAGAGATCTCTGTCCTGGCCACCTGGGACAGCTGCAGCAGGCCGTCGAGAATGTGGCCTATATGCTCGCTGGCCTGCTCGATCCGCGCGGCGTAGGAGCGTCCGACCTCCCCGAGAGTGTCCCCGCACTCTTCCGCCAGCGCGACGCTGAAGCCGACCAGCGAGCGCAGCGGGGTACGCAGCTCGTTCGCCAGGGAATAGGCAAACGATTCCAGTTCCCGGTTGGCCCGCTCAAGCTCGTCCCGCGCGTGCAGCTGCGCTCGCTGGCCGGTCACATCGCGGATGGCGGCCGTAAACACCATCCCCTCGTCTCCATCAACGGCCGACACGGACATCTCCGCGCGGAACACGCTGCCGTCATGGCGGCGGCCGGACACCTCCACGGCCCGCAACGTTGGCTGCCCGGCTGCGGCCGCGTCGTGGACCAGCATCGTGATCGGGTGGCCGGCTAGATCCTCGCGGTGGTAGCCGAACAACCGCTCCGCTTGGGTGTTCACCAGAACGATCTGGCCGTCCGCGTC
>PLIQ01000520.1:0-1609 GCA_003140115.1 Actinomycetota bacterium | reverse complement strand
CCGATGGGGGACGACTCGGCGAGAGACCGGAACAGGGCTTCGCTCTCCTTAAGCGATTTCTCGGCGGCCTCAAGCTCGTCGACCTTGTCGGCTAGCTTGGTGCTCAGAACTCGCGTGTGTTCCTTGTAGAGCTCCTCGGCCGGGATGGGCAGCGGCGCCGGCACCGCGGCCCGAAGGGCCTCGTCTGTCGCCGCCAGGATCCGTTCCGGTGTCGCGGGCTTAGACACGGTGTCGTACACGCCGAGGGCCGCGGCGATTGGCTCCGCCTCCTCGCGCAGGTAGTTGGCCGTGTAAAAGATCACTCTGGTCTCGGCCAGGTCCGGATCGCTGCGCAGCTCCCGGACGAGCTCGTAGCCGTCCATTACCGGCATCACCAGATCGGTAACGACCAGGTCGGGGTGCTGGGCCCGGGCGATTCGCAGGGCCTCGGCCCCGTCGCTGGCCTGCAGCAGGGTGTGACCTCGGTAGCGGAGGAGCGTGACCACCAGGTCACGGTTGGCCGGATGATCGTCCACGACCAGGACGGTAGCCATACTTCAAACCCAGCCTGCTAGCAGGCAAGCCGGCTCCGGCTCGACGGCCGTTATTGTCATGGGATGCTCGGCTGGTGGTTCTGGGCCATATTCGGGGGGGTCAAGAAGGGCTCAAGCTGGGCGACGAAGTGCGCCGCGTCGATCGGGATCGGGTAGAAGCCGTCGAACCCGCTGGCCCTGATCGTCTCCCAGGTGATCGTCCCCGTCGCGCTGATCGCGATCAACGGCGTGTTGGCCAGTTCCGGATGGGAGCGCATCTGCCGGGCGGCCTCAAGGCCGTCTATGACCGGCATGGCGATGTCCATGAGGACAAGATCCGGAGGGTCGGCCACCGCGGCCCGCACGCCGGCGGCGCCGTCCGCCGCGACAGACACGGTATGGCCGTAATAGGTGAGCAGGTAGGTGAGCAGGTCCCGATTCTCTGCCTGGTCATCGACGACAAGGATCCGCGCCATGATGTCACTCCTCCTGGCCGGGCGGCTGGCTGCGGTCAGGGGTGCGCGAGGTGAGGTGCCGCTCAAGTTCGCTGACGAAGACTTCCGGGTCAATCGGCTTGGTCAGGTACCCGTCGAAGCCGCGCCGCAGGATCCGTTCCTGATCGCCGACCATGGCGTAGGCGGTCACCGCCACGAGTGGGATCTCGGCCAGCCCCGGGTCGGCCTTGAGGCGCGCGGCGGCCTCGTAGCCGTCCATCACCGGCATCTGCAGGTCCATCACGACCAGGTCCGGGCGAGCCTGGGCCGCGACGACCAGGCCCTCCGCGCCGTCGCGGGCGACCAGGGTCTCATGCCCGAACGCGGTGAGCAGGTAGACCATGAGGTCGAGGTTCTCGTCCTGGTCTTCCACCACGAGCACTAGCGCCATGTCAGGCCGCCGGGAGGGAGAGGGTGAACGTGCTTCCGGCCCCAGGCGTGCTGTCCATCATGATCTCGCCGCCGAGGATCCCGGCCAGCTTCTGGCTGATGTACAGGCCGAGCCCGGTTCCCTCGAACTTCTGGTCCTTCGCGTCGCCTGCTCCTCAAGCGCCTTGTGCTCGGTGACGTCGCGGGCGGCGGCGAACACGCCCTGCAGCTTGC
>PLIQ01000392.1 GCA_003140115.1 Actinomycetota bacterium | reverse complement strand
CGCGAATCGGTCATCGAGCGCGAGGTCCTCCGGCTGGAAGAGCAGGCGGCCAAGGACACCGCTCCGGAACTCCCCGCCAAACGCGGTGACCCGGGCGAGGCAAAGGAAGGGCGATAGAGCTGCGGGCTCTAGTCGTTCGCCGGGATCTGGTGACGGTTCCAACGGCCTTGCCGTGAGCCAACCGCAGGGTCAGCTGTCTGCCGGCTGCGCGGAAGCTGAACCCGCCCATTCGCCGCCCGGCCGCGAAGCTTTCCAGGATGAAACGCAACCCGAAAAAGTCAGCTATCAGACTTATGGTTCCAGGCATGTACGAACCACCCAGCCGGTACNNACGTCACCGTCACGATTTCGCGCGACCAGGACGGCCAGCTTCCCGACCCGGTCGCGTTCGCGGTGGCGGCCGACGAGGCGGCATGGCGCAGGTCCGCCAACATCGTCAGCGCGCACATGGACGACAGGATCATCAGCATCGTCACAGTGCACGCGCCAGACCGGTACGCGGCAGTGACCGTCGCCCACGCCGTCGTATCCGATGCGCTCAGGCATCGGGCCGCATCAGCCGGCCAGTCAGCCGGCGATGCCCGCGCCGGGGCGCAGACTCCACCACCGACGGCCGCCTGAGTCAGGATCCGAGGCTGCCAGGAAATGACATGATAAAGCTAGAAATTATCTAATTGGCGCGGCCGTGCCAGGGAATTACGTAAGAGCGGCAACCTGCCACCGTCGGCTGAACTTTCCCGTACCCTTTGACGGAAAGGTCACATGAAGTCACGGTAGGTAACCACAACCTGCCCAGCTAATGGTGGTGATAAAGGATGCGCTGGTTAGCCCGTCGGCCGTCAGCGAATGCGAGCCCGCCGCAGGCGGATCTGGCCGACGCCGGCCCGTGCGATGCCGATGACGCACTGCCGGACACCGGCGAGCTACTAGCGGCGGCCGAGCGGTTCATCACGCAATTCCATGATGAGAACCCGGGGGCGGGTGCTTTCGCCTACCGGATGCGGCAGGTCCATGACGAGGTTAGGTCGCACGGGACGTACCGGCACACTCGCGAGGAGCTCGCGTTCGCTGCTCGCGTCGCATGGCGGAACAGCTCGCGCTGCATCGGCCGGATGTACTGGCGTACGCTGCGGGTCAGAGACCTGCGGCAGGTGAGCGCTGCGGCTCAGATCGCGGCTGAATGTTTCACCCATCTGCGCGAGGCCACCAACGCCGGACGGATCAGGCCGATGATCACCGTCTTCGCGCCGGATGCCCCCGCACGGCCAGGTCCGCGCATCCTCAATGCGCAGCTGACCGGCTACGCCGGTCATCGGCCCGGCCAGGCCGTGATCGGGGACGCGGCGCACCTGGAGATCACCCGCCTGGCCCGGAAACTCGGCTGGCGGGCCGGCGATCCGCCCGGCCCGTTCGACCTGCTCCCGCTGATCATTCAATCGCCGGGATTACCGCCAGCCTGTTTCGAGCTGCCCAAGGACGCCGTACTCGAGGTCCCGCTCCGTCACCCGGACCTGGCTTGGTTCCGCGAGTTGCGGCTTCGCTGGTACGCGGTCCCGGTGATCAGCGACATGTACCTGGAGGCGGGAGGCATCCGCTATCCGGCCGCTCCGTTCAACGGCTGGTACATGTGCACGGAGATCGGCTCTCGTGACCTCGGCGACGAGGACCGGTACAACCAGTTGCCGGAAATCGCCGCCCGGATGGGCCTGAGCACCGACAACCCCCGGACGCTGTGGAAGGATCGCGCCGTCACCGAGCTGAACGTGGCCGTACTGCACTCCTACGAGACGTCCGGGGTGAAGATCGCCGACCATCACACCGAGTCGGAGCGTTTCCTGGCGCATATCGAGAAAGAACAGCAGCACGGCCGACGCTGCCCGGCCGACTGGTCCTGGATCGTGCCGCCCGCAGCGGGCTCGACCACGCCGGTGTTTCACCGCACCTACGACGACTTCGACGCGTCGCCGAACTTCTACCGGCACGCCCGTTAGCGGGCGGCTGGCCCGGTTCAGGTGCCGGTGCCGGTCCGGGGTTTGCCCGCCAGCAGGGCATCGTCGAAGTGAATGCGCTCCTGCTCGAGGCCCGCCCGGGCGAGCACCCGGATGGTCTCGCGCACCATCTCCGGCGGGCCCGCGACGTACGCCTCGCACTCGGTATGCGGCATGTACCGAGCGGCGACCCGGCCGACGTTGCCCTGCATCCCGTCGAAGGCGGGGTCGTCAGAGGTCACCGGGATCAGCTGGAACTCACGGTAGGCATCCTCAAGCCGCCAGAGAGCCGGCAGGTCATAAAGCTCCTGCCGGCGCCGCGCCCCGTAGTAGAGATAGATCCGCCGCGGCGTCACGGCCGACGTGCGCACCGCTTGCTCGATGATCGCCTTGATCGGCGACAGCCCGGTGCCGCCAGCCACGCACAACAGGTCGCGGCCCTCGGCCCGCTCCAGCGTCATCGTGCCAACAGGGGGGCCCAGCACCAGCTCAGAGCCGGGCGATGTGTAGCGCACCAGCGCGTTGCTCACCCAGCCGCCAGGAATCGCCTTCACGTGCAGCGCTAAGAGGCCATCGTCGCGCGGCATGCACGCGATCGAGTATGACCGCCAGACCCGCGGCCAGCGCGGTGTCTGCACGGTCAGGTGCTGGCCCGCCATGAACGGCAGGGGCTGATCTGGTGCGATGGTCAGCACGGCGACGTCGTCCGCCCGGTGGTCAACGTTGACCACCTCAGCGGTCCATGAGGCCGGACTCGTGGCGGCGTCCTGCTCTGCCGCCTTGATCATCAGCGATGAGCCAGCTACGTAGATCTGAGTCCATGCCTCTTGCGCCTCGCTGGTGAAGGCATCTCGGGCGAAGGCCCGAAGCGTCGCCAGCAGCGCCGTGCCCACCGCCTCGTACATCTCCGGCTCAACCTGGTACTTGCGATGGTCCCGACCCAGTTGGGAGAGGTAGGCAGCCATCTCATCCGGCGTGGACAAGCTCTCCACGATCCGGCCGAGGGCACGGAACAGCCGGTCCCGCTGCTCATCCATGGCCGGCGGGAACAGCTGGCGAAGGTGCGGCTGGCGGAGGAACAGCTGGCCGTAGAAGAAGCCCACCGCCTTGTCGCCAGCGTCGGCGACGTAGCGGAAAGTCTCCTTGATCGCCGCGATCGCCGGGTCGGGTTCGCCCGCAGCCGGCTCCAGGACGGCAGCCGGCTGCTGGACGGGATCCGGCTGCTGGCCTGGCCCCGGTTCCCCGCGCTCCGCTTCAGGTGCCGCAGTCGCAGGAGGCTGGGCCGCGTGCGAGGGCACCTGCCTCCTCGGCAGCTCCTGGACCTGGGCCTCCTGGTCAGCAGCATCCGGCCGCCCGGCCGTCTCCTGCGGTGCCGACCACCCGCCGGGCGGGGCCAGCGGTGCGGGTGCGGAGAGGAGTTCCTGTTCAGCGTCAGCATCCATGGCCCGCAGGGCCTTATGCAGCCGGGTCAGCGTCTCCAGATCCTTGCTCCACGAGCGCCCCTGCCACCAGGACGCTAAGCCCCGGCGGCTATTCTGCTCGGCTTCCGTCGCGGTCACGCCGTGACCCGCCGGGCTTCGGCGACGGCCTTCGGCTGAGTCTGGACGCGGTCGGCGAGCTCACCCGACTGATCGCGGCATGGCATCGCTGTCTCCGATTTCGCTCATCCGGCCTACTCTCCAAAGACTTATGAACACGCAGCGTACTTATGTGATCCTATACTGTGAGATACCGACCGCTCGGTCCGTCTGCGAAATTTCACCTGACGCAATTGCGAATTCGCCCAGGCCTGCGCAGGTAGTCACTTATGTCCGTCGTGTTAAGCGGAAGCCCAGCCGTGATCCCGATTCTCGGCGCGCGCGAGCGACCTCTCGGGGCAGAACCGTTGACGCAACCAGACGGTTGCCATAGAGTAGCAACCGTTGGGTTGCTACTTGCGGGAGGCGTCATGGCTGACCACGGATCCACCAGCACCTTCGCGGCCGCCATGACGGCCCCGCTGGCAGCGGCGCTGACGGCGACGCTGGGGCTCGCCGCCGCGTCCTGGGTCATCGCGGTCTGGCAGATGCGCGGGATGGACATGGGGGTCGCGACCCGGCTCGGCTCGTTTGCGTTCTTCATCGCCGTGTGGGTGGTGATGATGGCCGCGATGATGCTGCCGGGCGCGGCCCCCGCCGTGCTCAGACGCGCTCAGGCCAGCGGCGGGGTGCGCGCCGTGCCGCTGTACATCGGGTCCTACCTCGCGGTCTGGGCCCTGGTGGGCGCGGCCGTGTACGCGCTGTACCGCCCGCACGGCTATGTCGCCGCCGCAGTCGTGGTGATCGCGGCCGGTGTCTACGAGTTCACGCCGCTCAAGCGGCACTTCCGCCGACGCTGCCATGACGGCGTCCGCTCCGGATGGGGGTTCGGGCTGTGCTGCGCGGGCTCGAGCATCGGGCAGATGGCCATGCTGGCGGCGCTGGGCGTCATGAGCGTCACCTGGATGTCGGTGATCGCCGTCCTGGCCCTGAGCCAGAAGCTGCTGCCCGCCAAAGCCGCCGTCGATGTGCCAGTGGCGCTCGCGATCGTCGGGCTCGGTATCTGGATCATCCTCGCGCCATCATCGGTTCCCGGCTGACCACCAACGACCGGTCACAAGTCCGGAACGCGTAAAGAATGGCTTGCCGCTCGCTCGCCGACCCGCCACGCGATCCGATCCGTCAGGCCGTAACTCGACATCGCGACATTCCGGACACCGATCATGATCACGGGTACTTTTGGCCCGTATGCGGCCATTTGTGCCCGCGATCATGAAACGGCCCCACCCGAGGGCGCTTCCCTAAGATTGCCNNGGCGCGATACTGGCCGGGACTGTGGCACGGCTACGAGCTGGGACTATCCTCTCCTGCCGTTAGGTGCCTGCCTCGGGTTAGCTTTTCTTGGCGCGCCTGGCGGCCGACTTCTCGGTGCGAGCGTCCCCGGTGATCAGCGAGCCGTCGGGCGCCTCCAGGTGGGCGCGGACGAACCAGTGGAACTCCTCCAGCTGGCGGCTCTGCCCGATGAGCAGATCCTGGGTGACCAGGTCGAGCTCCTCGGTGGTGTCGATCGCTCCCCGGTGGGCCTCGATGATCCCGGCGTAAACCACGTCCAGCGCGCCGAGATGCTCCTGGGTCCCGGCGCGACCGATGGAATAGTCGTCCCAGTCGCGCTGCGCGACCAGTGCGCCCGGTGTGCCGACCGGTGACCCGCCCAGCGCCGCGATCCGCTCCGCGGTCTCGTCGACCATGGCCCGTACCGCCTCGACCTGCGGATCTAGCATCGTATGGACCGCGATGAAGTTCGGTCCGATCACGTTCCAGTGCACGTGCTTGAGGGTCAGGGCCAGGTCGTTGAGAGAGTTGAGCCGGTCCTGCAGCAACGCGGTGATCCGCTTGGCGCTGTCGCTCTTCATTCCCGGCACCGTGTATCTCACTATGACAGTTCCTTCCTGTTGACCGCGGATTGCGGCGAACCGCTTTCCCTACCTCAAGCTGGCCGGTTTAGTCAGTCGAGCCGCAGGAATATGGCACTCGGACGGCCGGGATAGCGCGGCGGCAGCCGGGTAGCGAGCGGTCAGGCGCGGGGGAGCCAGGCGTCCCTGGGCGGGGAGGTGGGCAGAGATGGGATCTCCTGATCCGCGGGATGAGTCCGAGGCGCAGCGAGATGACCGTAATCTCGCCGAGCTGCTGCAGGAGCTGCGGGTGGCCGGCCTGGGGGTGCAGGTCCTGTTCGGGTTCTTGCTCTCGCTGCCGTTTACCAACCGGTTCGACAAGCTCGGCCCGGCCCAGCGCGATCTGTACCTGGCCAGCCTGGTCCTGGCCGCGGTCGCCACCGCGCTGCTGGTGGGACCGGTCGCCTATCACCGGCTGGTGTTCCGCCGCGGGCAGAAGGAGAGCCTGGTCCGGGCGGCCAGCGTGATGGCGATCGCCGGGCTGGCCGCGGTCGGGCTGGCCGTCTCGGCCGCGGTCCTGCTCGTGACCAGTTATGTGGCCAGCGGATTGGCTGCGGCGCTGATCACAGCGTTTGTCGTCGCCACGTTCGGCACGCTATGGTTCGCGTTCCCCCTCGCACGCCGAAGCTGATCGAGAACAGCCGCCGTGTTATCGAGCGGCCGCCGTCGCGCGGATCAGGTTCGAGCGAAGCGCGTGGTGGCGGCCTTCGATGATCCTCACCGCGCCGGACTTCGAGCGCATCGAAAGCGACTGGGTGTACACGCGCTGCGGGGTGTACCGAACCCCCTGCAGTAGCTCGCCGCTGGTCACGCCCGTAGCGGCGAAGAAGATGTCGTCGCCCGACACCAGGTCCCGCGTCGACAGCACGCGGTCAAGGTCGTAGCCGCGGTCCAGCGCCGCCGCCCGCTCGCCGTCGTTGCGCGGGTACAGGCGCCCGAGGAGCTGGCCGTCCAGGCACCGCAATGCGCAGGCCGCGATCACGCCCTCGGGCGTTCCGCCGATCCCGACGCAGATGTCCACCGACGATGCCGGGTCGGCCGCCAGGATCGCGCCCGCGACGTCCCCGTCGAGCAGCAACTTGATGCGCGCCCCGGTCGCCAGTACCTCCGCCACGAGATCCGCGTGGCGTGGACGATCGAGCACCGCCACCGTGATGTCCTCGGCGCGCTTGCCCCGCCGCTCCGCGATCCGGCGCAGGTTCTCGGCGATGGGCGCATCGAGATCGACGACATCGGCGACGTCCTCGGCGACGGCGAGCTTTTCCATGTACACGCACGGGCCGGGATCGAACATCGTTCCGCGCTCAGCGACGGCCACGACCGAGATGGCGTCCGGCAGGCTCTTGGCCGTCAGGGTCGTGCCATCTACCGGGTCGACGGCGAAATCGACCTCCGGCGGCGCCCCCGTGCCGACGTGCTCGCCGTTGTAGAGCATCGGCGCCTCGTCCTTTTCGCCCTCGCCGATAACGACGATGCCGTCCATCTGGACCGAGTTCAGCACCGGACGCATGGCATCGACGGCCGCCTGATCCACAAGCTCCTTGTTGCCGCGGCCCATAAAGCGCGCCGCGGCGATCGCTGCCGCTTCGGTCACGCGAACGAGCTCGAGGGCGAGGTTGCGGTCGGTATCGGCCGGGATGGTGCCGCTTGCCGTCATGTCGTACTTCCTAGCGTGGCCGGTTCCTATGGGTCAGCCGGGCATCCGCGGAGACCGGCCCGCTCGCACCGCTGACGGTATGAGCAGAATTTCGCACTGTCAAGGATCCCCGACGCCCCAAGCTCGGCGTGACCACGACGGAGTCCGTCCAGCGCTGACCGCACGGTCATCAGACGGTAGCGCCGGGGTGTGGCGTCGACTCCAGCAGGTCCCCGATCACGGCGGGGTCCAGGTCGAGCTGGCGGGCGAAGGAGAGGGCTTCCGCTGTGGTTTCGGTGAGGTCGGCGAGCCAGTGGTTGAGCACCAGCTTGGCTCGGGTGCCGTTGCCGGCCGGGCCGAGCCAGGCGGTGGCCCGGCCGAGGGTGCCGAACACCGGGGCGACGTCTTGGGCCATCCACTGCGGGCCGCTAGCCAAGATGGTCAGCTCGCCGGCCTGGGCCGGTCCGCAGACCGGGGCGTCGAAGAAGTGCACCCCGTAGCGGCCGGCGGTATTGGCGAACCGCTGCGTCCATTCGATTCCGACGGTGGCCATCTGCACCCAGATCAGGCCGGGGCCCGCGGCGGCCAGCCCGTCGGACCCGTTCCACACCTGGTCGGTGGCCGGCCCGTCGGCCAGCATGGTGATGAGGATCCCGGCGCCCTTGACGGCTTCGGCCGGGCTGGCCGCCACGGTAGCGCCGTCCTTGACCAACGCGCCGGCGTGGCTGGCGGTGCGGTCCCACGTCCGCACCTCGAAGCCGGCCCGGGCCAGGTTGGCGGCCATCGGGCCACCCATCGGCCCGGTGCCGAGAAACGCGATCACGCGTGTGCCCGACCGCCTGTGGTTCCTTTTCGGCCCGAACGGCCGTACTGCAAGCTGCGTGGTCATGACCTTGCCTTCCGGCGTGGGCCTGGCTTCGGATAGCACCGAGCTTCACGCCCGTCAGGGTGAGCCGGCATCACCCGGGCGGGTGAATCCTCAGCCTGCGGCGGCGATGCCCAGGCCCGCGCTCAGGGCGGCGATGATCGCTCCGCCGACGGTGATGGCCAGGAACGACCGGGCGAAGCTGGTGTGGAAGAACCGGTGCCGCAGCCAGGCCAGGACGAGCAGTTCGCTGGCCACGACCGCGATGGCGGCGCTGATCGCGGCGCCGTAGCCGGGAATGAGGAACGGCAGGGTGTGGAAGATGCCCCCGGCGAAGGTTCCGCCGCCGGTGATCGCGCCGCGCAGCACGGGGCTGCCCCGCCCGGTCAGGTCCCCGGTGTCGGACAGGCCTTCGGAGAAGGCCATGCTCACTCCGGCGCCCATGGCGGTCGCCGCCCCGGTGAAGAACGCAGTCAGCGGGCGGTGGGTGGCCAGCGCCACCGCGAAGATGGGCGCCAGCGTCGACAACGACCCGTCCATCAGCCCGCTGAGCGCGGGCTGGACGCGCCGCAGTAGGAAGGACTGGGTATCGACGGGGTGTCGTGAAATTCTGACCGGCGGGATGATCTTGCTGGATCCGTTCATATCGGCAAGCTTCATGCCCGGCCGGGTGAGCCAGCGTCACACAATCGGGTGATTCGCGCCGATCACAGTCTTCGCGCCGATCAGGGCCTTCGCGGCGGAAGGGCCAGCAGGCCGAGCGCGCGGGCCTGCTCCACGGCCTCGTGCCGCCGGTGCGCGCCGAGCTTGTCGTAGACGTGCCGCATGTGGGTCTTGACGGTGTTGACCGACAGGTAGAGCTGGTCGGCGATCTCCGGCGCCGACAGTTTGGTCGGCAGGTAACGCAGCACGCGGATCTCGCTCTCGCTGAGCGGCTCGGTTAGCCGGGGGGCCGGCCCTCCAAGCCCCCCCGATACCCCCTGGGCCAGGATCTGGGAGATCAGGGCGGCGTGAGCGGTGCCCAGCCGGCGGTGGCGGTCGAGCAGCCCCGGTGCGGGGTCGAGCAGGAACGGGAACAGCAGGCCTTCCGGCTTGGCCAGATCGAGGGCGCGCTCCAGGGCGCGCCTCGCGACGCCTGCGTCGCCGAGCGCGTCGCGGGCGATCGCTTCGAGCAGCCACGCCTGAACGTCCCACAGATGGGCGTTCACCAACGGCACCGAGCCGTCGATGACGGGCGCCAGGGCGAGCGTCGCCGCCCGCGGATCGTCCTGGGCGAGCCGGAGCACCGCTATGGCATTGCGCATCTGTCCGCTGTCGCGCTCGGGGCCATCCATCGCGGCCAGGGCCTGCTCGGCACGTTGCAGCTGGCCCAGCCGCACGAGCGTCTGCAGCGTGTGTGATCGCAGCCGCCTGGCCAGCGCGTGCTCGGTGACGAGCTGCCCGGCCAGCCGCTCAGCCGCCCGGAACGCGCTAAGCGCGGGCTCGGGGCGGCCGCTCACGAGGTCCAGCAGCCCGCGAACGTAGTGGAGCCTCACCCCGGCTGCTGGTTCGATCTCGGTCCGAAGCGTGCGCTCGGCCTGCTCAAGCGACCGCTCCCCTTCCTCGAGCCGGCCCTGGGCGACCAGCGCCAAGCCCAGCGCCACGTAGGCGGCGCCGGCGACCGGCTCCTCGGTCCAGCCGTGACGGCCGGCCAGCTCGATCGCCTGCCTGCTTCGCTGCTCTCCCACCGAGAAAGACTGCCAGCTCGCCAGCTGCGCCCAGTTCGCCAGGCCGGTCACCTCCAGGAAGGGCCGCCTGATCCGGCGGGCCAGGGCGATGCCGTGCTCAAGGTGCCGATCCGCCTCTTCGAAGCGAGCGGTCCACACCTCGGCGATGCCGAGGTTGATCAGTGCCAGCGCCCGCAGATCCTCGCCCAGGCCCAGCCACGCCTCCTCAGCCGTCCCGGCCGGTGCCAGCAGCGGTTGCGCCTGCTCGGCCACGGCCGCTACGTCCCCGCGCTGGCGGGCCAACCGCATGCGCACCACGGCGAGGACCACCCGCGAGCGCCCACGCCGGTCCGAAGGTACCGATTCCAGTGCCCGGGTGGCGAGAACCACGTACCGTTCGGCCTCCTCCAGCGACCCCCGGCCCAGCTCGACCCCGGCCATCCGCGCGGCCAGCTCCGCATCCCCGGCGATNNGGGTACCCGTGGTCCGCGTACCAGCCGCCGGCGGCCTCGTGCAGGGCGGGCAGCTCGGCCGGCGCGCTGCCCCGCAGCTCCAGCTGCAACAGGTCGGCGAACAGCTGGTGGTACCGGAACCAGGACCGCCGTGCGTCCAGCGCGGTCACGAACGCCCCTGCCTGCTCGAGCTGCTGCAAGGCCCGCTCCCCGCCCGAGCCCCCGGTCAGCAGGTCGGCCAGTTCGCCGTTCACCCGTTCCAGCACCGAGGTCCGCAGCAGCAGCCGCCGGACCGGCTCACTCTGCCGCTCCAGCACCTCGGCCAGCAGGTACTCCGCCACCGTCCGCTCGCTGCCGGAGAACTCGGCCGCGAACCGGTCCGGATCCGGATGCCCGGCCAGCGAGAGCGCCGCCAGCCGCAGCCCCGCCGCCCACCCCTCGGTCCGCTCGTACAACAACCCGAGCGCCGAACCGGACAGCGCTATCCCGGCCGCCTCGAACAGCGCCCGCGCCTCCTCCAGGGTGAAGCGCAGGTCGGCCGCGCGGATCTCGGTCAGCTCGCCTTCCAGCCGCAGCCGGTGCAGGCCCAGCTGCAGGTCATGGCGGCTGGCGAGCACGAACCGCAACGCCGCGGGCGAGCGCATCACCAGCAGCTCCAGCTGGCGCAACGCCTCGGCCGAGGGCAGCTCGTGCAGGTCGTCGATCACCAGCCAGACCCGGTCCTCGAGCCCGCCCAGATCGGTCAGCAGCCGCTCGACGACCGCCCAGCCGTCCAGACCGGGTGCCGCCGTCAGCGGGCGCACCAGCTTCGACCCCGTGGTCGTGGCCCGCAGCGCGCCGAGTACCGACAGCCAGAACCGCTGGGGGTCGCGTTCCTCGCCCTGCACCGGTACCCACGCAGCCCGCTCCGCCAGGTCCGGATCGCCCACCCAGGAGCGCAGCAGGCGCGTCTTCCCGCTTCCCGCCGGCGCCGACACCACGGTCACGCGCCCGGCCTGGGCGAGCAGCCCAGAAAGCCCGGGCCGGGAGACGGCTCCGTCCCGGATCGCCGGAGCGGCCGCAGAGCCGGCGGCCCCGGACCAGTGGGCAGGCCCCACAGCGCCCCTCCTTGACAGGCTCCCCAATTTTACGCCGTCTCGCCGACGGTCACCCGGGACTCTCCCTTCCTCCAAGCGCAAGGTCACCCGCGCGTGTGACGCCCGCTCACCCCGCCGCCCGCGAGGCTTCCTGCCGTCCGAAGAAGACCAATGAACTGGAGGCTCCCATGACCGGCGAACAGCGCGAGCGGCAGCCACCGGCGAGCTACCAGATCCGTGTCCGCGGCCACCTGGGTGCGACGATGCGACGCGCGTTCCCCGCCCTGCATGCCGAGACCCAAGGCCAGGACACGCTGCTGCAAGGCGTTGCTGACCAGGCCGCGCTGCACGGCGTACTGGCCTTGATCGAGGCGCTCGGACTCGAACTCCTCGAGGTCCGCCGCCTGGAGGTCTCCCGATGAACNNCCGCTAGCCGCGGCTGGGCGGTCGCAGGACCTCGGTCTTGTACTGCGGGGCGAGCATCACGGACTTCGCGATGAACGCGGCCTGCGCCTCGGCGTCCAGCGGCGGCGGCGGCTCGGTGCGGGTGGCCACCGGCTGGCCGACCAGGGTGAAGAACTCTTCCTGCCCGGCCGGCGCGCATAGGCACAGCAACCGCACGGGTGCCTGTCCAGCGTTGGTGAAGGCATGCGGCGCATTGGCCGGCACGTTGATGGTCTGGCCGGCCCGGGCGACGATGGTCTCGCCGCGGAACGTCACCTGGACCTCCCCGTCCAGGATGGTGAACATTTCCTCGAAGTCGTGCCGATGCGGTGGCGGCCCTCCGCCCGGCGGGACGTGCATGTCGATGAGGGTGTACCGGCCGGCCGTGTCATGACCGGTGACCAGGATGGTGTAGGTGTCTCCGACGAGCCCGATATGCGGCAGGCTCTGATCTTCGTCTGGCCGTGCGACGGTGAGCCCGCGCGACGGGTCGTCGGGCGGGATCGGAGCAGGCTGAGATGGCATGCTGCCTCCTTGCGGCTTCGATGGCGGTGGCGGTAAGCGGACGAGCTCGGCCGGAAGCGGACGAAATCCGGAGTATTTCGTCCGTTTGAGTGTAACCCACGTACCGGTGGCGGAAGCGAGAGGTTCAATAAACACATGGCCGCCATGCGCAGTTCACGCGAACCGCGCAGCGACGCGGCCCGTAACCACGAGGCCATCGTCCGGGCCGCGACCGGGGCCGTGCACCGGGAGGGCCCGCGGGTGCCCATGGCCACGATCGCGGCCGACGCGGGAGTCGGCATCGGAACGCTCTACCGGCACTTCCCCAGCCGGGAAGACCTGCTTGACTACCTCACCCACGTGTCGTTCGAGCGTGTGCTGGCCAACGCCCAGGCCGCCGAGCGCGGCGCCACGACGGCGGCCGAAGCGCTGCGGCGATTTATCGAGGCGGCGATCAGCCAGCGCAACGAGCTCGTGCTGCCGCTGCACGGCGGACCGCCGCTGAGGTCGCCGAAGACCGGTGTTATTCGCAAGCAGATCCACCAGATCCTGCGGCAGATCATCGACCGCGGCCGGGCGGACGGCACCATCAGGCAGAATGTGACCCCACGTGAGATCGTCGTATTCGGTGCGATGCTCGCCCAGCCGCGAGGGCCGGATCCGGGCTGGGATACGACGTGCCGCCGCCTGCTCGCCACCTACCTGGCCGGCCTGGGTACCCCTACCTCACCATAACCACATCGACCACCCTGCCCCTCCGGCACCTGCCCCCCGCGCGCCACAGGCCGGATAGGTTGCCGTCCTCTTGCGAGGATCATGCGTCCCAGGTGGGGCGTGTGTGCCCTGGCGCCGTAGAGGACCACGCCAACTCCGCCT
>PLIQ01000584.1 GCA_003140115.1 Actinomycetota bacterium | reverse complement strand
CGGTCCGCCTCGACGACCGTCAAGGCGCGTGACAGCGCGTCGGTCATCTCCGCCACCGTCGGAACCCTGGGGGAGTGGATGTCCCAGACGCCGGGGCCGATGCCCCGCTCGTAGCCAGCCGCGCGCAGGTCACCGAGGAATTCCATCCGGGAACGGGCTGCCTCGACGCTGGTCACGTCCGCGTCCAGATCACCGATGGCGCCGATGATCTCGCCGAAGGCTTGCCTCGGTCAGGCGCGTCGGCCATCGGCATCGGCCAGCAAACAGGCATCCCGGTGATCTGCCAGACTGAGAGCATGGACGGAGCCAGGGCAACAGAGGTAATGGCGGAGTCTGTTGCCGTGCTCAGGAAGGCCGGGGCGCGGTTCGCCTACCTGCATGGCAGTCGCGCCTTTGGGCAGCACCGCCCGGATTCGGACGTCGACATCGCGGCCTCCTTCGGCGGTCGGTCACCGAACGCGTTTGACATCCTGATGCCACCTGGCGTGGACCTCTTGGTACTCGACCATGCTCCGTTGGAGCTGGCCGGGCGGGTAGCCGCCCGGGGCAGACTGCTCTTCGATGATGATCCCGTCAGCCGGGTCCAAGATTTACTTCGACGAGCTCCCGCGCATCACCCGCGCGCACCGGGAGTTCGCGGCCAGTGTCACGGGCAGGCGGGGGTAGCTCGTGGTAGACGAAGATCGCGTCCTGCGGCTGCTCCGGAGCATTGCCGACGACACTGCCGTCCTTCGGCAGGAAGCCGGGGCCAGCGAGGAGCGCCGCCTAGACCCCATCGGGACTGTAATGTTTCCCGGCATAGGGCTGTAAATTTGCCCAGAAACTCGTTCACAACAGGTCAGCGTGCTGGACGCGCTGCCGGAGAGCGGCGGCTAGCCGGCCGCGTTTTCCCCCGATCGCCAGTGCGAGCGTCGGTCAGCGCCTGGTCGACTGCCCACACGAGCGCCTGGATCGGCTGATCTGCGTCCAGGGCCGCAACCGCGCCGCGATCGAGGTGCCAGGCCGGGACAAATCTGAAACAGGAGCCGGCAGCGATCACTTGGCCGTGGTGGCCTCGGCGTCGCGGCTAGTCGGCTCGGAATCATGGCAGTACGGGAGTACAATATCTTGTACGTAAGAACCATGGCGGCGCGAAGGGCAGCGGAGCTATGAAGACCTTGACGTACTCCGAGTCTCGCGCACACTACGCGGAGACCCTCAATGCTGTCGTCGATGACCGGGAGGAAGTGATCATCACCCGGGCTGGGCACGAGCCGGTGGTGATCGTTGCGCTCGCCGACTACGAGTCCCTGAAGGAGACCGCTTACCTACTGCGGAGCCCGGAGAACGCCCGGCGGCTGCTGGCCTCGATCGACCGGCTCGAGCATGGTGGCGGCATCGAGCGGGATCTCCTGGGGTGAAGCTCGTCTGGGACGAGAGCGCCCGGGATGACTACGTCTGGTGGCAGCAGCAGGAGCGCAAGGTCCTCAAACGGATCAACACCGTGATCACCGACATCCAGCGCAAGGGTAACGAGGGAATCGGCAAGCCTGAGCCGCTCAAGCACGGCTTCCAGGGATACTGGTCACGCCGGATCACCGATGAGCACCGCCTCGTCTACAAGGTCGTCGACGACGAGATCCGCATAGCTGCCTGCCGGTACCACTACGAACGCTTACCGAAGCCATATAGCGCTCTATGCGGGTTTAACGATATCTTCTCCGCCCGGGCGGCGGAGGCACGCAGTGGCGCCAGACAGGATGCCTCGCGGCTGTGGTGACCCGAGCCGTGGCGAGCAGACCGCCTGACCAGGCACCCCCTCGCTACGTGAGTGCGGGGGTTACTGGCGCATCGAGGAGCCACTCGACGTCCACCTCTTCGCCACCGACGTTACCGGTGTCCCAGGGCTCGCTCATCAGCAGCGTGTGCACGGTCTGCCCCGGAAGCCGCTTCAGGTGGCGCCGCAACGTCGTGTCATCCGGCAAGCCGTCGATGCGGCGTTCCAGCCGGCTCCGGATCATGCTCAGGCGTTCCATGAGCCCGTTAAGGTCCGTTTCCTCGTCATATGCGCCCTGCTCAGCTTCGGCGATCGCCAGAGCAATCTGGTCCTTGATCGCCCGCAGGTTCCCTGCCGTGTCGGTTGTCACCATTTGTCGCCACGCCCGGCTCTTATGACGGTATTGCAGCATCGCCATCACCGCTTCGTGGCGCAGGAAGTCCGCATCTCGCAAAGTGGTTCCGCGCCAGGACGCCGCCAGGCACCGGGCCAGCGAGATGACCGAAGCCAGGCCGCTATTGAGCCCGCGCCCGGGCCAGAAGTGAATCGCGTTTGCCGCATCACCCAGCAGGAACCCGAACGTCCCCGGCGCCGTCGCCGTCGTTGGATACAACTGGGCCGTGAACCGTGGCCGCTGCACCATGTCCAGCCGGAAACCAGTCACCGCGCTCAGGTTCTCCGGCGGCACGCCGAACAGCTGCAATCCTTCCTGCACCCGCGTCCACAGGGCCGACCCCTTCATCATGGCCGGCAGAAACAGGGCGTGATGCTCGCCGCAGTAGAACTCGCGGCTGGCCCTATGTTCCAGCACGCAGGGCTGGGTCTGGATGCACTCGGTGAACACCCGGCGGACCGGGTCGATCCCGACCGCTTCGCT
>PLIQ01000409.1 GCA_003140115.1 Actinomycetota bacterium | reverse complement strand
CCAGGCCCGTTTCGTAGGCGGTAATGACGAGCTGGACCCGGTCCCTGGCGTCCAGCTTGGTCAGTAGCCGGGCCACGTGGGTCTTGGCGGTGCCCGCGGTGATGTACAGGGCGGTGGCGATCTCGGCGTTGGACATGCCCTGGCCGACCAGCCTGAGCACCTCGCGCTCGCGGTCGGTGATGCCGGTCAGTTCCCGGGGCTTGCGGCCAGGGCCGGGCTGGCCGGCGAACTGCGCGATCAGGCGGCGGGTGACGCCGGGCGCGATGATTGCGTCGCCGGCCGCGACCACGCGGATCGCGGTCAGGATGTCCTCCAGTGCCATGTCCTTGACCAGGAACCCGCTGGCCCCGGCGCGCAGCGCGCCGTAGACGTAGTCATCGTCGTCGAACGTGGTGAGCATGAGCACGCGGGTGGACGTGTCGCCGGAAGTGATCATCTGGGTTGCCTCGATGCCGTCCATGCCCGGCATGCGGATATCCATCACGACCACGTCGGGGCTGGTATCCCTGGCGAGCCGTACCGCCTGGGTTCCGGATCCTGCCTCGCCGGCCACGTCGATGTCGGGCGTCTGCTCGATCAGCATGCGCAGGCCCGCGCGGATCAATGGCTGGTCGTCGGCCAGGATGACCTGGATGGTCATCGGGCAGGAGCGGGGAGCGGCAGCCGGGCGGCGACGCGGAAGCCGCCGCCGGGGCGCGGGTCGGCCGAGAAGTCCCCGCCGAGCAGCGCGGCGCGCTCGCGCATGCCGGTGATCCCGTAGCCCGTCTCGGCCACCCCGCCACCATGTCCGCTGCCACCGCGTCCGCTGTCGGTGACCTCGATGGACAGCTGCCCGTCCTGCCGGTCGATGCACACCTGGCATTGGCCGGTGCCGGCGTGGCGGACCACGTTAGTGACCGCCTCCTGGATGATGCGGAACGCCGACAGGTCGATGTCAGCCGGTAGCGGCTCCCGGCTGCCGTGCCAGTCCACGTCGACCTTCACGCCCGCTTCCAGGGTCGTGGCGGCCAGTCGCTCGATGGCGGCCAGGCCGGGCGCCAGGCCTGGCGGCGCCTGCCCCGGCCCGGGTTCCCGGTCGGCTCGCCGCAGTCCGGTCACCATCCGGCGCAGTCCGGATAGCGTCTCTCTGCTGGTGGCCTCGATGGCGGCCAGGGCGTCGCGTGCCTCGTCGGGGCGGGCGTCGAAGACCCGGCGGCCCGCGCCCGCCTGGACTGCGATGATGCCGATGCTGTGCGCCACGATGTCGTGCAGTTCACGGGCGATCCGCAGCCGCTCTGCCATCGCGGTCTGGGCGACCGCCTGGGCGCGGACCAGCTCGGCCTGGGCCTGTGCCTGCCGGATTGAATGCCCGATAAGCCACGCAATAATCGTGGCAAGGGCCACGGCCGGCTCCACGTTGCCGCCGCCCCGAGGTGAGCCTGCAGAGGGCACTTCCAGGAGCGCAATCAGCAGGCTGACGGCAACCATGGCCACGCCAGTCAGCGAGACCCTGCGGGTGCGTGTCACTGCTATGTAGCAGATCTCAAGGCCCACCGCGCAGACAACCACGACCTGCAGGGCACTCGCCTGCAGCGCCAGGCCGGCCACCGATCCGCCAAGCATCGCGGCCAGCGCCGTGAGCGGCCTGCGGCGCAGCAGGAGGGCGGAAGCCATCAGGGCGCAGCCAAGCACCGGGAATCCCCACATGATCATGGCGCCTCCAGCCTGCCGGGGCGTGCTCACGGCAGCGATCGTAGCCGCCTCGGGCTGCCGGGTCGTCTGCCTGCGGGCGTATGCCCGCGGGCGGACTGCGGCACCGTGCAGATGGGTCCGCGGGCAGATGCGGCGCGACCGGGAGCGCGGCATCTTGTGGCCATGGACGCGACTATCGAGATTGACGGACTGCATAAGCGGTTCGGCGAGACGCAGGCGCTGGACGGGATGACGTTCACGGTCCGTCCCGGCCTAGGGCCGGGTGCGACCAGCAGCATCCGGGCCGTCCGGTGGCGCGGGCGGCCGCCTGCCGTGCGGATCGTGGCGATCACCGTCGCTGCGACCGCAATGGTCTTGGCGGTCGTGGCGTGCTCGAGTTCCAGCCCGGGCAGCACTCCGGACGCGGGATCATCCCCGGTTACTACGGCCCAGCTCGTGAAGTTCGCGCAATGCATGCGCGCCCACGCCATCAAGAACTTCCCGGATCCCGTCAACGGAGCATTCAGCTTCTCCGTCGTGGGCCCTCACAGTGTCGATCCCAGCTCCCCCGCGTTCCAGGCCGCGAAAGCGGCGTGCGTCCACCTGGTGCCGGGCGAGGCTCAGCGGCTCGCGGTGACGGCTCAGGACCTGGCCGCGGGCGACAAACTCGCCGCCTGCATGCGCTCTCATGGCTTCCCGGCCTTCCCCGATCCCACCAGCCAGAACGTGTTCGACGTACCGAAAAGCATCAACATCGCCCTGCCCGGCTACCAGTCTGCGTTCAGTACCTGCCAGTCGCAGGCGCACGACAGCAACGGGGTATTCCCGGGGGCAGCGTCGAACGGGCAGGGGTCGTGATGGCGGACGGGGAATGCGGCGGGCCGGCACGGACAGGCGGCTGGCCGTGAGCGAGATGGTTTCGCCGGGCCGCGGGGAGGCCAGCGGGCCGGCAGATGCTCCCGGCTCCGGGCATGCCGCCGGCGCCCCGGAAAGCCTGCGTGTCCCCGTGGGGGCACGCAGGCATGGCCGGTTCCGGTGGGTGGTCCCGGGGGCAGTGGCGGTGCTGGTAGCCGGCGGGGTGCTGGCGGCGTGGCGGACCGGTGTTTTCTCGCGGCCCGCCCGGTCCGGGGGCGGGCAGGGCGCGGCGGCGCCGGCGACCCAGCCGGTGGTGCGGGCGAGTCTGTCGGTGCAGACGCCGGTGAACGGGACGCTGGGATATGCGGGGTCTTACACGGTGACCGGGGCGGGCGGCGGGACGCTGACCTCGCTGCCGTCGGTGGGACAGGTGATCCGGCAGGGGCAGGTGCTGTACGAGACCGATCTGACCGATCCGGTGGTGCTGCTGTACGGGCCGGTGCCGGACTGGCGGCCCCTGGATGAGGGAGTGACCGGGGCGGACGTGACCCAGCTCAACCATGACCTGGTGAATCTCGGCTACGCGGACAGTGCGGATATCAGCGCGCTCGGCTGGGATTACTTCTCATGGGAGACCGCGTACGGGGTGCAGCGGCTGCAGTCGGCGGTGGGGATCTCCAGCCCGACGGGGTCACTCGCGGCGAGGTCGGTGGTGTTCGAGCCGGAGGCGATCCGTGTCACCAGCGTGCTGGGCAGCCTGGGCAGTCCGGCGGCCGGGCCGGTGCTGTCGGGGACCACGGACCGGCATGTGGTGAGCATCGCGCTGAGCACCTCCGATGAGTCGGAGGTGGCGGTGGGGGATTCGGTGAGCGTCCAGCTGCCGGACGGGGCCAGCACGCCGGGGAAGATCTCCTCGGTGGGCACCGTGGCATCCGGATCCGGGAGCTCGGCTACGGTCCCGGTGACGGTGGCGCTGGCGGACCCGTCGGCGGCCGGGAGGCTGGACCAGGCGCCGGTGACGGTGGAGATCACCGCCCAGAGCGTCAGCAACGTGCTGGCGGTGCCGGTGAGCGCGCTGCTGGCCCAGTCCCCTGGGGGGTACGCGGTCGAGGTGACCGGGCCGGGTAACTCGCGGCGGCTGGTGCCGGTGACGGCCGGGATCTTTGATGACGCCTCCGGCCTGGTGCAGGTGACCGGGAACCTGACCCCCGGCGAGCAGGTCGTGGTGCCAGCCTCATGAGCGTCGTCCTGGAACTGGAGCAGGTGACCAAGGAGTATCCGGGGTCGCCGCCGGTGCGGGCGCTGGACCGGGTGAGCCTGGCGGTGGCCGCCGGGGAGCTGGTCGCGGTGGTCGGCCCGTCAGGGTCGGGCAAGACCACGCTGCTGCACCTGATGGGCACCCTGGACAAGCCAACGGCGGGGACGGTGCGGGTGACCGGCCTGGACGTGGCGCGGATGCGGGACCGGGAGCTAGCCGCGTTGCGGGCATCCCGGATCGGGTTCGTGTTCCAGCAGTTCTTCCTCGCCGAACACCAGAAAGTACTCGACAACGTCGCCGACGGGCTGCTGTACGCCGGCGTCTCCCGGGTACAGCGCCGCCAGCTCGCCGCTGCCGCGCTGACCCGGGTCGGGCTGGCACACCGCGGCAACGCCCGCCCGACTCAGCTGTCAGGCGGGGAACGGCAGCGGGTGGCGATCGCCCGGGCGGTAGCCTGCCGCCCGCCGCTGGTGCTGGCCGACGAGCCCACCGGGAACCTGGACTCCGCCACCGGCGCGTCCATCCTGGCGCTGCTGGAAGAGCTCAACGCGGCCGGCACCACGATCATCGTGGTCACCCACGACCACGCGGTCGCCGGCCGGATGCGGCGCCGTATCGAGATGCTCGACGGGCACATCATCAACGACAGCAGCCCCGCCCTCGCCGGGGAGCTCACCCGGCCCCAGACCGTGCGGGAAGGAACCTCAGTGACCGCCCTCGCACCGGGCCGGGCCGCCGCGCCGCCGGCGGCCCGGCTGCGGCCAGGCGACCTGGCCGGGCTGGCCAGCATCGGGCTGCGCACCCGCAAGCTGCGCGCCTCGCTGTCCGCGCTGGGCATCGCGATCGGGGTCGCCGCGATCGTGGCCGTGCTCGGCCTGGCCGCCTCCTCCCAGGCCGGGCTGCTGGCCGAGATCGCCAGACTGGGCACCAACCTACTAACCGCCACCAATGGGCAGACCTTGACTGGCCAGGCCGCCGAGCTGCCCGACGCCTCACCCGGCATGGTCGGCCAGCTGCCTGGCGTCACCGCTGTGCAATACAGCGGTACCGTGAGCGCCGACGTCTACCGCAGCCCGCTGATCCCCGCCATCGACACCAACGGGCTGAGCGTTGAGGCCGCTAGCCTTGGCCTGCCCGCCGCCGTCGCCACGTCGGTTGCCCAGGGCAGCTACCTGAATGCCGACACCGCCCGCGAACCCGTCGCCGTGCTCGGCTACGAGGCAGCCCAGCTGCTGGGCATCGACCGGATCTGGCCTGGCATGCGGATCTGGGTCGGCGGCCAGTGGTTCTCCGTGGTCGGCATCCTCAACCCCGCCACCCTGGCCCCGCAAGTGGACACCACGGTCCTGATCGGCTTCCCCGCCGCCCGCGAGTACCTTGGCTTCGACGGGCACCCGTCGGAGCTGTACGTCCGCACGGCCAGCACCCAGGCAACCATCACCAGAGTCGACAACCTGCTCGCCGCCCAGGCCAACCCGGAAACCCCCAGCGAGGTCGACGTTTCCCAGCCATCGGACGCACTGACCGCCCAGGCCGACGCGGCCGGCGCATTCGACACCCTGTTCCTCGGCCTGGGCGCGATCGCCCTGCTCGTCGGCGCGGTCGGGGTAGCCAACATCATGGTCATCTCGGTGCTGGAACGCCGCCAGGAAATCGGGCTGCGCCGCGCCCTAGGCGCCACCAGGGGCCAGATCCGCATCCAGTTCCTGTCCGAGGCCATCCTGCTCGCAGTCGCCGGCGGCGTCGCCGGGGTCATCGCCGGTGCGGCCTCCACCGCCGTCTACGCGCACATCGAGGGCTGGTCCACCGTCATCCCGGCCGAGGCCTGGGCCGGGGGACTGGTTGCCGCTATCCTCATCGGCGCCCTCGCCGGGCTGCTGCCCGCCATCCGCGCCGCCCGCCTATCCCCCACCCAAGCCCTCTGGTCCCTGTGACCGCCCGATAGCGGGATCTGGCCGCCCGTATGTCTCATGCCACATAGTGAGCTTCCGGACGGAGTCCGGCGTGGCAGAGTAAAGGTCCTGGGACGGTTTTCGACAGTGCCGAGCTGTCGAACACTGCGTCAGGCGGCGCGGCGGTGGACCAGCCAGATGGTTGCGGCGATGAGCAGTGCTGACAGCGCGAGCAGCCAGCCGCCCTCGATCCACTGGAAGGGCCAGAACCGGCTGGCTGGCTGGTAGCTGGTCCACTGCGTGTAGCCGTGCTGAGCCAGGCACTGGCCGAACGATCCCGGAGGCCCGGCTTTCGCCGCTGGAAGGGAAGAGCAGAACTGGTTGATGAGGTTGAGGGGAGGATTGCCGCCGGCGAAGGCGAACCTGCCGTCCTTGGTCGACCACTGGCTGATGGTCCACGCGGTGCCGGCGCCGGGCAGGTTGAAGTTGTTGCTAGTGGTGACCAGCGGCGCCAGGTAGTGCTCTCGCAGGAAAGCACCGGCGGTGAAGGCGAGCCCGGCGTAGACGGCCAGGGTGGCGACGATCGCGGGAACGACCCGGCGGATGAGCATGCCGGCCAGGACGCCGATCGTGAAGGCGGCCAGCGTCCAAGCGGGGAACGTGACCTCGCGCAGGCTGAACAGGGTGACGAGCGGGGAGGTCTGGTAAAGGCCTGGGGCCTGGTTGCCGGTGGCGAACTCCGGCTGGTAATACCAGGACACCAGGGCGCCGAACGCGGCGGTCGCGGCGGCCAGCACGACCGCCAGCGCCACCAGCTTGGCGAGCGCCCAGCGCCACCGGCCGAAGCCCTGCGTCCAGGCGTACCGGAAGGTGCCGGTCTCCAGCTCCCGGGCCAGCACCGGCGCCCCGGCGAACGCCCCGATCAGCGCGGGCAGCAGCTGCAGCAGGACGCCTCCTGGGCCCTTACTCCCCATAGCGTGGTTCGTGGCGCTGACGTTGAACGTGCTGACCAGGTTCTGGCAGGCGAGCGAGCTTGCCGGGTGGCAGGCGACCGCGGCGGCGTAGGCGCGGTGCAGCGGTGTGCCGATGCTCCACAGCCACACCGCCAGCGCGCCCAGCAGCACGGCCACGCCGGCCAGCGCAATCCGGTGCTGCCGCCAGGTGACCCCGGCCATCCGCCGCCACGGCACCGGCCGCAGCCGGGCGTCGTCCTCGTCCGGGCGGGCGGGCCTGGTCATCGCGGTCATCGCGTCACCTCCGACGTCTGGGTCTCGCGCAGGTAGGCCAGGGCGAGTTCTTCCAGGCTGGCCTGGCCGTGGGTGGCGAGCAGGTCATCGACTGCCCCGGCCAGTCGCACCTGGCCCCTGGACAGCAAGATGAGGTAGTCCGCCACCCGCTCGAGCTCGGTCAGCACGTGCGATGACAGCAGTACCGACACCGCGCCCGCGGACGCCGCCGCCAGCACCGTGGCCATGAAGTCGTGCCGGGCGACCGGGTCCAGCATCGCCACCGGTTCGTCCAGCACCAGCAGTCGCGGGCGGCGGGCCAGCGCCAGGGTCAGCGCTAGTTGCGCCTGCTGACCGCCGGACAGCTTGCCCGCCTTTCGCTTCAGCGGGATGCCGAGCTCGTCCAGCCGGGCACGGGCGTAGGGCTGGTCGAAGCGCCGGTTCAGACTGCGAGTGATGTAGATCATGTCCGCGACCGACAAGTTCTTGTACAGCGGCGTGTCCTGAGCCACGAACGCGATGCCGTCCAGCGCGGCCGGCGATCCCGCCCGGCGGCCGCCCAGCACGGTGACGTCGCCCGCCGACGGCGCCGTCAGGCCCACCGCCAGGTTCAGCAGCGTGCTTTTGCCCGCCCCGTTCGGCCCGACCAGCGCCGCCACGCGCCCGGCGGGAATCGCCAGCGTGCACTCGCGCAGCGCCCAGCTACGGCCGTAGCGTTTACCCAGACCGCTGGCCTCGACGATGTTCATCGATCTCCTCCCATGCTCCAGTCCGGCGTGTCCGTCGCCCACTGTGGCTGGATCCCAGCCCGGTTGTCTGCGGCCCCGGGTACGAACCGGTTCATCCGCAGGTCTGAATCCAGGCCGGCTCACGTCTGATGCGCATGGTCTGGCCAGCGGCTACCGTCGAGGGCATGCAGGCACTCCGGAGGCTGGCGGGCCGTGACCCGGGCATCATCGCCGATGCCTGGCTGGGCATCCTGGCGGCCGTGCTGATCGCCATCGCCGCATGGGGCCCGCCGCCCGGCCTGATCGGTGCCGCGATGATCGCGGGGCCCATGTGGCTGCGGGTGCTGTTGCCCCTACTCCTGGGCGCGCCGCTGGTGCTGCGCCGACGCGCGCCGCTGGTGATGTGGACCGCGATCTGGGCGGCGATAGCGCTGCTATCGCTGCTCACCGGCAATCCGGAGCGGGGCACGGCGTTCTCGTTCGTGCTGTTCACTGCTGCCTACTCACTGGGCGCGCATGCCACCTTGCGCCGCGCGGCCGCCGCCTGGGCCGTCACCGCCCTGGTCGTGGCCGAGATCGCCTCTCACGGCGGGCTGGCCCTGGCCTTTTCGCGAGGTCACGGTAGCTCGTCGGACGTGGCCAGGTCGTTCTTGCAGCTGCTGGCGTTCTGGCTGGCTGGCGTTCTGGTCCGCACCCGCAGGCAGGCCGCNNGGGGCGCGGGCCTCCGGCGGGGCGGACCCGGCGACCCTGGAGGAAATCGAGCAGAGCGGACGGCGGGCCCTGACCGAAACCCGCCGCCTGTTCGGCGTGCTCCGCGACCCGGACGAACAGACCGGCCGCGCTCCGCAGCCGGGCATCAGCGAGCTGCCGTCGCTGGCCGGCAGTCTGCGCGCCGCGGGCCTGGAGGTCAGCCTGTCCGTCGACGGTGACCACACGGCGCTACCGCCGGCGGTGAACGTGTCCGCCTACCGCATCGTCCAGGAGGCGCTGACCAACGTGCTCAAGCACGCGGGCCCGGCCCGCGCCGAAGTGACCGTCGGCTGCGCGCCCAGCGCGGTGACCATCGAGGTCACCGACGACGGCCCCGGGAACCCGGCGTCTCCGGCAGTGAAAGGGGCAGGGGAGGTGGGTGAGGGCCAGGGACTGGCGGGCATGCGCGAACGGGTCGCGGTGTTCGGCGGTGACCTGCGAGCCGGGCCGCGACCCGGCGGCGGGTTCACCGTCTGTGCCCGGCTGCCGGTCGGCGAGCCGCCATGATCAGCGTCCTGATCGCCGACGACCAGGACCTGATCCGCAAGGGCCTGCGGATGCTGCTGGAAGCCGAACCAGATCTGCGTGTCGCCGGCGAGGCCGGGGACGGCAGCCAGGCCCTGGCCCAGGCACGCCGGCTAGACCCGGACGTCATCTTGATGGACGTCCGCATGCCCGGACTCGACGGCATCCAGGCCACCGCCCAGCTCGCCCACGGCGGCAGCAGGGCCAAGATCCTCATGCTGACTACCTTCAACCTCGACGAGTACGTCTACCACGCCATGAAGGCCGGAGCCAGCGGCTTCCTGCTCAAGGACGCCACCCGCGAGCAGCTGACCGGCGCCATCCGCGCGGTCTGCGCCGGCGAGACGCTGCTCGCCCCGGCCATTACCCGTCGGCTGATCGAGGATTTCTGCCGCGGCCCGGCCCCCGGCGACGACACGGCCGTCAGCGCCGCAGGCCGCCTGAGCGAGCGGGAACGCGAGGTGGTGCGGCTTGTCGCGGCGGGACTGTCGAACGCCGAGCTCGCGGCCAGTCTCTACCTCAGCGAGGCAACCATCAAAAGCCACATCACCCGCATCCTCGCCAGGCTCGGTCTGCGCGACCGCGTGCAAATCGCCGTCTACGCCTACGAACACGGCATCGTCCGGCCCGGCCACGGCACTCCGCCAGCCGACCGGAAAACAAGACCATAACGTGAGCCAGGCGGCCTTTCAGCCTCAGTAGCCATCGGAGGTCGGTGGGGTTCAGGCGTGCTCAGGTGTGTCGACTGGCTCGTCGCCGTACAGGTCTCGCCAGAGACGGCGCAAGAACGCCTCGGGGCTGCCGTCCTCGTACTCTACGTGCTTCGACAGTTCGTCGGCCGGGACCTGATCGGGGTCTTTGATGGCC
>PLIQ01000453.1 GCA_003140115.1 Actinomycetota bacterium | reverse complement strand
CCCTACCCGTTTCCCTCGTTCCCCGGGCGGGAGGTCTTGACCGTGCAGTTCCTCGGGCCAGGCGGGGAGACGGCGCTCCACTGCTACGTGCACGACCTGTATGACGGTCAGCGGATGCGCCCGGAGAAGCTGGAGGCGTGGCGGGCGCTGCGCGAGCGGTACGGCAACCGCGACGAGTCCAGGGTCGATCAAGGTACCCTCCTGACCCCGGCTGCCTGAACCATCGAGGTCACTGGCCCGCATGGGCGCCGGGCAGCAACGCCGGTGCACTCGATCGGGCAGGCGCCGATCGTCTCGGGCGCGTCGACGCTGATCAGCCAGAGCACCGGACGATCTCAGAAGGCTTCGGCACCGGCCGGGCCTGTCTCTTAATCCGTGGGTTGAGTGGACAGAACCGGCACGGGATATACGCGGGATGATCTTGCTCAACGAGCCAGCTGCGAGCGCCAACGACGCAGGTAGCAGTGACGGCGGGCCATGAACCACAGATGCTCTTGAAAACCATTAACCGTGCCCGCGGGGGGTGGGGTGGGAGCCGCGCTGGGAGCCACGCGGATGAACAGCCTTCGGATGATCCGGACCGGCTGGACAACCGGGAGAGAGACGAGCCCGAGGTCACGAACTGAACAGGGCCGGACGCCCGCACGGGAATCTACGGATCAGGTGGCGGACCGGCAGGGTCCGCCAGGGCCGGAGGTGGGTGTTCCGCGCGGCGGGATGGGCACGCCAGGCGGGCGGGCCGCCTCCTTCGGGCTTGCTGATTCCGTGGCTCATGATGAGGGCGCGGATGAGTTCGCGAGTGGTACGGGCCTGGGTTGTCTTGGTGCGGAGAGGTTACAGGTCGATGGTCGCTTCGATGGTCAGCCTTCGGGCAGGACGGGTGGTGGCAG
Organism: Actinomycetota bacterium; assembly: GCA_003140115.1. Next base: position 2,088 of record PLIQ01000453.1, on the reverse strand, counting down.
AGTTGGCACGTTCCCCTCTTGGGGGTCAGGGTGCCGCATGCGGTGCCGCTGTGCGGCCGGTGTATGGGACGTATCGCATGCCGTGGGGCGGCCACCCGGCGTACCGGCAGAGAGGGCCACGCCTGCAGCGGGCCGCATGGATCACTACAGCCTTTGGCGCGTGCCTAGTTGCATAGCTTGCCGTCATGTCATCGGCGACCGGGCGTCACGGCACGTCTGGAAGCCTACGGGGCCAGCATCCAGGTCAACCAGAGCGGCCCACGCCAGGACCATCCACCCTCGGTTAGCGGAAAGCGCTCAAGAACCTTGCTCGATCCTCTGGTACGGGCACGGACAATCTTGCGTGGCCCTGTGATAGAGGGAGACCATCATGAACATGGCAACGGGCTTCGACCGAAAGCATCCGCGTAGCGTGATACTCATCCGTGTGCTGGTCACGGCCTGGCTGCTCGCCCTGACCGGCATCCTGCTGGCCTACGGCCACTGGGGCTGGGCGCTGCTGACGCTCGCGGGCGCGGTGGCGAACAGCCTGTGGGCCTATCGCGTCTGGCGGGCGACAAATGCACTAGACCCGCACCAGCCGTCCTGACGAGGATTATCGTGTGGTGGGCCGGGCGGGAGATTCTGCGCTGAGCGGTAACGTTCCCGGAACGCTCCGGGCATAGCGTGGGCTTCGTGGCAGGGGCGCAGCCTGCGGCGAGGCAGGCACCGGCGAGCGCGGAGGTTACCGCGCGCCGCCTTCCGCTGGTGACCATCGTGCTGGGCGCGCTGGTCGGCCTGGTCGGCTTGTCCGTGCCGATCGGCATCGCGGCCCGCAAGCCGTTCGACGGTCTCGTGCTCTTGGTGGTCTTAACCGCCGTTCTCGGGTGGCTGATTACCCGGCGCCAGCCAGGCAACCGGATCGGGCTGCTGCTGGTGGGATACGCCGCGATGCTCAGCTTCTACGAAGACGCGGCGAACTACGCGGTCCTGGACTACCACCTCCACCACGGGATGCTGCCGCTAGGTTTCCCGGCCGTGCTGATCGCCTCGGAGCTGTGGAGCACGTGGTTCCTGATCCCCCCGCTGATCGTCCTGCTGTTCCCGACGGCACGCTGCCGCCGAGGTGGCGGATGGTCTGCCGGGCCTACCTGGCGGTCTGCGCGCTGATCATCGCCATCTTGCTGGGCGGCGGGGGCTGGCGGATGAGCGGTACCCGGATCGTGGTGAACAGCAAGGGGCAGCTCGTCAGTAATTCTTTCCCGGGCGGCGCGCTGGGCTTCGTGCTCGTGATCGCGTTCCTGGCGGTGCCGGTGTTCTGGGTCTTGTTCGTGGCCCGCCAGGTGCTGAGCTGGCGGCGGGCCACCGGGGAGCGCCGGGCCCAGCTCAAGTGGCTGATGGCGGGCAGCGCCGTCAGCGTCATCGGGCTGGCCGCGGGGTTCAGTTTCCAGTCAGGGATGCTGAACACCATTTGCCTGATCGTGGGGATCTTCAGCCTGCCGGTGTGCATCGTCTTCGCCATCTTGAAGTACCGCCTGTACGACATCGACCGGCTGATCAGCCGCACGCTGTCCTACACGCTGGTCACCGGGCTGCTGGTCGGCGTCTACGCAGGCCTGGTGCTGCTGGCCACCGAGGTGTTCCGGTTCCATAGCACGGTGGCAGTGGCGGCCTCCACCCTGGTCGCCGCCGCGCTGTTTAACCCGCTGCGCCGCCGGGTCCAGCGGGCCGTCGACCGCCGGTTCAACCGGGCCCGGTACGACGCCGACCGGACCGTGGCCGCGTTCGCGGCCCGGCTGAAGGACGAGGTGGACCTGGACTCGATCCGGGACGACCTGGCCGGTGCCGTACACCAAGCCCTGGAACCCGCCCACATCTCGGTATGGGTCAGCCGGCGCGCCTGAGGCAGCGGCCTCCCCGAGGACAGCGGTCCCGCAGCGCGCGTCACGATAGGCCGGTCTGCCAGGGCGGGCCGCTCCCTGCCGACGTCAGGAGCGGCCATTACCGCCGACGTCACGTCACAGCTGCGTTGTCGCCTCGATCGTGAGCCGACGATCCGGGCGGGTGGTGGCAGAGTTGGCATGATCCCCTCTATGGGATCGGGGTGCC
>PLIQ01000262.1 GCA_003140115.1 Actinomycetota bacterium | reverse complement strand
CGCCCGCGCTCCCCATTCCACCTGCCCCCACTGCCCGCCCCACCCGCCCGCTCCTCCTACCCCACCTACCCCGCCTACCCCACCTACCCCGCCGACCTCAACCGCCGAGCCCTCGTGCAGCGGCCAACCTGGTTGATGACGCATCGTGCTTGCTCTTACCGGTACAACGTGACATCGACCCAGACGAAAGCGACGTTTTGTCGGGCCTGCGTGACATATTGCGAGCATGCCAACTCTCTCCGGATATGACCGCGGGCAACTCGCACGTATTGCGCGGGGCCAGTTCGACGTCGTGGCGCGAAGCCAGGCGCTCGAGTGCGGCATGACGCGCGGCACCATCGAGTACCGGCTCCGGCCGGATGGTCCCTGGCGGCACATCCTGCCCGGGGTGTATCTAACCGTGACCGGCGCGGCCAGCCAGGAACAGCGGGAGACTGCCGCGCTGCTGTACGCCGGACCGCGGAGCGTGATCACCGGGGCGGTCGCGGTCCGGCGGCATAACCTGCGGTGCGCCGGCCTGAACATCCTGGACGTGCTTGTCCCGACGGGCAATCACCGCAAAAGTATCGGATACGTCCAGATCCAGCGCACGACCCGCATGCCGGGGGACCTTTACACCACCGGCCCGATCCGGTTCACATCTCCAGCCCGTGCCGTCGCCGACGCCGCACGCGCGATGACCCGCTTCAGCGACGTACAGGCGCTGGTCTGCGAAGCCGTCCAGTGCGGTCGCTGCACGCTCGAGGAACTCGTCNNGCCGAGGTCAGCGAGGGCATCCGGTCTGTGGCCGAAGCTGACCTGAAGCGCCTGATCGACCGCTCGGACCTGGAGAAGCCGATGTACAACCCGGACCTGTACACCCTCGACGGCATCTTCCTCGGCCGTCCCGACGCATGGTTCGGGCGCGCGGGGGTCGCGGGCGAAGTGGACTCCCGCGAGTACCACATGAGAGCGAGGGACTACGCGGAGACCACCATGCGCCATAACCGGATGGAAGCGGCCGGGATCCACATGCTGCACTGGCTGCCCAGTACGATCAAGGCCGAGCCAGGTAAGGTCATCGCCGACCTGCGGGACGCGATCGCGGCCGGCCATAAATGCCCGCCGCTTCCCATCAAGGCCATCGCGCCCAACGCGTGACCTACCCGGTGTCCTTCCGCACCATAGGCGCCGCGACGTGCCGAGTTTTCCCGCCCCGGCACGTTAGCCCGACCGCACTCCGGGTACGCGCCCGGAACTAACCCGGAGCACGGAGCACCGGAGCGGACGGAGCGGACGGAGGGGACCCGCAAACGTGGAATCCTATGACCAGGAGCAGGAGCACTCGACGGGGGAACTCGTCAAGATGATGTCCGAACAGGTCAGCGTGCTCATCCGCGACGAGCTCAAGCTGGCCAAGCTAGAAATGACCAGCAAGGGCAAGCAGGCCGCGCTCGGCGCGGGGATGTTCGGGGCCAGCGGCGTGGTGGCCGTCTACGGCGTGGGCTGCCTGCTGGCGTGCGCGATCATCGCCCTGGCCGGCGCGCTGGCGGCGTGGCTGGCCGCGCTCATCGTCGGCGCGGCGTTGCTCGCCGCCGCGGGCTGCGCCGCGCTCATCGGCAAGGGGCGGCTGCAAAAGGCCACACCTGCAGTGCCCGAGCGCACCGTGGCCAGCGTCAAGGCCGATGTTGACGAAATCAGGCACGACATCAAGAACAGGACGCACCCATGAGCACACCCGAAATCCGCCAGGAGATCGAGCAGGAGATCGAGCAGACCCGGGCGCGACTCGGCGCGACCGTGGAAGAACTGGCCGCCAAGGCCGATGTCAAGGCCCGGGCCCGGGGCAAAGCCGCCGAGGTGAAGGCCAACGCGCAGGCCCGGGCGGCCGAGGTCAAGGCCGAGCTCACCGCCCTGCCCGGCCGGGCGCGGCGAAGCCAGCGCCGCTGGCCGCTCGCGGTGGCGGCCGGCCTCGTGGTCGTCGGCGCGGTGGCCGTCTGGCGGCGGCGCCAGGCCTGACCGGGGAAGGTGCACCACGGCCCGTTCGGTAAGAAGTTCAATTATGCCGAACGGCCTGTGGTACCACGGTCCGGCCTCCTAACCGAACAGTCCCGTTCAGGGCGTGCCCAGGCCGATCTCGATGCCGCCTGAGTCGAACGCGTCCAGCGACTGCGCCCAGGCCCGGCCCGGCCAGTAGTAGCGCGCGACGCCCTCGGCGGGCCGGTACTCGGCGGTGTACAAGGTCCCGAAGCCTTCGTGAAAGCGGGTCGCGTACAGCGGGGACCGCAGGCACGCGGCCACCACGGCGGCCGCGTCGGCATGCTCGGCGAGCAGGTGCTCCAGGTGCTCTTGACGCTCGACGCTGCGGATCGCCGCGGCGTAGGGCTCCCATTCCACCCGGCCCTGATGGTTGGTGGTCACGGCCAGGTCGGTGACCCGGGCCGGCCGGTCCGGCGCCAGGTACACGGTGGCCCGCTGCCCGGCGGCGTCCAGCACGGTGACGTTGTACGACATGTGCACCGGGATCCGGCGCAGCGCCGCCACGGCCTGCTCGGCGTCGGCGCAGGTCTCCAGCACGTACCGGATCACCAGCGGGATCCCGAACCCCTCGCCGACCTGCGGCCGTCCNNGCCACCACCGCATCGAACAGCCGGTAGTCCCAGTCGTAGTTGCGGATCAGCGCGGGCCCGCCGTCCAGGACCGCCGCCTGCGAGCACCCGGTGAGGAAGGGCGGCGGGTTCCACAGCGCCAGGGCCGCGCCCGCGTCAGCGTCCCCGATCATCGCGGTCAGCTGTTGCCAGGCCGGGACGAGTTCGGGCATGTGCTCCTCGAGCGCGGCCCGGGCCTGCGCCGTGGTCGGGCGCTCATTCGCGCCCTGCCGCCACCACCGCCCGAACGCCGGCCACGCCGCGGCCAGGTGGTCGCGGATCGCCGCGCCGGGTTCGTCCTCGGCGAAGGCCCGGAAGGCCAGCGAGATCTGGCCCGCCGCGGGCGCCTGCTCCCACGGCACGGCGGGCACCGTCCCGCCGCCCCAGTCGGTGGCGGCGATTCGGGCCAGCCAGCCGCGCCAGTCCGACCAGTCCACGTCCTGAACCCACCGCTGCCAGTCCTGCCAGGTGGCGGGCATGGCTACCCGGCTCGCGCTGTCGCCGTCCCCTGTCAATGTGACCTCCCGGCCGCTTCCCTCCCCAGCCGGGCCCGGGTTAACCGCCCGCGGCGGTAGCGGGCTCGGTGGCGTACCGGGTCATCAGGTCGGTGATCAGCTCCGCCGACGGCGGCTGGCCGTCGGCGGTCATCTCGCGCAGGTCACGGAAGTACTGCACGTACAGGTCCGGGGTGAACGTGTTGAGGATGACGGCCGGCTCCTCGCCCTGGTTGGCGAACGTGTGCGGCGCGCCGGGCGGGACCATGACCAGGGTCCGGGGTGGCGCGTCGAAGGACTTCTCGCCGCTGGTGAACCTGACCGTGCCGGAGACCACGTAGAAGCCCTCGTCGTGCTGCGCGTGCCGGTGCTGCGGCGGCCCGCTGGTGTGCGGGGCCAGCACGATCTCGGCCATCCCCAGCCGGTGTGAGGTGGTGCTCCCGTCCTCGATGATCCGCACGGTGGCCGGGCCGGACAGCGCCGGCTCGCCATCCGCCGGGCCCACGATGGAAATCTCAGCCATGACGCATTGTCTCCAGATCTCGTCAGCTCGCGGTGGTCTCGGCGAAGTCCCAGATCACGGCCAGCAACCGGGCGGGCGTCTCGAGCTGGGGCAGGTGCCCGGCCTCGGGGATGAGCACGAACCGGGCGCCCGGGATGGCCTTGGCGTAGGCCTGGCCGTGCGCGACCGGGATCATCCGGTCGGCCTCGCCCCAGATGACCAGCACCGGGACGGTGACGTCCGGCAGGCGGTCCAGCAGCCCGGGGTCGGCCATGGCCGGCCCGCCGTAGACCGCCAGCGCCGCCCGGTTGCCCGCCATCAACGCCTTCACCTGGTCGGGCAGGTGGTCCAGGTCCAGCCGGAAGGCGTCCGGGCGGTAGTAGCTCAGGTCGGCCACCTGGTCCATGGTCATCGAGAAGAAATCCGGCGCGGGGTAGTCGCTGAGCACCAGGCCGGCCGCGTCGACCAGGACCACGCCGCTCACCCGCGGGCTGCCCAGCAGTGCGATCTCGGCCGCGACCCAGCCGCCGATGGAGTTACCGATCACGGTCACCCCGGTCAGCCCGAGCTCGTCGAGCAGCCCGGTGTACACCCGGGCCAGGGACCGCATGCTGTCCAGCCCGTCGGGGCGCGGCGTACCGCCGAACCCGGGGTGGGTGGGAGTAAGCACCCGGGCCGGCTCCTGCGTGGCCAGCAGGTCGGCGAATCCGTCCACCGACTGCGGTCCGGCCCCGCCGTGCAGCAGCAGGAAAGGACGCCCGTCGCCGCGCTCGGTCAGGGTCACCGGCACCGGTCCGACGCCGTCGACGGTTACGGTCATCACGGTGGTGCGTGCCTCGGTCGTCATCTGTTACGACTCCTTCGTAAGAGTGAGCTATCACCAGCGATGCTAGACGACGAGCTCTCGTAATACAAGTCAACTCTCATAAAGAGTGACGACTTGCCTAATGAGAGCAAGCTACGTATCGTGGAAGTATGACCACGCGGACCAGCGTCGCCGGTGAACCGGGCCTAGCCCGCACGGCCCGCGTGAGCCAGGTCGAAGCCGAACCGAGCCCCGCGCGCACCGGCCGTGTGAATCAGAAGGCCCGCACCCGTGCCGCCATCGTCCGGGCCGCGGCGGACCTGGCCCGCGACGGCGCGGAGATCACCATGCCGTCGGTGGCCCGGGCCGCGCTGGTGTCCGAGGCCACCGCCTACCGGTACTTCCCTGATCTGGTCTCGTTGCTGCTGGAATCGGATGCGGGGGTGTGGCCCGACCCCGCCGAGGCGCTGGCGCCGGTCGCGGACAGTGCCGACCCGGTGGAGCGGGTCGGCTACGCCGCCGAGGTGCTGTTCAACGGGATCTGGGCCCGGCAGAGCGCGGTCCGGGCCATGATCGCGGCGTCCGTCACCAGGCCCGGCATCGCGGCCCAGCGGCCCGGGCACCGGTTCGCGTTCATCGATCACGCCCTCGCCCCGCTGGCCGGGACCGACCCCGAGGCACTGGCCCAGCTCAAGCGGAGCCTGGCCGTGGTCATGAGCGCCGAGGCCCTGTTCGTCCTCACCGATCTGTGCGGGCTGCCCCCAGCCGAGGCCGTGGCCAGCGCCGTCCGCACCGCCCGCTCCCTCACCGCCGCCGCGGTCCGCGAAGGCGTGTCCTAGCTGTCCGGTACGGGAGCGGCACCCGGCTGGCCGTCCGGCGGCGGCTGGCCGTCCGGCGCCAACTGGAGCCTGGGCGGGACCTGAGGCGACTGGTCGGCGATCAGCTTGGTCAGTTTGGCCAGCGAATCCTCNNTCCTGCCGGTTCTGGGCCAGCAGGATCAGCGGCGCGGCGTAGGCCGCCTGGGTCGAGAAGGCCAGGTTGAGCAGGATGAACGGGTACGGATCCCAGTGCTTGATGAGGCCCAGGGTATTGAGGATGATCCAGACGACCACGAGCACGGTTTGGCCGACGATGAATCGCCCGGTGCCGAGGAACCGCGCCATCCCCTCCGCGAACCGCCCGAACGCGTCGGCGTCATAGCGCGCGCCCATCTGCGGGGAGCCGCGCGGAACGGACAGGTCGGCTCGGTCGCTGAGTCGGCGCAGGGAAATCCTTGACATCTCAGGCTCCCTTCTTTCGCCAGTCCGCGGGCAGCAGGTGGTCGAGCACATCGTCGACGGTCACCGCGCCGACCAGGTGGCCGTCCTCGTCGCATACCGCCACGCTGACCAGGTTGTAGGCCGCGATCCGGGCCGCCAGGTCGCGTTCGGGCAGGTCCGGCCGGACGAAGACACGCGCCTCGATACACTCGCCGACCAGGATGGACGGGGCCCGGCGCAGCAGCCGCTGGAACCCCACGGTGCCGAGGTAGCGGCCGGTCGGCGTCACCATCGGCGGCTCGCACACGTACACTTGCGCGGCCGCGGTGATCGGCATGTCGGGGTCCCTGATCCGGGCCAGCACCTCGGCGACCGACATGTCCGGGGTAACGATGAGAGGCTCGGACGTCATCAGCCCGCCCGCCGTCGTCGGGTTGTACCGCAGCAGCCGCCGCAGGTCCGCGGCCTGACCCGACTCCATCGCGGCCAGCAGCCGTTCGCGCTGCTCGGGCGACATCTCCGCGAGCAGGTCCGCGGCATCGTCCGGCTGCATCTCTTCCACCACATCGGCGCTGCGTTCCAGCCCGAGGCTGGCCAGCAGCCGGACCTGGTCCTTTTCGGGCATCTCCTCCAGCAGGTCGGCCAGTTGCTCGTCGTCCAGGCCCGCCGCGATCTGGTCGCGGCGGCTGGGCGGCAGGCCCTCGACGGCGGTGGCCAGGTCGGCCGGCTGCAGTTCACGAAGCTCAGCCAGCTGCTCGGTCAGCGGGTCGGTCTTGAACAGCTCGGGGTACTGGTCCCAGGGCACGATCTCCGGGCCGCGGTGCAGCAGGCTCCGGCCCCGCGAGATGGCCAGCTCGGAGACCTCCCAGCCGATCCGCTGCTGCTCGCTCGGAGAGATGGCCACGTCCACGACGCTTCCGTCCGTGACGTGCTGCCCGTACAGCTCCGAGGCCAGGATCTCCCCAGACCGGCGGGTGAAGCGGTCCAGGTCGACCGAACCTCCCTTCAGGTGGGCGCCTTCGACGGAGATCTCCACGATCTGCCCGAGGTTGACGAAGATGCGGCGCCGCTGCAACGTCACGACCAGGCCCAGCGCCCGGGGCGGTTCCTTCGCGGCGCCGGGCAGGATCACGACGTCGCGGATCCGGCCGATGGTCAGGCCCTCGCTGTCCAGCAGCGGACGGCCCTTCAGTCTGGACGTGAATACCTGGCTGCCCGACATGACCCGGCACCTCCTCCCTGCGGCCGACCCGGCCAGCACCATTATCGATTCAAGTCACCAGGTCGGGCGAGACTATGGTGAGCAGGCCGCTACCCAGATCGGCAACCGGCATCCGGCCCGGTTCGGGCTTCGTCAGCCAGGGAGCACGATGACCATTGTCTCGGAGCGTATCTTCTCGCCGATCCGGGTCGGCACCATGTCGCTCGGCCACCGGCTCGTGGTCCCGCCGCACAGCGGGGGCGGCGGCGCGCTGCTCGGTACCGAGGAGCAGTTCGACCGGATGTGCCGCTACTGGCTGGCCCGGGTGCAGGGCGGCATGCAATGGGTGGGCGGCGGCCCGGTGTTCGTCCGCAACCCGCTCATCCCGGGGTTCGAACCGAGCGGCATCGGGGCGAACGCCGACGGTTTCTTCCGGCATCCGGCCTTCGTCGACCGGATGGGGCGGTACATGGACCGGCTGCACGCCGCCGGTGGCTTCGGAACCGTGCAGATGGTGCTGCAGGGCGGCATGCCGATCGCGCCGTCGCAGACCCTGTCCGGCCATCTCGACCACGCCATCCCGCACCAGCTCGACCTCGACGAGATCGCGTGGCTGGTCCGTGAGTACGGGGCTTCGGCGGCGCTCGCCGCGCAAGCGGGCGCCGACGCGATCGAACTGCACAGCAATCACGACGACGTGCTGCAGTGGTTCTTGTCGCCGCGGACCAACCGGCGCGATGACCGGTACGGCGGCGGCATCGAGGGGCGCCGCCGGATCGTGCGCGAGGTGTGCGAGGCGATCCGCAGCCACGTCGCCCGGCCCATCACCCTGGGCCTGCGCCTGTGCCTGGACGAGAGGATCGACGGCGGCTATGACGTGGAGGAGTGCGCCGCCTTCGTCTCGGCCTTCACCGCGGACGGCACCGTCGACTACTTCAGCTTCGACATCGGCAACAACTGGGGCTCGCCGAGCTACGTGCCGATCGGGATGCACGCCGAGGGGGAGTGGGCCGCGCTGGCCGGCCGGGCCAAGGCCGCCACCCACCTCCCGGCCGTCTACGCGGGCCGCGTGGTCCATCCGCAGGTCGCCGAGGCCATCCTGGCGGCCGGGCAGGCCGACCTGGTCGGGATGGCCCGGGCCCTGATCGCGGACCCGCTGCTGGTCGAGAAGACCCGCGCGGGCCATCGCGCCGACATCCGCCCGTGCATCGCGGTCAACGACTGCATCAACCGCCGCTCCGGCGAGGGATTGCCGTTCGCCTGCTCCGTCAACCCGGACGCGGGCCGGGAGTTCGAGGGGCCGGCGTCCCGGGCGGGTGCGGTCCGCGAGGTGCTGGTGGTCGGGGCGGGCCCGGCCGGGACCGAGGCGGCCGCGCTCGCCGCCGAGCTCGGCCATCGCGTGACGCTGCTCGAACGCTCGGACCGGATCGGCGGGCAGCTCGCCGTCGCCGCGCTGGCCCGGATGAATCACCAGTACGCGGACTGGATCGACTGGCAGTGGCGCCGGCTGGCGCAGCTTGGGGTCACCGTCGAGTTCGGCGTCGAGGCGAGCGCGGACGACGTGCTGAGCCGGGACGCGGGGGTGGTCGTGGTGGCCACCGGCGCCCGGCCCCGCGTCCCGGACGTTCCCGGCGTGGACCTGCCGCACGTGATCAGCTCGGTGGCCGCGCTGACCGGCGGCGTGCCGCCCGACGACGGGGTGATGGTGGTGTCCGAAGACGACCGTGCCGCGCCGCTCGCCGTGGCTGATCACCTGGCCGGGGCCGGCCACCAGGTGACCCTGGTCTACCAGTCGCCCGCGCCGTCCCCGCAGGTCGGCAAGTACTCCATCGGGTCGGTGCTGGCCCGGCTGGATGCGCAAGGCGTGCGCCTGGTGCCGATGGCGCGCGCTGTCGCGTTCCGGCCCGGCACGGTCGAGCTGTCACACTCCTACAGCAACCGGCGCTGGACGCTCGACGGCGCCGACACCGTGGTACTGGCCTGCGGATCGGTCTCCGAGGACAGGCTCTACCACGAGCTGCGGACCCGGCACCAGGCGGTACACCTGCTGGGCGACGCGTACGCGCCGCGGCGGCTGTCGTTCGCGACCCGCCAGGCGCGTGACCTGGTGCGCGCGGTGCTGGCGTCGTGACCGCCGCGCCGGCCGGNNNTGCAACGCGCAGATGGCGGCCAGCGGGATCGCCGACAGCAGGGACGACGCGCTACGGTACCTCGCATCGCTGTCGTTCGGGCACATCCGCCCGGGATTCGCCGAGGCGTTCGTGGACGACGGGCCGCGCGTGTTCCGGTGGCTGGAGTCGGCCGCCGGGCTGCGGATGAAGATCGTGTCGGGCTACCCCGATTATCACCCGGAACGACCCGGCGGCAAGCCCGGCGGCGGACGGACACTGGAACCCGAGCTGTTCTCATTCCGGCAGCTTGCCGACTGGGCGGACCGGGTGGTGGCCGGCCACCGTAACCGGCACCTGATGCTCAGTGACACGACCTTGGGCGGCGGTACCGGGCACCTCGACCAGCAGGTCCAGGCGCGCCGGGAGGCCGAGGATCTTCGCGGCTGCGGGGCCGCGCTGGTCGGCCCGCTGCTCAAGGCCTGCCTCGACCGCGCGGTCGAACCGGTCCCCGCCAGCCGCGCGCAGGACGTCGTCATCGACGACGGGCGGGTGGCCGGCGTCGTCGTCGAACAACCGGGTGGTGCGGTCGTCGTCCGCGCCACCCGCGGCGTGGTCCTGGCGACCGGCGGATTCGAGTGGGATCCCGAGCTCGTCCGCGGCTTCTTGCGCGGGCCGATGACCTCGCCGGCGTCGGTGCCGGCCAACGTCGGCGACGGCCTGCTGATCGCCATGCGCGCCGGGGCCGCGCTGGGCAACATGCCGCAGGCCTGGTGGGTGCCGGTCATCGAGATCCCCGGCGATGTCGCGTTCGGCCGCCAGCGCGCCACCCTGCTGAACCGGGAGCGGACGCTGCCCCGCTCCATAATCGTCAACAAGCTCGGCCGGCGCTTTACCAACGAGGCCGCGAACTACAACGCCCTCGGCGGTGCCCTGCACCAGCTTGATGCCATGCGTTTCGATTACGTCAACCTGCCGTGCTGGCTCGTGTTCGACGCTGGGTACCTGGCCCGTTACGGGTTCCGCGCTGTGCCTCCCGCGGGCCAGGCCCCGGCGTGGATGACCCAGGCAGGCAGCCTCGGTAAGCTCGCCGCCGCGATCGGCGTGCCGGCCGACGCGCTGACCCAGACCGTCACGAGGTGGAACGCGAACGTCGAATCCGGCGACGATCCGGACTTTCACCGTGGTCGCAGCGCCTATGACCTGTGGAGCGGCGACGCCGCGGCGCGGCCGCGGGTGCAGGCCACGCTCGGCCCGATCGACGAGCCGCCGTACTACGCGGTGCAGGTGCGCAGCGGAACCCTCGGCACCAGCGGCGGCCCGCGCACCGACCTGCAAGGGCGGGTGCTCGACACCCGGGGCCAGGTCATTGCCGGGCTGTTCGCCGCCGGGAACGTCGCAGCCGCCCCGACCGGCATGGCCTACGGCGGCGCGGGCGGCACCCTCGGACCGATCATCACCTTCGCCTACCGCGCGGGAATGGCGGCCAGCCAACCCAACTGACCGCGCCGGACGCGGTCAGTTGCCCGCGAGCCGGGCCACGACCGGCGCGAACACGTCCATCGAGCGTTGCGCGACGTTGATATAGCTGACGCCGAGTTCGCTGCGGCGTTGCTCGAGCTTGTCGCAGATCTCGGGGACCGAGCCAATCAGAGCGTGCGGATGCTCGGCCAGCACCTCCGCCGGGACGCCGAAGCGCTGAGCCATCGCGGCCACCGCGTCCGCGGGATCCTCGCTGATCGCGATGAAGTAGGCCGCGAGCTCGAGCTCGATGTCGCCGAATCGGTCGCCCGCGCCCTCCCGGATCCAGCCGATCTTCTCCGCGGTCGCCTCCTGGGTCGAGCTCGCCACGCTGTCCGTCCCGAGCTTCCCGGCCGCGTTGTTGAAGTTGATGCTCACGATGTCGGCCAGCCGGCCGGCCAGCTTCAGCACCCGAGGGGCGCCGCCGCCGATGAGGATCGGGGGGTGCGGCTGCTGCACCGGCCGCGGCCGCCCGGCGAAGCCGGACGCCCGGACGTACGTGCCCTTGATCGCGAGCGGCTCGCCAGCCCACTGCGCCTTGAGCAACTCCACGGTTTCCGCCAGCCGCTCGATCCGCACGCCGGGGCGGTCCATCGCGATGCCGAGCCCTTCGTATTCGGCGCTCACCCAGCCGGCGCCCAACCCGGCCTCCACGCGTCCCTGCGAGAGCATGTCCATCGTCGCGAGCTCCTTGGCCAGTACGACCGGATGGTGATAGTCGACGCAGAACACGCGGCAGCCCACGCGCAGCTCGGTCGTCGCCATCGCGGCCGCCATCATCCCGGTCAGCGGCGCGACGTCGACCGGGCGATGCCCGGATGCGTCCGAGATGTCCCCCGGTCCGAAGTAGTGGTCGGTGGTGAACAGGGTCGAGTAACCGAGATCCTCGGCCCGGCGGGCCAGACCGGTCCACTGCGGCCCCGACTCAGCCTCGAACGCCTGGACCGAGAACCGAAACGGGCGGGTTCTTGCGTCGTTCACTGGCTGCTCCTGTTCCTCGCCGAGGCCAATGGTTATTGTAGTCCGTGACAAGATAGTCGCGGTCGTGCGGCAGTACCGACGGTCGGAGGAAGAGCCGTGGCAGGACGGATTTCGGGCAAGGTCGCCGTCGTCACCGGCGCCGCGAGCGGGCTGGGCGAGGCCACCGCCCGGCTGATGCACGCCGAGGGCGCCAGCGTGCTCCTCACCGACATCCAGGACGACCGGGGGCAGCAGGTCGCCGCCGAGCTCGGCGACCGGTGCCGCTACCTGCACTGTGACGTGACGGCCGAGCCGGACGTCGCGCGGGCCGTGGACACGGCGGTCGGCGAGTTCGGCCGGCTGGACTGCATGTTCAACAACGCCGGGATCATCGGCGCGCACGGCGGGATCGACGAGATCCCGCTCGAGGAGTATGAGTTCACCATGGCCGTGCTGCTGCGGTCGGTGTTTCTCGGCCTCAAGCACGCCGCCCGCGTCATGAAGCCGCAGCACAGCGGGGTAATCCTGAACACCACCAGCATCGGCGGGCTGCAAGGCGGGCTCGGCCCGCACGTCTACGGCGCGGCCAAGGGCGCGGTCATCGCGTTGACCAAGAACGTCGCCGCCGAACTCGGCGCCTGGTCGATCCGGGTGAACGCGATCGCCCCGGGCAAGATCCTCACCCCGATGAACGCGGCGACCATCGTCGGCGACCCCGACGCCATGGACGAGGCCCGGGAGGCGTTCGCGACCCGGACCCCGCTACGCGGCCGGATTGGCGTGGCCGACGACATCGCGCACGCCGCCTTGTGGCTGGCCAGCGACGACGCCGGCTTCGTCAGCGGGCACGTCCTGGTTGTCGACGGCGGGCTGACCACCGGGTCCAAGGAAAATGTCGCCCCGGGCGAGCACGGCCGGTGGGCGCACCGGCGCGACCTGGTCCGTGAGGGGGGACACAGCGGTATCCCGGCCGGCGCGGACCGGTGAGCGCCGCCGCGGACGCGCTCGCCGCCCTGCCCGGATACGCCGACCTGGGCCCGGACGACCTGATCCTCAGCCACTTCAGCCTCGGTCGGTTCCGCCCGTTCGAGGAGCGGGTGCGAGCCGCCGCCGAGGCCGGATTCGCCGCGATGGGGTTGTACGTCGGCGAGTACGAACGGCTGCGGACCGAGGGTGCGAGCGACGCCGACCTGCGGTCAGTGCTCGGCCAGTACGGGATGCGGGTGGTCGAGATCGAGGCGCTGCGCGGCTGGTCGGCGACCGGCGCCGAGCGGGACGCCTACCTGCGCAGCGAACGGTCGGTGTTCGCCATGAGCGACGCGCTCGGGCCCGGCCACCACGTCCAGGTCGTCGGGCCCTACGCCGGCACCCTTGACGACGCGGCCGAGGCCTTCGCCGGGGTTTGCGACCGGGCCGCGGAGCACGGTCTGGCCGTGGCCATCGAGTTCTTGCCCGAGATGACGAACATCCCGGACGCCGCGACCGCGATGCAGATCGTGAAGGCGGCCGGCCGGACCAACGGCGGCATCTGCCTGGACTGCTGGCACCACTTCCGGGGCGCGAACGACGATGACATGCTCCGCGCGATCCCGGCTGAAGCCATCTTTACGGTGCAGTTCAACGACGGGCCGCGGCAGCGGGTCGACCCGGACTACTACACCGACTGCACCCGGCACCGGGAGGTGCCAGGAGACGGTGACTTCGACCTGGTCGGCTTCCTGCGCCTGGTGGACGAGATGGGCGTGCGCCTGCCGCTGTCCGTCGAGGTGATGTCGGTCGGCCTCGAGCCGCGTCCGGCGGGCGAGATCGCCCGCCGGCTGGCCGACGCCACCCGTGCGGTCGTGGCGACGGCGTCCGCGACCTGAGCCGAGGAGGCGGCAGTGAGCGTAGAAGACGAGCTGGCCATCAGGGACCTGGTCTCCCGGTACGCCGACGCGGCGTGCCGGCGCGACCCGGACGCCTGGGCGGCGACGTGGGCCGAGGACTGCCGCTGGGACCTCGGCGGCGGCCGCGTCACCTCCGGCCGGGCGCAGACCCTGGACTTGTGGCGCACGGCCATCGCCAAGTACGACTGGGTGGGGCAGGTGGTGACCAACGGGCTGGTCGAGGTCGACTCAGACCGCGCCCGCGGCTGGTGGTACATCATCGAGTTCAACAACCGCGCGCAGGGTGACGGCACCTTGCACCTCGGGCACTACGACGACGAGTACGTGCGCACGCCCGACGGGTGGCGGTTCGCGTCCCGGGCCATACACATGCTGTACCGCGGCGCCATGGACCGGGGCGTGGTCGTACCACTTCCGCCGCGGGATGCGCAGCGGCCTTAGTGCACCTAAGGAAGGAGCACCGACGGTGGATCTTGGGCTGGCAGGCAAGAAGGCGCTGGTGACGGGCGGTAGCCGAGGCGTCGGCCGAGCCGTGGTCGAGCGGCTCGTCGCCGAGGGCATGCGGGTGGCGATCTGTGCGCGCAATGCGGAGGGCGTCGAGCGCGCCGCCAAGGAGCTGGGGCCGAACGGGGAGGTCATCGGCGCGGCCGTCGACGCCAGCGACCACCCGGCGCTCGCCGCGTGGGTAGAGGAGTCGGCTCGGCGGCTCGGCGGCATCGATGTGATCGTGTCGAATGCGAGCGCCCTCGGCGGCATCCCGCACACGCCGGAAGGTTGGCGGCGAAATTTCGAGGTCGACGTGATGTCAGCGGTCACCATGGTTGATGCGGCAGTACCGTTCTTGCGGCAAAGCGAGGCCGGCAGCATCGTACAGATCGGGACGATCACCGCGGTGGAGAACCACTACTACCCGGGCGGCGGGCTTAGCTACGGCCCGATGAAGGCGGCGCTGGTCAACTACGTCAGCCAGCTCGCGAAGGAGCTTGGCCCGGAGGGGATTCGGGTTAACGCGGTGTCTCCGGGGCCGATCTACATCGACGGCGGGTCGTGGGACCGGATCCGGCAGAAGAAGCCCGACTACTACGAGGCCAACAAGGCCCGGCACCCGTCCGGCCGGTTCGGCCGTGCGGACGAGGTGGCCAACGTGGTCGCCTTCTTCGCCAGCCCGATGGCGTCGTGGGTCAGCGGGCAGAACCTCGTGGTNNGCTTCCAGGACGATCCTTCGGCGACCTACGAGCAGCTGCGCCAGTCCGGAGCGGTCCACTATCTTCCCCGGCACGGCTGGTACCTCGTCACGAAGGCCGAGACCGCCCGCGAGGTGCTGCGCGACGCCGAGCGGTTCTCCTCCCGGGTGCACAAGCACACCCAGCCGCCGCCCGAGGTGGCGGATGAGGTCGCGCAGATCCGGGCGCAGGGCTGGCCCTATATCCCCGCGCTCGGCACCAGTGACCCACCCGACCACACCCGGCTGCGCCGGCTCGTACAGCGCGCCTTCACGCCGCGGTCGCTCGCCTGGATGGAACCGCTGATCCGCCAGACGGCGGAAGAACTAGCCGCGGCGCTGCCCGAGGGCGCCGAGCTGGACTTCATGGCCGCCTTCGCCGAGCCCTTGCCCGTCCGGGCGATCTCGCGGGTGCTCGGGCTGCCGGAATCTCGCCGCGCCGACATCCGCCGCTGGTCGGTCGCTGCCGCCGCCTCGATCGGGGGAATGCCGGACGCGGCGGCGTGGATCGACAACGAGCGCACCCTGCTGCTTTACCAGCAGACGATGGCCGCCGAAGTCGAGCAGGTCCGCGTGCAGCCTAGGGAAGGACTGCTATCCACGCTGGTGCAGGCGGCGGACAACCCCGGTCCAGATGAGGACCCGATTTCGATGGCGCAGCTGCTGACCCTGCTGCGCGAGCTCGTGATCGCCGGCAACGAAACCAGCGGGAAGCTGATCACCGAGATCGTCAGGCTCCTGGCCACCAAGCCGGACGAATGGGATCGCATTCGCGCTGAACCGCAGCGCGCGCGGGTGGTGGTCGAGGAGGCGTTGCGCTGGGCGACCCCGTCCCAGACCGCGTTCCGCCTCGCCACGACCGACACGCAGCTGGCCGACGTCGATATTCCCGCCGGCTCGGTTCTCGTGGTCTCGCTCGCTTCGGCGAACCGGGACGAGGACGTCTACGCTGACGCTGCCGGGTTTGACCCCGACCGTGACGGGTTGCAGCATCATCTGGCCTTCGGGATGGGCAAGCACGCCTGTATCGGCAACCCGTTGGCGCGCATGGAAGCCGTGATCTCGACCCAGGTGCTGGCCGAGCAGATTGCCGCCCTGACGGTCATCGACCGCGAGCAACTGCGGTACAACGCGAGCTTCATGGTCCGCGGCCTCCTCGAGCTGCCTGTCCGAGTCCGCCGTCGACCGGCCGCTTAGGCTTTGCTGATGCCGAAACCGCCGCTGATCCTGGTCACCAACGACGACGGGCTGGACTCGCCGGGGCTGCACGCGGCCGCCGAGGCCGTGGCCGACCTCGGCGAGCTGCTCCTCGTCGCGCCGGCCACTCAGCAGACCGCCATGAGCCGAGCGTTCGTGACCGACGCGGGCGCGGGTGTGGTCAAGCGCGTGGAGATGCACATCGCCGGTCGGGCCGTGTCCGGCTACGCGATCACCGGATCGCCGGTGATGGCCGTGACCCACGCGGTCCTGGAGCTAGCCGAGCGGCCCATTGGGCTGTGCGTCAGCGGGATCAACTACGGCGAGAACATCGGCGGCGCCATCGGCGTGAGCGGGACCGTCGGTGCGGCGTTCGAGGCCGATTCCCTCGGCATCCCGAGCATCGCCGCCGCGATCACCGCTCAGGTCAGCGAATGGCGGACGTTCGGCACCGTCGACTGGACCGCCGCCCGGCACTTCACCCGGCTGCTGGCCCGGCAGGTACTCCAGGACGGCATGCCGGACGGGGTGTCGGTGCTCAACCTCAACGTTCCCCGCAGTGCCACGACCCACACCGAGTTGCGCAAGACGGTGCAGAGCCAGCAGCCCTACTATGTCCGACGCCGGCCGGGCTCGGCGCGCCCGCTCGACCAGCCGTACCAGTTCCCCGTCGAGGTCGTCGTCGACTGGGACCGCCTGGAGCCCGGCACCGACATCCACGCCGTCGTCCGCGACCAGGTGGCCTCGGTCACCCCGCTGACCTGGCGGCAGACCGCGCGGACCGGCTGGACGCCACCCGACGGTGCGGGCGCGGCCTGACGTGGGCGTGCTGTTGCTGCTGCGGCACGGCCAGGGCTCGATGGGGACTTCGGACTACGACCAGCTCTCCGAGCTCGGCTACCGGCAGGCGCGGTCGGCCGGAGCCCGACTGGCCCGCGCCGACCTGAGCATCAGCCAGGTCTGGTCCGGTGCCCTGGCCCGCCAGCAAGACACCGCCCTCGCGGTCCTGGCCGAGTTGGGCCGGCCGCCCAGCGACCTGTGCACCGATGTCCGGCTCGACGAGTACGATCCCCGTGGCGTCCTGGGCGCGGACGCCGCGGGCGATCCGTTCGCCGCGGCCACCACGCCGGCGTCCGGGCGCGCCCTGCAGGTGACGCTGGACGAGGCGCTCGCCCGGTGGATCCAGGGCGGCGCCGACTATCCGGAGACGCACGGCGCGTTCACCGCCCGGGTCGAAGCAGCGGTCACCAGCCTGGCGGCCATGCCGGGCACGACGCTGGCCGTCACCTCGGCCGGGGTCATCGCGGTGGCGTGCGCCCAGCTCACCGGCCTGCCCGCCGACCGGTGGCCGGCCCTGGCCCGGATAGCCGTGAACGCGAGCATCACCAAACTCATCACCGGCTCCACCGGGACCCACCTGCTGACCTTCAACGATCATGCGCACCTGGAGGGTGATCGGTCGCTGGTGACCTACCGCTGAGCCAGCCGGGCTTCACCATGGGAAGATCCGTTGCGCGAGCGGCCGCAGTGCGAAGCGAACGGCCGCAGTGAGAAGGAGGCAGGGCGATGGATCTGACCGGACGCAAGGTTCTGATCACCGGCGCCAATCGAGGTGTCGGCGCGGCGCTGGTCGAGGCGGCGCTGAGTCGGCAGGCGGCGACCGTCGTCGCCGGCGCCCGAGACCCTGCGTCGCTGCCCCCGGGCCCGGATCCGGCGCGTATCGTGCCGGTCCGGCTCGACGTCACCGACGGAGGCCAGATCGCCGCGGCCGCGNNGCCTGCTTGATGCTCGCGCTCGATCTGCGCGAGGAGTTGCGCGACAGCGGCGGGACGGTGACGGTCGTCCTCCCCGGGTTCATCGACACCGACATGGGTGCCGCGTTCGGCAGCACCGCCAAGGCGACCCCCGCTCAGATCGCCGAACTCTCACTCGACGGCTGGCTGGCCGGTCAGCAGACGATATGGCCGGACCGCTTCGCCGAACTGGTCCGCGATGTCGTTGGCGAACCCTTCCGGGCCCTGCTGGACGAGCCGAGACAGGTCATGACCACCGTGCGCGCGGCCTTCGCTGAGTCCACCGCGCCCGGCAGCTGAGCGTGAGCGCCGGGCGTATTCACGCGGCAGATCAAGAACGAGGCGCCCAGGACATTAGCGCCGCAGCATGAGGACGACCAGCACGATGATGACGATGACCACGATGGTCCCGATACCGATATACATGTGCTTGTTCCCTTCCTAGCCCCGCCCGGAGGGGCGGGATTGGCGAATCTTGCGCCGGTGGACCACATCTACCCGCACGCAGACCCTCAAACATGTGGGCTCGCCGATCCTGCTCAGCGTGGGCCCCGCCTCGGGACAGGGAGCCAGTCCTCAGCCGCCGCGCAGTACGCGCGCGAACTCGCCGAGTGCGGCGATGTGCGCCGCCGGGTCGCTGAGCTGGTGGTGCATCACGCGCTGGTAGCCGGTACCGGACTGCATCGTCTGGATCGACAGGATGGTCCCGCCCGCCGCCTGCCACGCGGGAACCTCGTCCGCCCAGGCCTGCGGCCCGAGCGCGTAGTCGATCATCGCGTCCATCGGGAAGGCGCCGGGATCGCGACCGTGCTCGGCGAGCAGCTCTCGCAGCCGGGCCGCCCGGTGGTGGGTGCGCGGACCCGCCGAGCCGAACACGAAGCCGTCCCCGGTCCGCGCGGCGCGCGCCAGCGACACCTCGGCCCCGCCGCCGAACCACACCGGGATGGTGCCGCGGCTGGGCCGCGGCAGTATCCCCGCCCGGTCGACGCGGTGGAACTCGCCGCGGTAGTCGACCACGGGTTCGCGCCAGAGCCGGCGCAACAGCTCGACCTGCTCGTCGAGCCGCCGCCCGCGGGCGGTGAACGGCACGCCGAGGCTCTCGTACTCCACCGGGTTCCAGCCGGTTCCGACGGCCAGCACGAGCCGCCCGCCCGAGAGCACGTCCACCTCGGCGGCCTGCTTGGCGACCAGGGCGGTCTGCCGCTGGGGCAGCACCAGGACCGCCACCCCGAGCTTGATAGTCGTGGTGCAGGCGGCCAGAAAGCCAAGCATGACGAACGGCTCGTGGAAGGGGTCGTCCTGCGTATACGGCCCGACCAGCGGTGGGTCGCGATCCTCGTGGACGGCTCCCAGGACATGGTCATAGGTGAGCAGCCGCCGGTAACCCAGCCCCTCCGCCGTCTGCGCGAAGTCGCGGATCACCGCGGGATCGGTCCCGATCGCCGTGGTGGGGAAGATGACGCCCAAGTCCATCAGCCACTCACCATTCCTGGGACTCGGTGATGACCACGCACTCAAAGTGCGCCAGCCCGGCCTGACCGTCGCTGGTCAGCCGGGTGAAGTTCTCCGCCCAGGCGTGATCGAATTCGAACGAACGGCCGTCGGAGTCGGTGATCGCAGTCGGGTGCGAAACGTCCCAGACCTCGCCCTCCACGTGATAGTCCCCGCGGTACACGCCCTGACCCAGGCCGTCGTTGAAGCCGCCGAAGTACCCGCCGCCCTGGCAGTACACCCAGCCAAGGTCCTCGACCTGGTACCGGCGAACCGTGCCCTCGGCGTCGGTCAGCTGGAACACCCCGGACCGCAGCCGCCGCCCGCCAGGGTAGAACTGCAGATCGTGCTCCACGGCGGTGACCGGCACGCTGCGCTCGGCCAGCATGACGGCCCCCTTGCCGGACGCCTTGCGGCCGCTCGGGTCGATGAAGTAGAAGCCGCCGTGGTCGGGCAGGTCGAACAGCACCCACTGCCGGACGCCGGGCACCCGCCGCTTCGCGCCGACGGTCGGGGCGGCGTACAACCGGGGGCCGCCGCGGCCGGCCTGGGATCCCCACGAGTGATTCCGGAAGAACGAGTCCGTCGCCGCGTTCAATTCGAACCGCGCCTCGCCGACCCGGACCCACCCCTCGCACTTCCCGGTGATCTCGTACGTCATCCGCTCGCTGATCAGCCGGCCGTCGACGCGCGTCACCTCGGCGGGATCCTCGTACGGCACCCTGCCGCTGCGGCAGGTCACGTCCAGCGCGAAGCCGAACTCGTTGTCCTCCAGGACCAGCCGCACGGTCCGCATCGGTTCGAGGATCTCCAGCCGCAGCGGGCCCACGGCCAGTTCGTCCATGTGCGGGCGCAGCCGCCGCGACAGCCGGATGTTGTACTGCCGGCCGTCGTGCCGCAGGCACACGAACCCGTCGAGGACGTCGTTGTTGTGGTAGAGCCGCACCGACGACGTCAGGCATACCTGCCCGGCCTGGTCGCTCAGGCAGACGTAGTGCCCGTCGTTCCACTGCGGGTCACTGCCCGCGACGCCGGCGAACGACGCGGTGATCTGGTGGTACGGATACTCGTCGAACCGGAGGAGCACGCTGCCGTCCTTCCCGTCAGTACGGCCAACCTTACCGAAACGAATCAACAGAAACTATGGTCAGACCGCTACCGGTGGGGAGCCGGCGCGACTCAGCCCGGCCCGGCGAGGGTATCGGCGATCCAGTCCGCCAGCTGGGCCTTGAACGACGTGTGGACCAGCTCGATCCACAGGCCGCCCGCGAACGGGTGGTAGCTGAACCGGGCCGGGCGGCCGTCCGGCCCGGCGTCGTGCACCCGGGCCACCAGACCGGACTCGTCCAGTGCGCGCCGGCCGGCGCTGAGGTCCTCGGCCCAGAAGCCGACGTGGGTGAGCGCGAACCCGTCCGGGCCCCAGATCGAGCCGCGGCGCTCCTGCACCAGTTCCAGGTAGGGCGGACCCTGTATCGAGTAAGTCACCGCGATCTCGGCCTGGCGCCGCTCGCCGTCGACGATCACCTCGGGCGTGCTCTCGTGGATCGTGGCCCAGCTGAACCCGAACGTCGCGGTGTACTGCTCCATAGCCGCGCCCAGGTCCGGGACGGTCAAGCCGAGGTGATAGAGCTCCAGTCCCTGGCCGGGAACACCGAAGAATGTCATGCGCAGCGGCCTCACTAGGATCATCCGGCAGACCATCCGGTAACCGGTACAAACTATTGACCCACTATAGTTTCTGTAGGTGCTGGGAGCAGCTCCCCGGTACGGTTCGGAGGTTCGTGATGCCTGATCCGTCGCTGCTAGAACAGTTGCTGGACCGCGCTGAGATCACGGCCGTGATGGCCGCCTACGCTCGCTGGGCCGACCTGAATCAGCCCGAGCAGCAGGCGGGAGTGTTCATCGAGGACTGCCGGGTTAGCCTTCACCCCGGCGACTGGATCGCCGGGCGCGCGGCCCTGACCGAGAAGCTGCGCACCGCGCTGGAAAGGTATGCGAAGACCAGCCACCACGTGAGCAATATCGAGATCGACTTCGAGGGCCCCGGTACCGCCATCGCCCAGAGCGCGGTGATCGCCTGGCACCGCCGTCACGACGGCTCCGAGTGGACCCTCTACGGCCGGTACGTCGATCGCTGGACGCGGACCGAGGAGGGCTGGCGGCTGGCCGAACGCGAGCTCCGGGCGGCGGGCGCCGTCGGCCGGGACGACCGCCAGCTACGCCCGCTGGGCCGCGCCTCCGGCGCGCTGACCTAAGCGGCCCGACGAGTCATCATGCATTGAACGTCGCGGCACACCTTCCCACCACCGGAGGCCCCATGCGCTCGCTCGTCCTCGGCGGCTCGACCTTCGTCGGCCGCCGCCTGGTGCATCTTCTGGCCGGGCACGGCCACGAGGTCGGCGTCCTCAACCGGGGCCGGACCGCGAGCGAGCTGCCACCAGACGTCCGCCGTTACATCGCCGATCGCACCGACGTCGGCTCGATGCGATCAGCGCTGGCGGGCACCGAGTGGGACGCCGTCTTCGACGTGTCCGGGTTCGTCATGGTGGCGGGTGGCTCGCCCATCGCCGACCTACTTGCGCTGTTCGACGGACGCACCGCGGCCTACGTCTTCGTCTCCTCGATCATGGCCTACCAGCCCAGCCCGTTGATGCCGTGGACCGAGGACCAGCCGACCTCGGCCGATCCGGTCACCAGCTACGGCGGCTTCAAGGCGTACGCCGAAGCGGAGGTTCGCAAGCGCCACGACCAGACCGGGTTCCCGGGGAGCATCGCGCGCCCGGCCGCGATCTACGGCCCGGACAACAACATCCTGGACATGGAAACCGCCATGTTCTTGCGGCTGCGCCGCGAGCTGCCGGTCCTGGTGCCGCACGGCGGGCTGGTCACCGGGAACTACGGCCACGTGGACGACCTGTGCGCGCTGCTGCTGGCCATGGCGCAGGCCCCCGAAGCCGTAGCGGGGGAGGTGGTCAACGCGACCGGGCAGGCCATTACCACGGCGGGCTACGTGCACGCGCTCGCCGAGATCGTCGGGGTGGAGCCGCAGATCCACCTGCTTCCCGACCAGTTGCTGGGGAAGGTGCCCGGTCCTCTGTTCGGCCATCTGTTCGGCGTCCGGCACCACGGGGTGCTCTCGACGGAGAAGGCGCGGCGGCTCAACCTGCCGGACGAGCGCGGCTTCGTCGAGGGGCACCGCGAGACGTACGAGTGGTTCTGCTCGTCGCCGTTCGTCGACGCTCCGGACGCGATGTCCGACCCGGTCTGGGGGGCCGGGTACGACTTCGCGGCCGAGGCCAAGGCGCTGGCCCAGCTATGACCGTCTTCGTCGCGGACGCCGTCCTGGTCGACGCGCAGCAGCGCGCGGAACGGCTCCCGCTCGGTCCCGCGGAACGGCGGCGCTGGCAAGAAGTAGCCGCGTACCGGGTGGCCAGGAGCTCGGACCCGAAGCCGGAGCGCGCGGCGGTGCTGCGTGATCTACTCGGCCTGCCCGGCGCTGACGACCGGCAGGTGCTGGACGCGGCCGGCCGGCTGCTCAGCGACGCCGTGACCGGCGACGCCGTGACCGCCGGCACCGCCACCGGCGACGGGGGGTCCCCTGGGCTGGCCGGCCAGGTGCACGCGCTGTGCCTGCGGTGGCACGACGAGGACGTCAAGGCGGCCGCTCCGCTGCTCGAGCTGTTCACCGGCCACCACCGGGACCCCGAGGGCGGCCCGCTGGCGGCCGACCCGGAACTGGTGGCCCGGCTCGGCCAGTGGCTGGCCCAGCGGGCCGGTCCCGGCGCCCGGCTGCAGGACGCGACGGTCATCGCCGGCGGGTTCAGCCGGCTCATGCTCGACGTGCGCTGGACCGGCGGGCACGGGGTGGTGCGGATCGAGCAGGACGGCATGTTCGGCACCGAGGGCCGCCGCGAGGCGTCCGTCATGCGGATCCTGCGGGCGCGCGGGTATCCCGTACCCGCCATCTTGTGGGAGGAGCCCGACCCGGGCGTTCTCGGCCATCCGTTCTTCGTGATGGAGTACGTCGACGGCCGCGCGCGGACCGATGACGAGGGTCTCGACGACATGCTGCGGGCGCTCGGCCAGCTGTATCGTCTCGGGCCGGAGGCGGTGGACGAGGTCGCGGCCCTGGACGGCCTCCCGGCCGGAGGCGGGCCGGAGCAGGCCATCGACGCCCAGCTGCGGTACTGGCACGACGTGTACCGTTCGGCGGTGCCCGATCCGATCCCGCTGCTCGACCGGGGCTTCGCGTGGCTGCGCGCCAACCTGCGGGCCACCGGGCCGCCAGTCATCGTGCACGGCGACCCCGGGCCGGGGAACGCGCTGCAGGACGCCACCGGGGTGGCCGCGGTCATCGACTGGGAGCTCGCCCACGTCGGCGACGCGGCCGAGGACTGGGCCTACCTGGCCCTGATCCGCGGCCGCCGGCTCGGCTCCCCGCAGTCCTGGAAGGCCCGGCTGGCCGCGACCGTGGGCGTGGTGTACGACGAACCGACCTGGCGCGCCTGGGAGGCGTTCAACTCGGTCAAGGGCGCCTGCGTCAACCTGACCGCCCTGGACGTCTTCGGCCGTACCTCCCGTCCCACCCCGGACCTGCTGGCCATCGGGGTAGCCGTGCACCTGCGCTTCCTGAGCCGGGCCGTCGAGCTAACCACCTGACCGGCCGTGCCCTAACCGAGCGCGACCGCCTGACCGGCCTGGCGCGAACACCTGACCGGCCGCGCCCTAACCCGGCGCGCGCAGTGAGCGCTCCCGTGACCCGCCGTCGTGGTAGTCCGCCTCGCGGATGACGGTCAGCTCGTCGAAGATCAGGTACGACATGCCCTCGACGGTCCAGCGCCGGCCGACCAGCTCCGGGCCTAGGTCGTCCGTGGCCTGAGTGGCGCTCATCGTCCACAACATGGCCAGCCCGTCCGGGCGCGACCAGAAATCGCCGGTCGGCTCGAGCACCAGGTCGGGGTAGCGCTGCCGACCGCGGCCGAAGTAGGCGCGGATGTCGGGCCAGCCGCGGTGCTCGCCGCCGATGACGTCGTAGAGCACACCGTCTTCGGCAAAGTAGCGCCGCGGCCCGTCCAGGTCGGTGCCTGACCACGCGCCAAACAGTGCGGTGGCTACCTCGATACGCTCTCCCACCAGAGCGATGCCGGTGTCCGCGACCACGTGCGCCTACGTCCTGCGGCGCGTGGCGCGGGCCGCCAGCGCCACCGCGATGATCAGCGCGGCGCCGTTGAACAGGCTGCTGATGTAGGAGGGAGCGCCGGCGAGCTGCAGGCCCTTCACACCCGTGGCGAGCAAGAAGATCGCGATCAGGGTGCCTGGCACGTTCACCCGGCCCGGGAAGACCTGCGTTGCGCCCAGGAAGACGGCGGAGAATGCGGGCAGCAGGTAGGGCACCCCGATATCCGGGCTCGACGATCCGAGTTCGGCCGCGAGGATGACGCCCGAGAAGGCCGCCACCACGCCGGACAGGACGAAGGCACTGGTCGTGATCCGGCCGACCCGGATGCCCGCGAGCCGGGCGGCCTGCGGGTTGCCGCCGATGCTGTAGAGGTAGCGGCCCACCGGCGTGTACTCCAGCAGCCACCACAGCACGATCCCGAGAGCCAGCATGTAAAAGACCGGCAGCGGCAGGCCCCAGAGCAGGTTTTGACCTATCGCCGTGAAATGCGGGGAGATCCCGTTGGAGACCGTGCTGCCATCGGTAACCCAGTAGGTACCAGCGGACAGGATGCTGCTCATGCCGAGCGTTGCGATGAACGAGTTGACGTTCAACTTGACGACGATGAACGAGTTGACCAGCCCGATCAGCAGCCCGGCTACGAGGGCGACGACGATGCCGAGGGCGAAGCCATGGCCGTTGGCCTGGAACCAGATGACGATGCAAACCGCAACGCCTACCGTGCCGCCGATGGACAGGTCGAACGCGCCGCAGGCCACCGGCACGATCAGGCCCATGGCCACCATAGCCGTGATGGCCTGAGACCCGGCTATGATCCGCGTGTTGGTGGCGGTGTCGAACAGGCTGGGAACCCACAGCGAGAAGATCAGGATCAGCGCCGCCCACACGTAAAGGCCGCTGAATCGGTCGAGGCCCACGGTGGCGGCGATGTTCCGCCGCCGGGCCGCCGCCGGGTCAGCCTTGGGTTCGACGTCTGGTTCTAGCGCCTGCTTGTCAACGGTCATGCTGGTCTCCTTGTCCGACCGCGTCCTGCCGGGCTTGTCGGCGAGCGGACGCAACTCGTTGACGGCTGGTCAGGTGGCATCGGCCTGGTCTCGGCCGATGGTGGCGGCGGTGATCAAGTCGTGGTCCATGCGGCCACCCGAGACCTCGTCCGCGATCCGCCCGCGCCGCAAGATCAGCACCCGGTGGCACAGCCGGACCAGCTCTTCGTGGTCGGTGGAGGCGACCAGCACGGCCGTGCCCTGCGCGGCTGCCTCGTCGACGAGCTTGTGGATGTCGGACTTGGCGCCGACGTCCACTCCCTGGGTGGGCTCGTCGAGGACGAGCACCTTGGGCTCCAGGCGCAGCCAGCGGGCCAGCACCACCTTCTGCTGGTTCCCGCCCGACAGGTCGGACATCAAGAACTCGCTCTTCCTCGGCCGCACGTCGAGGCGCTCCAGCCAGTTCGCGACGTCCGAACGCTCGGCGCCCTTGCGCAGGATCAGACCACGCCAGTGGATGCCCGGGCGGACCACCGTGATGTTCTCGCGCAGGGTTGACGTCATGAACGCGGCGTTGGCGTGCCGTTCAGCCGGAACGAGTCCCATGCCCATGGCCATGGCCCGGTCCGGGCGGTTCTTCGGCACGACCTTCCCGTTGATCTTGGCTTCACCCGCCCGGTCACGCCCGCCGAACAGGGCCGCGGCCACCTCGTCCCGGCCGGAGCCGGTGATGCCGGCCACGCCGACGATCTCGCCGGCGTGAACGGCGAAGGTCACGTCGTTCAGCACGTCACTGCCCAGGCCGGTGATCTCCAGGACGACCGCTTTCCGCTCGGCGGCCTTGGCGTCGTGTTCGACGACCTCGAGCTTGCGCCCGATGACGAGCTCGATGAGTTCGTCCTCGGTCAGGCCCGCTACCGGCCGGGTGGTGACGTGCTTGCCGTCGCGGAGTACCGTGACGCTCTTGGCTAGCTCGAACACCTCATCGAAGTGGTGCGACACGAATACGACGGCGATGCCGGAGTCCGCGACCCGCCGGGCGAGCTTGTACAACCGCTGGGCCTCGGCGGCGGGCAGGTTGGCCGTCGGCTCGTCGAGGATGAGCACCTTGGCCGAGGTGTGCCGGGGAGCCATCGCGCGGGCTATCGCCAGCGCGGTGCGCTCGCTCATGGCCAGGGTGCCGACCGGGCGACGGACGTCGAAGTCGTAGCCGAGCTCGGTCAGCGCCGCCCGCGCGCGTTTGCGCTCCTGCCGCCAGCGGATACCGCCACGGAAACTGGGGTATCCGGCGCCGAGGGCCATGTTGTCCACGGCGTCCAGGTTGTCGACCAGGCCGAGGTCCTGGTGAACGAACCGCAACCCGAGCGCCTCGCTCGACGTACCGTCGCCGAGGTGCAGCGGCTGCCCGTCTATCTCGGCCGATCCGTCATCGGGCACGTGGAACCCGGCCAGGATCTTGATCAGCGTCGACTTACCTGACCCGTTCTCGCCGACCAGTGCGCGTATCTCACCCGGCTCGATCGACAGGGTCACGCTGTCCAGGACCCGGGGGCCGGCGAAGCTCTTCGACATGTTCGTCACGGTCAGCGCGGGCGTCATTGCTGCCTCCTGGGACCCGGAGCGCTGAGGTACGGTCAGACCCTGGCACGGCCGGTGGTGGATTACCGGAGCTTATACAAAGTTACTGCTGGCGCACCAGTGGGTCAACGGGTCGTGTTTCCGGCACATAGGGCAGTCGGGCGGTAGCCGCTGGTCGGGTTACGGGCCGGTTAAACGCCAGTTGGGCGGCCTCGGGAGGGGGCGCTGCGCGGCCGTCGAGAACCATGCATAACATCTTCGCTTCGGTGCGCGTCGTTTGTAGACAGCCGGTCCTCCGGAATCCTAGGTTGAGAATCATCTCAGTAACCTCATTGAGACTCGACTAACCGCAAGAGTCACGCCGCTCGGTAACCGCTGGAGGCCGCCGCCGACCCGGGCGGCCTCCTTGCGTCTCACCGGGAAGGACACCCCTGCCGTGCAGTCATGGTCGCGGCTTACTGAATGCTCTAGAAAGTTACGCACCGCGTGTAGACAGCCGGTCCTGCAGAATCCTAGGTTGAGAGTCGACCTAGTAACCGAAGTCAGACTCGAATAAGTTGAGAATCTACCGCTCGGGTACCCCGGGCGCCTGCCAGAAATGAGGCGCGTATGAGGAAGACCTTGGCGGCTGCCGTCGCCATCACCTCAGCAGTGCTTATCAGCGCATGTAGCAGTAGCAGTAGCAGCACCACCACCAGCAGCAGCACCAGCACCAGCAGTGCCAGCGCCACTAGCGGAGGCTCGAGCAGCGCCGGCGTCGCGGCAGCGCAGGCGTACGAGCAGCAGTTCCTGACCTCGCCGACCTCCATCGGCATCTCAACGCCGCTCAAATCGAAGCCCCCAACGGGCAAGCTGCTGGTCGGCCTGGACTCCGGTAGCGGCAGCGCGGTGGTCCTGGCCAAGTACTGGGCGCAGGCCGCCGCGGATCTGGGCTGGAAGTATAAGGACCTGCAATCCGGGACAACGCCGGCGAGCCAGCAGGCCGCCATGGCCTCGGCCATCCAGCTGAACCCGGCCGGCATCCTGACCAGCGGCATCCCGAACTCCACGCTGACGACGCAGCTCGCCCTCGCCGCGCAGAAGGGCATCTGGGTCAACAGCAGCGCGGACACGTCACCGGACAGCGGTGCCATGTATGACACCTCGATTTCGAACCCTGCTCAGCTCGCCCAGTGGGGCAAGATGGTCGCCGCATACGTGGTCGTGCAGTCGAAGGGCAAGGCCGTTATTCAAGAATTCACGCTGCCGATCTTCCCCATCCTGGTGGACTTCGACACGTCATTCGACGCTTCGATCAAGACGTGGTGCCCGGCCTGCACGATCACTACGACCGCGCAGCAGGGCTCCGCCATCGGCACGACCACCCCGTCGGCCGTGGTCTCCGCGGTCACCCGGGCCCCGAGTACCAACTGGCTGATTTTCGACCTCGGTGACCTGGCCATCGGTGTCCCTGCGGCGCTGGCCGCGGCCGGCCTGCACGGCCTGCAGATCGGCGGCCTGACCGCGGACACCCCGAACATCGCGGGCCTGAAGAACGGCACGGAGGACGTCTGGACGGCCTACTCGCTGCCGATCGTCGCCTACCGCCAGGTGGACTCGTTTGCCCGCAAGTTCGAGGGCATACCGATCCTCAACGCGCCGCTGCCGACCCAGCTGATGACACCGCAGAACGTCGGCTCCCTGGTGGAGGACTCGCAGGGCAACTATGTCGGCGTCGCCAGCTACCGCGCCGACTTCCTCAAGCTCTGGGACGTCAGCAGCTAATGCGCAGCGAGCGGTGTGATGGCTGAGGAGTCCATCGATCGACGCGTGGCCCGCCTGGAGGCGCGGGCCGAGATCGCCGAACTGCTCGCCCGGTACGCGTTCTTGATCGATGACCACGAGTTCGACGCGCTGGGGGAGTTGTTCACGCCGGACGCCCAGTTCGGCTCACCGGGCAGCACGCACGTGGGCCGCGACGCCATCGTCGCGAACTACCGGGCCCTCGGCGACCTGTACCCCATCACGCTGCACGAGGCGCGCGGTTTCGTCCTGGACTTCCTCGATGACGACCACGCCCGCGGACAGGTGCTGGGTTTCTCCGAGCAGGCCTCCGCCCAGCACACCGTCATCACGTCGTTCCGGTACTCCGACGAGTACGTCCGCCTGGGCGGGCGGTGGCGTTTCGCCGCCCGCCGGGTGCGGACCCTGTACGCGATGACTCACGCCGAGCTGGCGTCCGGGGGGCTGGGCTGGCAGCGGCGCAAGCGCTGGCCGCACCGGGCGCCGGCCCCCGCCGAGCTCCCGGCCTACCGGCCCGACGCCGGGCACGACAGGTAAACCCGCGGGGGCTGCGCGGCCGATCAGGAGGTACCCGATGCTGGTCATCACGATGGAGACGGGATCCCTGCCGGGCGGGCGCACCCGCTGGGCCGGGCGCCGCCACGACGATGACCGGCCGGATGCGACCGCCGGCGTCTCGTCGGCTGAGCTGTTCGACGCGGTCTTCCACGCGCTGCACGACGGCGAGCAGGTGGCGCTCGGGTTCGACTGCGCGCTCACCATGCCGGTTCCCCCGGACCAGGGCCGGGCATCCGCCCCGACCGACGCCGACGCCCTTGTCACGCTGGCTGAGCCCGCAGCGAGCCAGCCAGGCCTCGCCGAGCTCGGGGACCTGCTGGGGGAGCTGGGCATGTGGCGGCCGTGGACAACGGTCAGCACGTCGCTGGCGCGGTGGAAGGCGAACACGTCGATTCTGTTGTGGCAGGCGGTTCCGGCGCCCGGCGCCACTACGGTCACGGCCGGCGCCGCAGCCGACAGCTTCTTCCGGCAGCTTCCCACGGCCTCCAGAGGCGAGGCGGACCCAGCGGACGGGGCCCAACCGGCCGACGGGGCGGTGGTCAACCTGGCCGCCGCCGCGGCCCGCCGCGCCGGGCTCTTCGTCGATCCCGCCGAGCTGGCCCGGCCCACCGTCTCGATCACCGTGACCGGCGGCTGACCGCGCGCCTGACCGCGGGGCGGCTGCTGACCGCGGGTTTACGGCACGCGGCCGGTAAAGGCGATCAGCCGCTGCAACGCGGAGGCCTGCGGCCCGGCCGGCACCTCGGCGGCGAAGCTGCGACCGCGCTTGTCCTCGGTGACGAGCGCCCGGGCGCGGCCCAGGAGATGGTCCGCGACCTCCGGCGGGACATCGATCTGCTGCCCGGTCGCCCGGGCCATGTCCCAGCCGTGCACGAGCAGCTCCATCGGGATGATCTCGACGGCCAGGCTGGCGGGCAGCGTGCTGCGTCCGACCGCGACCGTCCCGCCGACCCCCCGTCGCCGCCAGGCCGTCAGCGCGGCCTCGGTGGTCACCGCCACCTGCTCCTCAAGCGAGCCCGCAGCCGGGCCTACCGGCCCCGCGGCCAGGCCCGCAGCGGGGTCGCTGGCCACCGAGGCCAGCAGCACCATGGACCGCACCACGTGCTGGCCGACCTCGCCGACCGTGTACTCGGTGCACGGGCTCGGTCGGGACAGGTCGTCCTCGGTGAGTCGCCGCAGCACCGCCCGGCAGGCGGTCAGCGTGATCGCGGCGCGGTCGAAAGGTCCCATCGCTCAGCCGTGGACGTGCAGCGGCTTGCCGGCCAGCATCAGGTGAGCTTCGCCGATGGCCTCGGATTGGGTGGGATGGGGGTGGATGAGCGCCGCCACCTCATCCGGGCGGGCTTCCCAGTTGTAGATCAGCTGCGCCTCGGCGATCAGCTCACCGACCCGGTCGCCCACGATGTGCACGCCCAGCACCGGGCCGTCGACCGCCGCGATCACCGTGACCGCTCCCTTGGTGGACAAGATCGCGCTGCGGCCGTTGCCGGCCAGGTCGTACGTGACCGAGGTGATGGCGTCCGGCCCGTACCGAGCGGCCGCCTGCGGGTAGGTGTAGCCCACCGACGCCACCTCGGGCCTGCTGTAGGTGATGCGAGGCACGCCGGCGTAGTCGATGGGCGTCACCGGCAGTCCGGCCATATGCTCCGCGGCCAGGATGCCCTCGGCGAAGCCGACGTGGGCTAGTTGCGGGTGAGCCTCGCCGTTGACGCTGACCAGGTCGCCGACCGCGTAGACGCCCGGCGCCGAGGTGCGGCAGTACTCATCGACGGTCACGAAACCGCGCTCCACGTTGATCCCGTGCGCCTCGTAGCCCAGTCCGGCCGAGGCCGGACCGCGGCCCACCGCGACCAGCAGCAGTTCCGCGTCCAGGGTCTCACCGCCTTCCAGGTGGACCCGGACCCCGTCCTCGGTCGGCTCGGAGCGCTCGAACCGGGCGCCGAGCCGCAAGTTGATGCCGCGGCGGCGGAACTCCCGCTCGAGCAGCTTGGAGCTGGCCTCGTTCTCCAGCGGCACCAGGTGCGGCAGCGCCTCGACGATGGTCACCTGGCTGCCGAACGACGTCCATGCCGAGGCGAACTCGCAGCCGATCACCCCGCCGCCGAGCACGATCGCGGTGGCTGGCACCCGGTCCAGCTCGAGCGCGTGCTCGCTGGCCATGACCCGGTCCCCGTCCAGGTCCAGGCCGGGCAGGGTGCGCGAATACGAGCCGGTGGCCAGGACCACGTTGGTTCCGGTAAAGGAGTCGTCGCCCACCTGGACCGTCGTCGGCCCGGTCAGCCGGCCTTCGCCCGTCACGATCTTGATGCCGCGGCCCTTGATCAGGCCGGTCAGGCCCTTGTGGTTCTTCCCGATCACCGAGTCCTTGTACTTGTGGACCCCGGGCATGTCCATGCCGTCGAAGGTGGTCTTCACCCCGAACGCCGCGCTCTCCCGCGCCTGGTCGGCGATCTCTCCGGCGTGGAGCAGCGCCTTGGTCGGAATGCAGCCCCGGTGCAGGCACGTCCCGCCGACCTTGTCCTTTTCCACCAGGACCACGGACCGGCCCAGTTCGGCCGCCCGCAGCGCGGCGGCGTAGCCCCCGCTGCCACCGCCCAGCACCACCAGGTCGCATTGGTTGTCTGCCACGGGTACTCCTAGTTAGTCGGGCTCGGCCGACGGCTCGGCCGCGTCATGGCGGGCCGGGGACATCCGCTGCGTCAGGAAGAAGGCGCTGACCAGGTCGCGCGCCGTGTCGTACCCGGACAGGAAGTCCTCCTCGGCCCGGGCCGGCGCTATCCGCCCGTCCCGCAGCGCCTCGAACGCCTCGCGCATCCGCTGCAGCGCGGACTCCAGCACGTCGCGGTCCTCGGGAAAGTGGGTGCCGACCACGCCTAGTACGCTGCCGTTCCGCCGTCGACGCTGTAGATGGCGCCGGTGATGCCAGCGCCGACATCGGATGCGAGCAGGACCGCGACGGCGGCCACCTCGTCCACGGTGTTCGGGCGCTTGATGGCGGACTCGGCGGCGAACAGCCCGACCATCTCATCGAAGGTGATGCCCATCGCCTGTGCGGTCGCCGGGCCGTTGTCCCGGATGATGTCGGTGATGACCAGGCCCGGGCAGATCGCGTTCACGGTAACGCCCTGGGTGCCGACCTCCTTGGCCACGGCCTTGGTGAGCCCGTTGATCGCGTGCTTCGCGGCGACGTAGGCGGTGAGGACCGGCTTGCCGTGCTTGCCCTCGACCGAGGAGATGTTGATGATGCGCCCGTAATTCCGCGGCAGCATGTGGCGCAAGGCGGCGCGGGTGCCCCAGAACGTGGAGTACAGATTCCACTTCATCACCAGGTCCCAGTCCTCGTCGTAGAGGTCGACCAGGGGCGCCAGCCGCTTGGCGCCGCCGGCGTTGTTGACCATGATGTCGATCTGCCCGAAGTGCTCCACGGCCGCCTCGACGGCCTGTTCCACGCCTTCCTTGGTCGTCGCGTCACCCTGGCTGAAGAACGCGCGGTCCGTGCCGAGTTCGCTCACCACCTGCTCGCCGCGCTCGGCGTTACGGCCGCTGACTACCACCCGTGCTCCCTCGGCGAGAAAGCCCTCCGCGATCGCGCGGCCGATGCCCGCGGTGCCACCGGTGATCGCCGCGACCTTGCCGTCCAGCTCCATCGGCAACTCCTCAGCTCGAACGTACGGAGAAAAGTACGGCGACAAAAGTACGGCGACAAAACTTGAGTCTGACTCCAGTATGTTCGTCCGCGGCGGCCCCGCCGTCAAGCTCAGGCCCAGTGAAGCTCAGACGCCGGCGGGCACGACATCCCTGACGTAGCAGCCTGGCGCCTCGTCCAGCGCCGGGTGCTCCGCGCTGCCGAGCTCGGCCGGAGCGTCCTTCGTCCCGCTCGACTGCGCGATGAGCCAGTCCGCCCAGTTAGCCCACCAGGTCCCGGTGTGCTTCTCCGCCGAGGCCAGCCACGCCTCCGCGTCGGGGCCCGGCTCGGCTCCGGTGTAGAAGACCGCCTTCGGGTTGCCCGGCGGGTTGACCAGGCTCTGGATGTGCCCGGCGTTGCTGAGCACGAACGTGCTCGACCCGCCCATCAGCTGGGTCGTGCGATAACACGAAGTCCACGGCGTGAGATGGTCCGACACCCCGCCGGTGACGTAGGTCGGCAGCTTGATCGTGCTGAGGTCCACCGGGGTCCCCAGGCAGGTCAGCCGGCCCGGGGTGGCCAGCGGGTTGTTCTCGAAGATGTCCAGGAACTGGGCGTGCAGGGCGGCCGGGAGGTTCGTCCCGTCGGCGTTCCAGGCCAGGATGTCGAACGCCGGCGGCTTATCGCCCATCAGGTAGTTGTTGACCCAGGACTTCCACACCAGGTCGTCGGGCCGCATCCAGGTGAACGCGCCGCCCATGTCGCGGGCACTGATCACGCCGGCCCGCGCGGAGTTCCACCGGGCCAGGGCGAGCAGCTTGGACGCCGAGAACGCCTTGATCGGCACCTCCTGCCCCCAGTCCAGCAGGGTCACCGCGTAGCTCGCGGAGTGCACGGGCNNTCGATGGCCGTCAGCACCCGTCCGGCGTACGTGTCGAGCGTCCAGTCGGCCTGCTCGCGCGTCGGGTTCCGCCAGCTCAGCATGAACGTCTGCAGGCCCCGGCCGACCGCGTACTCGACCATGCTGCGGCCCGGCCGCAGATCGAGGAAGTAGTAGCGGCCGATCGGCGGCGGCACGATCAGGACCGGGCGCGCCTGCACCTGCTCGGTGGCGGGCCGGTACTGGATCACCTCGGCGTACGGGTCGCGGTCCACGACCGCCCCGGGCGTGAGCGCGAAGTCGCGGCCGACCTTGAACACGCTGCGGTCCACGGTGGACGGCATGCCGCCGTTGTGCCGCACGTCGCCCGCGAAGTTCTTCATGCCGCGCAGCAGCGACAGGCCGCCGGTTTCGTACGCGCGCTTGACCGCGGCGGGGTTGCCGAGCAGCGTGTTCGTCGGTGCGGTGGCACTCTCGAGGATGGTGAGCAGGAAGCGCGCGGCGGGCGTGGCTCGCCCGTTGCGGGCCAGCTCGTCGAGCGTCTCGTCCGCGACGGCACAGCTGGCCGTGTAGGCCTGCCCCAGCCTGCGGTAGAAGGGATGGTCAGCCCAGGCCCGGTCGCGGAACCGCCAGTCCTCAGGCGCCGGGCTCACCGGCGACGCGCCCATCGCGATGCCCGCCAGATCCCCGGCCAGCCTCATGTAGCCGCCGTAGAGCGCCCCGATCCGAGCCAAGGCGCCACGCCGGCCGGTAACCGGTCCATCTGGAACCACTGTGCCACCTGACGTCACGTGGGCCTCCTGCCTATTCACCTTTTTGTAGTCTAACTCTAATTTAAGACATGAATCGGGCTGGCGAGGCAGCCGGCCCGCACCCGCCTCAGCGGCCCGTGAACGCCGCCGGGCGCTTCTGGATGAAGGCCGTCATGGCCTCGGTCATGTCTTGGGTGCCGGCGGCCAGCGTCTGGTTGCGGTTCTCCAGCTCCACGGCGGCCTCCAGCGACGGGGCATCGACGTTGACCTGCACCACCTGCTTGGTCAGCCGCACGCCGAGCGGGCTGTTCGCGGCGATCAGCTCCGCCGTCTCCAGGGCGCTGGCGAGCAGGTCCTCGGCCGGGACCACCCGGTTCACCAGCCCGATCCTGGCCGCCTCGTCGGCCCCGACCAGGCGGCCGGTCAGCAGGATCTCGTACGCGTGTCCCAGCCCCACGATGCGCGGCAACATCCAAGAGCTTCCGCAGTCGCCACCGGTGAGCCCGATCTTGATGAAGGCCGCGTTGAAGCGAGCGGTCGGCGCGGCGATCCGGATGTCGGCGGCCAGGGCCAGCGAGAAGCCGGCCCCGGCGGCCGGGCCGTTCACCGCGGCGATGACCGGCTTGGGCAGCCGCCGGAACGAGGTGATCGCCCCGGACCAGGTCTCCTGCCCCTCGAGGAAGGCCGCCGCGGTCATCTCCGGCAGCGTCGCGGCATCCGCGAGGTCCAGGCCGGCGCAGAATCCGCGGCCCGCGCCGGTGAGCACCAGCACCCGCGTCCGCTCGTCGGCGCCGACCTCGGCCGCCAGCCGC
Source organism: Actinomycetota bacterium (assembly GCA_003140115.1). The sequence continues at coordinate 6,183 of PLIQ01000262.1, read as the reverse complement.
GCGAGCTCGTCGAACATCTGGAAGGTCATCGCGTTGAGCCGGTCCGGACGGTTCAGCGTGGCGACCGTGATGCCCGCTCGGGGACGGTCGACCAGCAGCGTCTGGTAGTTCACCATGGGGCCTCTCCTGCGGGCGTCCGCGACATCCGAGGGGTGCCGCCGGTGCCGGTACCCAGTCGCTTTATACCCCGAGTTTCTTGACGTTGACCACAGGAAGGTCAAAGATGGCCGTACCCGTGGTTCCCCGAGCCCAAGGAGGTGCCGTGGCCGCGCCCGCACCGACCTCCCCCCCCGACCCGATCCAGCAGGCCCAGATCCAACAGGCGCTAATCTCGCTGGTCATCCGCGGCATGGCGCGCGGCGCGCCGGACGAGGCGACGGCCGCGCTCGTCGAGCAGGGCCTGGCCATGACCAAGGGGCCGATCACGATGCCGACGGCGGACGGCACCGCCGCCGCCGCCGCGCTGCTGCGCCTGACGCCGAGCGGTCCGCAGGAGCAGGACCTGGACAAGCTCTTCGACGGCTTCTTGCCCATCAACCGGCGGCTGCGCGACGTCTGCTCGGCCTGGCAGACCCGCCCGGACGGCCAGCCGAACGACCACAGCGATGGCGCGTACGACGACACGGTCCGGGAACGCCTCGACGAGGTTCACTCCGCCATCGGCCCGGTCCTGCGCCGGATGGCGGCGGTCGAGCCGCGGCTGGCCGTCTACCGTCCGCGCTTGCAGGAGGCACTCGACAAGTTCGACGACGGGGAGTCGGCCTGGCTCGCGTCCCCGCTGATGGACTCCTACCACACGGTCTGGATGCAGCTTCACCAGCAGCTGATCTTGATGCTCGGCCTGACCCGCGCGGTCGACGAGGCCCGCGAGGAGCGACTCGTCAGCGGCCGGACGTGACGACCGCCCAGCAGGACGCCGAGCGCGCGGAGGAACTGGCCGCGCTGCGCGAGGCCGTCCATGACCTCATCGAAGGATCGGGCGGCATCGCCCCGGCCCGCCGTCGGCTCGACACCGTGCTAGGGGCCACCGGGCCAGGCGACACCCAGCCAGGCGACACCGACGCCGGGCCCGGCTACGACGAGCAAGCCTGGCGGCTGCTCGGCAGCGAGATGGGCCTGGCCGGCCTGGGTATCGCCGAGGACCTCGGCGGGGTCGGCGGCGGCCTGGCCGAGCTGACCGTCGTGGCCGAGGAGCTAGGAAGCTCACTGCTCCCGGTCCCGTTCTTCTCCTCCACCGTGCTGGCCGGCCAGATCCTGGCCCGGTGCCCGGGCACCGAGCCCGACGTGCTGGCCCGGCTCTGCGCGGGCGACGAACTCGCCGCGTTCGCCGGCACCGACTCCGACGGAGTCTGGCGCCCCGACCGCGTGCCGGTGCAGGCGCAGGAGGCCGGGACCGGCTGGCGGCTGCACGGCCGGGCGGAGTTCGTCCTGGACGGGGCGAGCGCCGCGCACCTGGTCACCGCCGCGCGGACGCCGGCCGGCTGTGACCTGTTCCTGGTCGCGGGCGACGGCGAGGGCGTCCAGCGCCGGGCGCTGCCGACACTGGATCCGACCCGCGGGCAGGCCGCGGTCAGCTTCGACGGCGCGGCCGGCACCCCGCTGACCACCGCGGGCGGCGGGACCGCCGTGGTGGACGCCGGCCTCGACGTCGCCTTGGTGGTGCTCGCGGCCGAGCAGGTCGGCGGCGCCGCGGCGTGCCTTGACCTGGCCGTCGAGTACGCCAAGATCCGCCACCAGTTCAGCCGTCCGATCGGCAGCTTCCAGGCCATCAAGCACAAGCTCGCTGACCTGTTGCTGCTGGTCGAGATGGGCCGTTCGGCCGTCGACCGGGCGCTTCAGGCCGAGCAGGACCCCGCGCGGCTGGCCGAAGCCGCGGCGGTCGCGAAGATCTGGTGCAGCGACGCCTACACCACCGTCGCCACGGAGAACGTGCAGGTCCACGGGGGCATCGGGTTCACCTGGGAGCACGACGCGCACCTGTACTTCCGCCGCGCCCGGGCCGACGAACAGTGCCTCGGCGACGCGACGGTACACCGCGAACGGCTGGCCACCCTGCTCGGCTGGTAGGCCCTGGCCGGACGCGTGCCACCCCGGCCGTTCGGCCAAATCATTTTCATTCCGAACGGCCGTGGTGCGTGCCCGCTGCCCCTGCGTGCTCCGCCCCCGAGTGGCCCCCCGGTCTGGTTGCTGAACTAGATTCCGACTACAGTTAGGTGGTAACCAGCGAGGTTGCCGGACGGCGGTCGGTCCGTCCAGCCGAGGTGGAGGAGCGCGGTGCGCAGGATCCAGCACGCCCTGAGTGGTGCGGTGTACGAGTGGGCCGAGGACGACATCGGTCCCGTACTGGTCACGGACAAGCGCGGGCGGCAGGGCCGGTTCGACCGTAACGGGCGCTGGGTGGACGGTGAGCTCCGCGTCGCCGACCCCGAGCTGTGCCGCTGGATCGAGAGCGGCGGGCCCAAGCCGGGTGGCGCCGCGGCCCGGAGCCGGCGGTTCGAAACGGAGGAAACCTTCTCATGAGCGCGCCGACCGTGCCGAACGGCCGGACCGGGTTCCGCGGGAACGGCCCGAGCTACCAGGACCTCCTCGACCTCGACAGCAAGCCGGTGCCGGCCTCGCTGCGCCGCGACGAGCCCGGCTACTTCGGGGACGCCGACATCCCGGTCGAGCGCTACCTCTCGCGGGAGTTCCACGAGCTGGAGAAGGCCAGGCTCTGGAGCCGGGTATGGCAGCTCGCCTGCCGCGAGGAGGTGCTCGCAGAGGTCGGCGACACCGAGATCTACGACATCTGCGACACCTCGATCCTGCTGGTCCGGGCCGAGCCCGGCCCGGATGGCATCAAGGCGTACTACAACGCGTGCCTGCACCGCGGCCGGGCGCTGCGTGACGAGCGCGGCCACGTCGACGAACTGCTGTGCGCGTTCCACGGGTTTTGCTGGTCGCTGAACGGGCGGCTCAAGCGCGTCCCGAGTGCCTGGGACTTCCCGCAGGTAAAGCCGGGGAAGTTCCAGCTGCCCGAGGTGCGGACCGGAACCTGGGGCGGCTTCGTGTTCGTCAACATGGATCCGGACTGCGAACCGCTGGAGGACTTCCTCGGCGAGCTGCCGGCCTTCTTCGATCGGTGGCCGCTGGAGGACCGGTACACCCGGGTGCACATCTCCAAGGTGCTGAAGGTGAACTGGAAGGTCGCCCAAGAGGCGTTCATGGAGTCCTTCCACGTCATCACCACCCATCCCCAGCTGCTACCGGGGTTCGCGGACGCCAACAGCCAGTACGACGTGTTCGGCAACGTCTCGCGGGCCGTCTCGGCCCGGGGCGTGCCCAGCCCCTACCTGTCCTGGGCGCCGGACGAGCAGCAGCGGCTGAACAGCCAGATCGACCAGCGGATGGACGACCCGCCGATCCTGGAGGTGCCGGCCGGAAGCACCGCCCGCAAGACGCTGGCCCAGGCCGCGCGGCGCTCGCTGGGTTCGGTGGTGGACCCGGCGTACGTGGAGTCGCTGACCGACGCCGAGCTCGTCGACAGCTACTACATGACCGTCTTCCCGAACATGCATCCGTGGGGCGGGTTCAACCAGATCACCTACCGCTTCCGGCCGTATCGCGACGATCACCAGAGCTGCATCATGGACGTGCTGCTGCTCTCGCCGTTCCAGGGCCGGCGCCCGCCGCCCGCCACCGAACGCCGGCTGAGTTCGGACGAGCCCTGGCGCGGCGCCGTCGACGAGCTGGGGTCGCTGGCCCGGGTGTTCGACCAGGACGAGTTCAACCTCGAAGCGGTGCAGAAGGGGCTGCGGACCACGCGCAAGGCGGGGGTCAGCTTCAGCGTCTACCAGGAAAGCAAGATCCGGCACTTCCACCACCTGCTCGACCGCTGGCTGTCCGACCCCCCGGCGGAGGATGATCGTCACTTATCCGGTGGCCCGGCCGGTTTTGCGGCCTGGAGGGTAAAGAAGAAGGTAGCGCCGTGGCTGACGGTGCCCTCGGCCCAGGTGCGGCCGTTGTGCCGGTCCACGATCTGGCGCACGCTGGCCAGGCCTATGCCGGTGCCGGAGAATTCGCGTGTGTTGTGCAGGCGCTGGAATGGCTGGAACAGCTTGTGTGCGTATGCGGGGTCGAAGCCCGCGCCGTTGTCGCGCACGTAGCAGCAGACGCGGGCGTCCGCGGCGGGGGTCATCCCGAACTCGATCGAGGCGTTGTCGCGGCCGCTGGTGAACTTCCAGGCGTTGTCCAGCAGGTCGTGCAGTACTTCGCGGATCAGGACGAGGTCGGCCAGGGCCCAGGCTGGCTGCTGGATGGTGAAGCAGGCGCGACGGTCCGGGTCCTGGCGCTGGAGTGCGGCGGCGATGGTGGCTGCCTCGGCGCCGAGATCGACACGCTGGAGACTGATCTTGGCCGCAGAGATGCGGGACATGCGCAGCAGGTCGTCGAGGATGCGTCCCATGCGCTCGCTGGCGGCCTCGATCCGCTGAGCGTAGCCGCGGCCGTCCGCACCGAGGTTATCGGCGTAATCCTCGATCAGGGCGGTGCTGAAGCCCGCGAGCGCGCGCAGCGGCGTCCGCAGTTCGTGTGCTAGGGAGTAGGAGAAGGAGGTCAGGTTCTGGTTGATCCGCCGCAGATCGTCGCGGGCCTGCCGCTGCTCGGTGACGTCGCGGACGGAGGCGGATACCAGCAGGCCCTGGTCGGTGTCGAGGGCGGACAGGGCGATCTCGGCGGGGAAGGTGGTGCCGTCGCGGCGGCGGCCGGACAGTTCCAGGCCTGCGCCCATCAGCCGGGGCCGGGGGTCGGTCGCGTACCCGGCGCGCAGGCCGGGGTGGGCGGCTTTGAAGGCGTCGGGGACCAGGATCTCAACCGGCTGCCCGGCCAGTTCGTCGCGCGGGTACCCGAACAGCCGCTCGGCCTGGGCGTTCACCAGCACGATCCGTCCGCCGGAGTCCGCGCACACCATCGCGTCCGGTGCCGCCTCCAGCAGCCCACGGAACCGGGCATTGGCGCGGTTACGCTCGGTCATATCCCGGGTAATTGAGGATGTCCCAACCACGACGCCGTTGGCGTCGCGGATCGGGAAATCAGTCAGCGACACCTCGATGATGCTTCCGTCCTTGCGGCGAAGCCGGGTCTCGAACTGCTCGATCTCCTCTCCCTGCCGCACGCGCTGGAGGACGGGCATCAGCTCTGCGGCCGTCTCCGGTGGGATGACCAGGGATGCGCTGCGCCCGATGATCTCGGCGGCGGTGAAGCCGTACATCCGCTCGGCAGCCGCGTTCCAGCTGGTAATCACGCCGTCCACGGTCGAGCTGACGATCGACTCGTTCGCCGACCCAACGATGGCCGCCAGCAGGGTCAGCAGCTCAAACTCGCGGCTGGCCCGTACCTCCCGGCCTGCCCCCGGGCCGTCCTGACCTATTTCGTTGATCTCACGGCCCCCACGCGATAACATAAAGTAGCCCTTTGGCTACTGTACGCCCCGAGGGCACCAGGCGCTCAGCCGCTGCGCGGCGGCTTCGGGGACTTGTCCACCCGCGGCTCCCGGGGCAGCCTCAGGACGCGCTCCCCGATGATGTTGCGCTGGATCTCGTCGGTCCCGCCCGCCAGCCGGTAACCCGGGGCGCCGAGGACGTGCTCGGTCCACGCGAACGCGTCCGGCTCCCCGGTGTCCGCGGCGATCCGCGCGCCCAGCAGCCCGCTGGCCACCTCGGCGATCCGGATCAGGTTCGCCGACGCGACGAGCTTGCCGATCGACGCCGCGGGGCCCGGCGAAGCGCCGGCCGCGGCCGCCCGGGCGACACGCTCGGTGGTGGCCGAGCGGAGCTGGGTTCGCACGTAGACGTCGGCCAGCTGCTGCCGGACCACCGGGTCGCCCGACTTGCCCAGCCTGGTCGCCAGCCGGAGCAGGTCCTCGAAGGAGCCGCCCTTACGCCGGGTGCCCTGGCCGCTCGCGGTGCGCTCGAAGCCGAGCGTGGCGTTGGCCACCTTCCAGCCCTCGCCGACCGCCCCGACCCGCATGTCGTCGCCGACCCGCACCCCGGACAGGAAGACCTCGTTGAACGACGAGGCCCCGCTCATCTGCCGGATCGGCCGGACCTCCACGCCGGGCGCGTCCATCGGGATCAGGAACATGGTCAGCCCGGCCTGCTTGGCCACCTCCCGGTCGGTCCGGGCCAGCAGCAGGCCGTAGTCCGC
>PLIQ01000380.1 GCA_003140115.1 Actinomycetota bacterium | reverse complement strand
TTCAACTTCCCGGTCTGGGGCCCGCTGGAGAAGCTCGCGCCATCGTTCATCGCCGGAATGCCCAGCCTGATCAAGCCGGCCACCCAGACGGCATACCTAACGGCCCGGCTGGTCGAACTGATCGTGGCGTCCAGGCTGCTACCGGAGGGCTCGATCCAGCTGGTCTGCGGTAGCGTCGGCGACCTGTTCGACCATCTCGGCGAACAGGATCTGGTGGCGTTCACCGGGTCGGCCGCCACCGCGCAGCAGCTGCGGGCCCACCCGGCCATCGTCGGGCGGTCGGTACGGTTCAACGCCGAGGCCGACTCGCTGAACTGCTCGGTCCTCGGACCCGAGGCCGGGTCGGGCACGCCCGAATTCGACCTGTACGTCCGGCAGCTGGTCAGCGAGATGACGGTCAAGGCGGGCCAGAAGTGCACCGCGATCCGGCGGGCCCTCGTCCCGGCCGCGCTGGCCGGCCAGGTGGCCGAGGCGGTCCGCGACCGGCTGGCCCAGGTGGTGGTGGGCGACCCGGCGGACGAGAGCGTGCGGATGGGTCCGCTGGCCGGCCTGGAGCAGCGCGAGGAGGTGCGCCGGTCGGTCAAGGCCCTGCTGTCGGCGGGACGCATCGTGTCCGGCGATCAGGACCACGTGGACGTGGTGGGGGCCAGCGCCGAGCGCGGCGCGTTCATGGCCCCGCTGCTCCTGCAGGCCGATGACCCCGGCCGCCCCGAGCCGCATCAGGTCGAGGCGTTCGGGCCGGTCAGCACCATCATCGGCTACCGGGACACCGATCAGGTGATCGAGCTCGCGGCCCGCGGCCGGGGCAGCCTGGCCGGGTCGATCGTCACCGCCGATCCGGGCTTCGCCCGGGATGTGGTGCTCGGCCTGGCGCCGTGGCACGGCAGGCTGCTCGTGCTGGACCGTGATGACGCGGCCGAGTCAACCGGGCACGGGTCACCGCTGCCCATACTGGTCCACGGCGGGCCGGGCCGGGCCGGCGGCGGCGAGGAGCTGGGCGGCATCCGCGGCGTGCTGCACCACATGCAGCGTACGGCGGTGCAGGCCAGCCCGCGGGTGCTGTCCGCGGTGACCGGCCGCTGGGTGGCCGGGACGGAGCGGCGCCCGGACGGCGGCCATCCATTCCGCAAGTCCCTCGCCGAGCTGCGGATCGGCGACACCGTGGTGGCTGGCCCGCGCCAGGTGACGCTGGCCGACATCGAGCATTTCGCCGAGTTCACCGGCGACACCTTCTACGCGCACATGGACGAGGAGGCGGCCCGGGCCAACCCGTTCTTCGACGGCCGGGTGGCTCACGGGTACCTCATCCTCTCCTTCGCGGCCGGCCTGTTCGTGCAGCCCGACCCGGGACCCGTGCTGGCCAACTACGGCCTGGAGAACCTGCGCTTCCTGACCCCGGTGTATCCGGGTGACGAGCTCACCGTGACGCTCACCGCCAAGCAGATCACGCCGCGGGAAGACGCGGGGCACGGCGAGGTGCGCTGGGACGCGGATGTGACCAACCAGAACGGCAAGTCCGTGGCCACCTACGACGTCCTCACCCTGGTCGCGAACCAGTGGCCGCCCGATCGATAAGACCCCGGCGGCTTCGGCTGCGGCGATGGCTTCTAGGGTCTCGGGGAGTACTTGGCCGCCGTCGATGACGATCGTCTGGCCGGTGATGAAGCCCGCTTCCTCGGTGGCGAGGAAGAGCGCGGCGTAGCCGATTTCATCGACGCTGCCCAAGCGGCGCAGGGGTATCGACAGCGCCATCTTGGCCGTGTGTTGCTCACCGAGCGAGGCCAGGTCTTCGGTGAGGATGTTGCCCGGGAGTACCGCGTTGACGGTAATGCGGCGGGGCGCCAGTTCGATCGCGGCGGTCCGCATGAAGCCCAGCTGGGCGGCCTTGCTCGCGCCGTAGTGCGCCAAGCCCGGAAAGCCGGTGATCGGTCCGGTGATGGACGAGGTGAGGATGACCCGGCCCCGGCCGGACCGGGCCAGTGCGGGCAGGCAGGCCTGGACGGAGAACACGGTGCCCTTCAGGTTGGTGCCGAGCACCTGGTCGAGCACCTCCTCGGTCATGTCCGCCAGGCGACTGGGCGGGAAGACGCCGGCGTTGGCGCACAACACGTCGATGCCGCCCAGCCGCTCCTGGGACATGGCCGCCATCCGCCGGCAGTCCTCCCGGCTGGACACGTCGGCCTGAACGAACGAGACCTCCCCGGGGCGCTCCGCGAGGGCGTCAAGCTCCTCGGCGGCGGCCCGGGCGACGTCCGAATCACGGCCAGTGATGAGAACCCGGGCGCCGTTGCGAGCGAACACGCTGGCGATGCCCTTGCCGATGCCACGGGTGCCGCCGGTCACCACCACGGCGCGGCCGGCGATCGATGTGAACATGTCAGCTCCCTGTCCGGTGTGTGCTCAGGTATGACTCCGCCAGGTCGCAGCTGCCCTGCGCGTACCCGGCACCGAGCTCGGCGGCGATGTCGGCGCGTTGGTGCGTTCCGATCCACGCGAGCAGGAGCAGCCGCCGGAACATAATGAACGTCCAGATCTCGGCCTCGTCCTCGGCGGGCAGCCGGCCAACCCGGCGGTACCCGGTCAGCCAGCTGTCTATCAGCCCCGGCACCTCGGGCGAGTGCTCGAAGAAGCTCACCGTGGTCCCCAGGTCGTACAGATACCAGCTGAATCCGCAGTCGTCGAAGTCGATGACGCTGACCGATCCCTGGTGCACCAGCAGGTTGGCCAGCCGGGTATCGGCGTGCACCAGGCCGTAGCGCTCCGGGCTCTGGCCGAACGCCTTCAGGCGCGCGTGCAGGGCCTGGTCGAGGCGGCCGAGCACGTGGCGTTCGGCAGGGCCGACGCCGAGGCCCTCCTGCCACCGTCCCCACCGGGCCTGGTCGCCGAACGCCGCTGCGTAATCCCAGTGGAACCGGGCGAACCCGGCCGGCCGGGCCCAGACGCGGGCGTGCCGGTGCATCCGCGCGGTGATCTCGCCCAGCTCCTCGAAGTGACGGCCGGTCAGCTGGCCCCCAGGCTCTCCCCCGGGCTCGGTACCGGGCAGGAACTCGAAGCGCACGCAGTGCCGGGCCGCTGTCTCGTCCTGGGCCACCGTCACCACCCGCTGCCCGTCGGCGGCGGGCAGCACGCGCGGTGTGCGCACGCCGGCTTCCGCTCGCAGTGCGTCCATCCAGGCCAGCTCGGACGCGATCTCCGGCTCGGTGTGGTAGCCGAGGCGGTGCACGCGCAGAACCGAGGGACCGGAGCCGGGGTCAGACACCAGGAAGGTGGCGTTCTCCGAGACGTTGAGCAGTTCGACCGACGCGTCGGGGTGGCAATCGTAGCGGCACAGTGCCGTCCGGGCACACTGCGTCACCCGGTCCATGACGTCCCCGCCTGCGGACAGGTCGTGCCCGCCGGGTCCGGCGGCCGGATCGAAGCTTTCGGCGTCCACGTGCCTCATTATTGTGGGCCGCTACCCGCGTCCTGCGGGGCAGCGGCCCACGACGTTCCAGTCAGGGTTCAGGCAGAGGCGGCGCGGCGCAGGCGCGCCAGAGCCTCGGCGAGGATCGCCTCGCCGTCGGAGTCGCTGCGGCGCTCCTTCACGTACGCGAGGTGCGTCTTGTAGGGCTCGACGCGCGGCGGAGCCGGGGGCTCCTGCTCGTTCTGGCCGGCCGGGTTGCCGCACCGCGGGCACTCCCAGGTCTCGGGTATGGCGGCGTCGGTGGCGAAACTCGGCCGGGTCTCGTGCTTGTTAGCGCACCAGAACGACACCCAGACACGCGGCGCGGACTCGCCGCGCTCGGCCTCGCCCATGGGTCCCGCGCCGACCCTGCTGCCGCGAATGGCGTTGCCACTACTCACAGATCACCCCTTGAAGGCCATAGAGCTGTAAAACGCAGAACTTCGGTGCGGGAAGACGTACGCGTTAGTGATTGACCAGCCAGCCGAGAACGATGATGTCCACGAACCAGAGGACACCGAAGAATACGGTGATCCGGTCCAGGTTCCGCTCGACGACGGAGGAGGAGCCAAGGGTCGAGGACACCCCCCCGCCGAACAGGTCAGACAGGCCGCCACCCTTGCCCTTGTGCAGCAGGACGAGGAGGACCATCACCAGACTCGTAATGATCAGGATAACGGAAAGCCCGATGATCATCTCTGTTATCCCTCTCCTGCCGGGAAGACCTAAGCCGCCAGCTCACGATACCGGCAGATCTGAGCGAACTGGCCGGCATCGAGGCTAGCGCCTCCGACCAAGGCGCCGTCGACGTCCGGCTGCGCCATGATCGGCGCGACGTTGTCGGGCTTGACGGACCCGCCATACAGGATACGCACACTCGTGGCCGTCTCGGCGTCATGAAGCTCCGAAATCCGCGACCTAATTGCCGAGGTCATCTCCTGCGCGTCCGCTGGCGTGGCCACCATACCCGTGCCAATGGCCCAGACCGGCTCGTAGGCGATCACCATCGCCGCCACCGCGTCGGACGGGATCTCCTTCAGCGACCGGTCGAGTTGACCCGTGCAGTGCTGCACGTGCCGGCCCGACTGGCGGAGGTCGAGGGACTCCCCCAGGCACAGAATGGGCGTCAGCCCCGACCGCAGCGCGGCCTGCACCTTGGTGTTGACCACCTCGTCGGTCTCGTGGTGGTGCTGGCGGCGTTCGGAGTGCCCGGCCAGCACGTAGCCGCAGCCCAGCTTGGCCAGCATGGGTCCGGACACGTCGCCGGTGTAGGCGCCTGAGTCGTACGGGGACAGGTCCTGCGCACCGTAGGAGATGCGCAGCTTGTCCCCGTCGATCAGCGTCTGCACGCTGCGCAGCGCGGTGAACGGCGGCAGGACCGCCACCTCGACGGCGTCGTAGTCCCGTCCGGTCAGGGTGAACGCCAGCTTCTGGACCAGCGCGATCGCCTCGAGATGGTTCTCGTGCATCTTCCAGTTGCCCGCCATCAGTGGCAGCCGGGTCCCGGCCGCGCGGGGCTGTGGTGTCATGAACCGTCCTCCAGTGCCGTCAGCCCGGGCAGGGTCTTGCCCTCGAGGTACTCCAGGCTCGCGCCGCCGCCGGTGGAGATGTGTCCGAACGCGCCCTCGTCGAGACCGAGCACGCGGACCGCCGCGGCCGAGTCGCCGCCGCCCACCACGGTCAGCCCGTCGACCCGGGCGACCGCCTCTGCCACCGCGCGGGTGCCCGCGGCGAAGGCGGGAAACTCAAACACGCCGACCGGTCCGTTCCAGAACACCGTCTTGGCGTCGGCCAGCTTCTCCGCGAACAGGGCCCGGGTCTGCGGGCCTGCGTCCACGCCTTCCCGGTCGGCCGGGAAGGCGGTCACCGGCACCACGGAATGCTCGGCGTCGGGGGCGAAGTGCGTCGCGGCGACCAGGTCGACGGGCAGCACGAGTTCCACGCCACGCCGCTTCGCTTCCTCCATCACCGCCTTGACCGCGGGGATCTGGTCGGCCTCGAGCACCGAGTTGCCCACCTCGTAGCCCTGCGCGGCGAGGAACGTGTACCCCATGCCTCCGCCGATCAAGATGCGGTCGGCCAGGTCCAGCAGTTTCTCGATCACGGCGAGCTTGTCCGACGGCTTCTTGCCGCCGAGCACTACCACGAACGGGCGCGCCGGGTCGCTGGTGAGCTGGCGCAGCACCGACAGCTCATTCCGGACCAGGTCACCAGCGGCGTGCGGCAGCAGCGCGGGCAGGTCGTAGACGGAGGCGTGCTTGCGGTGCACGGCACCGAACGCGTCGTCCACGTACAGCTCACCGAAGCGGGCCAGCTGCTGGGCGAACGCGCCCCGCTCGGCGTCGTCCTTGCTGGTTTCGGCCGGCTCGAAGCGTACGTTCTCGAGCACCGCGACGTCCTCGTCGCCCAGGCTGAACACGGTCTTGGACGCCGACTCGCCGACCACGTCGGTGGCGAACGCCACCGGCCGTCCCAGCAGGTCGCCGAGCCGCTCGGCGACCGGGCGCAGCGACGGGCCGCCGGCCGCCCGCTCGGCGAACGAGTCGCCCTTGGGCCGCCCGAGATGCGCGAGGATGATGACCCGCGCGCCCCGGTCGGACAGCTTGCTGATCACCGGCAGGCTGGCCCTGATCCGGCCGTCGTCGGTGATCTCCCCGGTGCCGGTCAGGTCCAGGGGGACGTTCAGGTCCGACCGCAGCAGTACCCGGCGGCCGAGTACCTCAAGGTCGTCGACGGATCGCATTAACGCAGCCGGGAGGCGACGAGCGCGGTCAGGTCGACGATCCGGCTCGCGTAGCCCCACTCGTTGTCGTACCAGCCGATGACCTTGACCTGGTTGCCGGACGCCATGGTGAGCGAGGCGTCGAAGGTGCACGACGCGGGCGAGCCGACGATGTCGGAGGACACGATCTGGTCCTCGGTGTAGTACAGGTAACCCTTGAGCGGCCCCTCGGCGGCGGCCTTGTATGCGGCGTTCACCTCGTCCTTGGTCACCTCGCGGCCCAGCTCGACCACCAGGTCCGTCACCGAGCCGTCCGGCACCGGGACCCGCATGGCCAGCCCGTCCAGCTTGCCCTTCAGCTCGGGCAGCACCAGCGCGGTCGCCTTGGCCGCCCCGGTCGTGGTCGGGATGATGTTCTGCGCCGCGGCCCGGGCCCGGCGCAGGTCCTTGTGCGGGAAGTCCAGGATGACCTGGTCGTTGGTGTAGGCGTGGATGGTGGTCATCAGGCCCCTGACGAAGCCGAAGTTGTCCAGCAGCACCTTGGCCAGGGGCGCGACGCAGTTCGTGGTGCACGACGCGTTGGACAAGATGTCGTGCGTGGCGGGGTCGTACGCGTCGTCGTTGACCCCCATCACGATCGTGATGTCTTCTTCCTTGGCCGGCGCGGAGATGATGACCTTCTTCGCGCCCGCCTCAAGGTGTGCGCCCGCCGTCGGCCCGGTGGTGAACCGGCCGGTGGACTCGATCACGATGTCCACCCCGAGCTCGCGCCAGGGCAGCTTGGCCGGATCGCGCTCGGCGAGGATCTTGATCGACTTGGCGCCGACCAGGATCGTGTCGCCGGATACCGACACGTCGTGCGGCAAGGTGCCGAGCACGGTGTCGTACTTGAGCAGGTGCGCCATGGTGGCGATGTCGCCGAGATCGTTCGCCGCGACGATCTCGAAGCCACGGTCGCCGTCCGCGACGTTGACGGCCCGCCAGAAGTTACGGCCGATGCGGCCGAATCCGTTGATTCCCACGCGAATGGTCACAGTACTAAATCTCCTCGTCGATCCCCGCGATCGCCAGCGGTCGAAGACTATCGGACGCCGCCCCCGGGATGACCCCGGAAGGCGAGCCTGTCGGGGCCCCTGTACCGGGCAGGCATGCACAGACTCCTGAGGTCTAGACCTTATCAAAAAGACAAGGTTCTTTCCTGAACGGGCGAGATGTGCCCGGATCCTTTCCGGACGGGCTAGGGAACGGGCACCCGGTACCTTTCCGGATGGGCCAGGGATCTGCGGGGGGTGATGTCGATTCGGGAGCGTGGCGTTCGTATAGGAGGTGAGACGCTGGCACATGCGAGCGTCAACGTCTAGGAGGGACAAGATGAAGCAGTACCTGCTCAGCGTGTACCACCCCGAGGGCGGCATTCCCGAGCCAGAGGTCATGGAGAAGACCGTGGCGGACGTCAACGCGCTGAACACCGAGCTTCAGCAGGCCGGCGCGTGGGTCTTCGCCGGCGGGCTGTACCCGTCCAGCACGGCGACCGTGGTCCGGGCGGACGGCGGCGACGTCCTCATCACCGACGGGCCCTTCGTCGAAGGCAAGGAGCACGTGGGCGGCTTCTGGGTGATCAAGGCCCCCGATCTGGATTCCGCGCTGGAATGGGGCCGCAAGGCGACCCGCGCGTGCGCGGTCCCGATCGAGGTGCGGCCGTTCCATGATGAGGCCCCGGACGTAGGCACGGGCTGAGGGTGCCCGGTCCCGCGCTCGCCGACATCGAAGGTGTCTTCCGTGCGGAATACGGCCGGGCCGTGGCCGTCCTGACTCGCGTCTTCGGCGACATCGACACCGCCGAGGACGCGGTCCAGGACGCGTTCGCCGAGGCGGCGCGTCGGTGGCCCGAGGCCGGACTGCCGCCGAGCCCGGCCGGGTGGATCATCACCACCGCGCGCAACCGAGCCATCGACCGGTTGCGGCGGGAGGCGGCCCGCGCGGACAAGCACGCCCAGGCGGCGCTGCTGCACCTCGGCCACGAGCCGACGAACGAGGAGGGACCCGTGCGCGATGACCGGCTGCGGCTCATGTTCACCTGCTGCCACCCGGCGCTGGGCACCGCCGCCCAGGTGGCGCTGACGCTCCGGCTGCTGGGCGGGCTCTCCACGGCCGAGATCGCGCACGCGTTTCTGGTGCCCGAGCCGACTATGGCCCAGCGCCTGGTCCGGGGCAAGGGCAAGATCCGCGACGCGGGGATCCCCTACCGCGTGCCCGCCGAGGCCGACCTGCCCGGACGGCTGGCGGCGGTGCTCGCCGTGGTCTACCTGATCTTCAACGAGGGATACACGGCGAGTTCGGGAGACCGGCTGGTCCGCGGCGACCTGTGCGCCGAGGCGATCAGGCTCGGGCGGCTGCTCGTCGAGCTCATGCCGGACGAGCCCGAGGCGCTGGGCCTGGTGGCGCTGATGGTGCTCACCGAGTCCCGCCGGGCGGCGCGGACCGGCCCGGATGGTTCCCTGGTCCTGCTCGCCGACCAGGACCGGGCCCGCTGGGACCGGGAGCTCATCGCCGAGGGACAGGACCTCGTCCGGTGCTGCCTGCGGCGCGGCCGGCCCGGTGCGTACCAGATCCAGGCGGCGATCCACGCCGTGCACAGCGACGCGCCGGCCGCTGCGGTCACCGACTGGGGACAGATCCTGCAGCTGTACGACCAGCTCCTGGTGGTCGCGCCCGGCCCGGTGGTGGCTCTCAACCGGGCCGTCGCGGTGGCCGAGGTGCAGGGCCCGGCGGCGGCGCTCACCCTGGTCGACGGACTCGACCTAGACCGGTACTACCTGCATCACGCGATCCGCGCCGACCTGCTGCGGCGCCTGGGCCGGCCCGGCGAAGCGGCCCAGGCTTATTCCGAAGCGCTAGCCCTGACCGGGAACGCGGCCGAGCGCGCCTACCTGGCCGCGCGCCTGGCGGATCAGCGTCCGGACTGCGCCTGCTAGGCGTCGAGGATGGCCGGGTCCGGCGGCCGGGCCAGGTCCGCGTCATGTGCTTAGTCTTGTGTTGTGTCGCTGGTAAACAAAGTCCAGCAGCTCGGGTCCGCGGCGCACCGCAGACCCCACGACCGGGCCCGGCCTGACGACGCGGCCCGGCCTGACGACGCGGCCCGGCATGTCCCGGCTCGGCTGACCGCGACCCGGGCGGCCTTGTGCGCGGTGTTCGCGACGCATGGGTTCATCTTCGCCAGCTGGGCGGTCCGGGTGCCCGCGGTCAAGGAGCAGACCGGCGCCTCGTCCGCGGTCCTGGGGCTCGCGCTGCTGGGCCTGTCGGCCGGCGCGGTGGCCACCATGGTGATCGCCGGGGCGCTGTGCCGCCGGCTGGGCAGCCAGCGGGTCGGGGTGATCTCCTGCGCTTTGCTGTCGGTGACCCTGGTGCTGCCCGCGCTAGCCCGGTCGGCGACCACGCTCGGCCTCGCGCTGCTGGTCTTCGGGGCCACCTACGGCTGCCTCAACGTGGCCATGAACAGCATCGCCGTGGAGCTGGTCGCGGCGCTGCGCCGGCCGGTCATGCCGGGCTTCCACGCCGCGTGGAGCTTCGGTGGCCTGGCCGGGGCGGGCCTGGGCGGGCTGCTCGCGCCGCACCTGTCCCCGCTCCGGCACCTGTCGCTGGTCGCCTTGGTCGGACTGCTGGTCAGCGGCCTGGCCGGTCGTACACTGCTGGCCTCCGCCCGCTGGCTGCCCGCCGACCCGGCCTGGGCAACGCCGGAAAGCCAGTCGGCACCGGCCTGGGGCCGCGCGCTGACGACGGGCCGGGTAGTGGGGCTGTTCGGCCTGATCGCGCTGTGCGCCGCCTACGACGAGGGCGCCATCGGCGACTGGGGCGCGCTGCACCTGCGGCAGGACCTCGGGGCCGGCCCCGGGCTGGCCGCAGCGGGCTACGCGGCCTTCGCGCTCGCCGAGGCGACCGGCCGCCTCTCCGGCACGTTCCTCCTGGAGCGCCTGGGCCGCACCCGGGTCCTGGTGCTGGGCGGCCTGACGGCGTGCGCCGGCATGCTCGTAGCCTCGCTGGCCCCGGACGTAGGGCTGGCGCTGGCCGGGTTCGCGGTCACCGGGCTCGGGCTGGCCAACCTGTTCCCGGCCGCCATCGCCCGGGCCGGGCTGCTGGCCGGATCGGACGGGGTGGCCATGACCTCGATGCTCGGCTACAGCGGGTTCCTGCTCGGTCCGCCCGCCATCGGCTTCCTGGCCGACGAGTTCGGCTTGCGAGTCGGCCTGACCACACTCTCGTTCCTGGCCTTGGCGGCGGCCACGATCGCCTACTTGGCGCCGGATCACGCCGACCAGGCATACTCGTCGATGCCGGAGGATATCCGGCGCGATCCCGATAGACGCGGAGACGGCCAGTGACTCGTTTCCTCTACCTGGTCAGGCACGGCCTAGCCGACCCGCACGACGGCCCGCTCAGCGCGGCCGGGCAACAGCAGGCCCGGCTGACCGGGCAGCGACTGAGGGACGTGCCGTTCTCCGCCATCTACCACGGGCCGCTGCCCCGGGCCGCGCAGACTTCGCGCCTGATCGCGGCCAGCCTGCCCGGCGTCCCGGTCTCGGAGTGTGAGCTGGCCGGGGACTACCTGCCGTCGGTGCCCGACCCGGACGCCGTGCCGCCCCACTTCACCGCCTTCGTGGCCGGGTTCTCGGCGGCCGAGCGCGCGGACGGCCCGAAACTGGCGGCTGCCGCGCTCGAGCGGTTCGCGCGCCCAGGCGGCGAGCAGGGTACGGAGTACGAACTTGTCGTGACCCACAACTTCCTCATCGGCTGGCTGGTCAGCCAGACGTTGAACGCACCGCCGTGGCGCTGGATAGGGCTGAACCAGATGAACTGCGCCCTAACCATCCTCACCTACTCGCCCGGCTCGCCCGCGGGCCTGATCAGCTTCAACGACGCGGCCCACCTTCCGCCGCAGCTGCGCTGGACCGGGTTCCCAACCGCGATCCGCCCCATCTCGGGCTGACCGCCCGGAATCCCGCCCACGGCCCGCCGTCGCGCTCCGCCGGGCCAGCACCATCCGGCACGATGGAACATAGATCCGGTTATAACCGGCACAATGGGACATTGTACCGGTGAGGTGGTTGGAAATACGGCCGGCTAGGGCAGCATGTCGACGGTCAGGAAGGCCTCGGTGCTCGGGATGCCCTGCTCGCCGGCCCGGCGGTCGGCCATGGCCAGCAGACGGCGGATGCGGCCCGCGATGGCGTCCTTGGTCAGCGGCGGGTCGGCCAGCTGGCCCAGTTCCTCCAGGCTGGCCTGGCGGTGGGCCATCCGCAGCTCGCCCGCCATGGTCAGGTGCTGCGGGGCGTCCTGGCCCAGGATTTCCAGGGCGCGCTCCACGCGTGCGCCGGCTGCCACCGCGGCCCGGGCGCTGCGGCGCAGGTTGGCGTCGTCGAAGTTGGCCAGCCGGTTCGCCGTGGCCCGGACCTCACGGCGCATCCGGCGCTCCTCCCAGGCCAGCACGGCCTGGTGCGCGCCGAGCCGGGTCAGCATGGCGGCGATCGCCTCGCCGTCCCTGATCACCACGCGGTCCACGCCGCGCACGTCGCGGGCCTTGGCGTGAATCTTCATCCGCCGGGCCGCGCCGACCAGGGCGAGTGCCGCCTCGGAGCCAGGGCAGGTGATCTCGAGCGCCATCGACCGGCCGGGCTCGGTGAGCGACCCGTGAGCCAGGAACGCGCCGCGCCAGGCCGCCTCGCAGTCGCAGATGGCGCCGGACACCACTTGCCGGGGCAGGCCGCGCACCGGACGACCGTGGTTGTCGATCAGCCCGGCCTGGCGGGCCAGCGTCTCGCCGGCCTGACCCTTGTCGACCCGGACCAGGTACCGGTTGCCCTTGCGCAGCCCGCTCGGCGCGAGGACCAGGAAGTCGGCCGGGTGCCCGAACACCTCGGTGATGCTGGCCCGCAGCCGCCGGGCCGCCGCGCCGGTGTCCAGTTCCGCCTCGATCACCACCCGGCCCTCGGACAGGTGCAGTCCGCCGGCGAATCTGAGCAGGGTGGAGACCTCCGCCTTACGGCAGCACGGCTTGATCACCGTGACCCGGCTGAGCTCGTCCTTCACCACACCGGTCATCGCCATCGGCGTCACTCCCCCCAAGTTAGCCGGGCCGTCGAACTGGCTTCCCGGAAGATATGCGCGTACGCCCCCGCGAGGAGCTTGGGCTCGTGGCGAGGCGTGCCGTCGGCCGCGGCCACGTCGGCCATCATCAGCTCGGCTCCGAGCATGTTCGCCGCCCGCTCCAGATCGGCCACGTTACCCGTCCCCGCGGCCTTGGCGTCCGCCAGGACTACGTCCACGGTAAGGGCGGGCGCGTGCCCGGCCAGGACTTCCAGGTGCTTATGCGGGGAAAAGCCCTCCGTCTCCCCCGGCTGCGGCACGAGGTTGAGCACCACCAGCCGCCGCGCGGTCGTGACGTGCAGCGCGGCCGCGAGCTCCGGGACGAGCAAGTGCGGCAGCACGCTGGTGAACCACGACCCCGGGCCGAGTATCACCCAGTCGGCGTCGAGCACCGCCCGCACCGCCTCGGGCACGGCGGGCGGATCGGACGGCAGCAGCGTGATCGACCGGACCTGGCCCGGGGTGGTGGCGCACGCCTCCTGGCCCCGGACCACGGTGACCTCGTCGGGCCGGACCGGGTCCGCCCCGACCACCTCGGCCACGATGTCGAGCGGCACCGCGGCCATCGGCAGGACCCGGCCGCCCGTGCCGAGCAGCCGGCCGACCCAGTCCAGCCCGGCGACCGTGTCACCGAGCAGGTCCCAGAGCGCGACGATGAGCAGGTTGCCGACGGCGTGGCCGGCCAGCCCCGCGGAGTCCTCGGCGGAGCTGGTGAACCGGTGCTGGACGACCTTGCTCCAGGTGTTGCCCCACTCGTCGTC
The DNA here is from genome assembly GCA_003140115.1 of Actinomycetota bacterium. The sequence continues at coordinate 27,691 of PLIQ01000380.1, read as the reverse complement.
CCGGCACAGCGCGGCTAGGGCCATCCGTAGGTCACCGGGCGGCAGCACGCCGTAGTCGCGGCGCAGCCTGCCGCTTGAGCCGCCGTCGTCGGCCACCGTCACGATCGCGGTGAGGTCGTCGGTCACCCGGCGCAGCGCCCCGAGCGACGCGGCTAGCCCGTGCCCGCCGCCCAGGGCCACGGCCCGTACACCGGTCAAGGTCACTCCCGCCCCAGATCCCGGTGCGCGACCTGGACGTGCATGCCCGCGGCGGACGCCGGATCGGTGACCGCCGCGAGACGCGCGGCCAGCTCGTCAGCGATCGCGACGCTGCGGTGCTTGCCGCCGGTGCAGCCCACTGCGAAGGTCACGAACCGCTTCCCCTCGCGTTCATAGCCGGGCAGCACCACCCCCAGCAGCTCGGTGTAGTTCCGCAGGAACTCCTCGGCACCGGGCTGGGCCAGCACGTAATCCCGGACCGGCGCGTCCTGCCCGGTCATCGGGGCGAGCTCGGGGATCCAGTGCGGGTTGGGCAGGAAACGGCAGTCCGCCACCATGTCGGCATCGACCGGCAGGCCGTACTTGTAGCCGAACGAGATCAGCGACAGGCGCAGGCCGGCCGCGGTCCCGGCGCCGAAGGAGTCCCTGATCCTGGCGCGCAGCTGGTGGACATTGAGCCGGGACGTGTCGAGGACCAGGTCGGCGTCGCCGCGCACCTCGCGCAGCAGTTCCCGTTCGGCCAGGATGCCGTCGGGTACCCGGCCGGTGCCCTGCAACGGATGCGGCCGCCGCTCGCTGTCGAACCGGCGCACCAGCGTGTCGTCGGCCGCCTCCAGGAATACGATGCGCGCGGCCATGCCGCGCGCGGCCAGCTCGCTGACCGCCGACTTGAGGTCCGTGCTGAAGGCCAGGCTGCGGAAGTCGATGACCGCGGCCATCCGCGACACCGCCCCGTTGGTCCTGGCGGCCAGGTCGACCATGGTCGGCAGCAGGGTCGGGGGCAGGTTGTCCACCACGTACCAGCCGAGATCCTCCAGCGCCTTGGCCGCGGTGGACCGTCCCGCCCCGGACAGCCCGGTGATGATCACGACGTCGGTCTGATCGTCAGCCGTCCTCATGAAGCTCCTTTGCCCCGTGGGATGGTGTCCCCTCAGGAAGAGAGTTGGAACCCAGGGCCGCCGCGATGGTGGCCGCGAGCTTGGGGCCGATGCCTGGTACGGCCGTGATCTCCGCCACGCTCGCGGCGCGGAGCTTGCGCACCGAGCCGAAGTGTTTGAGCAGCGTGGCGCGCCGGGCCGGGCCGAGCCCGGGCACGTCGTCGAGCGCGCTGGCGGTGGCCGCCTTGCTCCGCTTCTGCCGATGGTAGGTGATAGCGAACCGGTGCGCCTCGTCCCGGACCCGCTGCAGCAGATACAGTCCCTCGCTGCTGCGCGGCAGGATGACCGGGTACTCCTGACCCGGCAGCCAGACTTCCTCCAGGCGCTTGGCCAATCCGCAGACCGCCACGTCGTCGATGCCGAGTTCGGCCAGGGCTCGCGCCGCCGCGTCGGCCTGCAAGGGACCGCCGTCGACTACGACCAGGTTGGGTGGGTAGGCGAATTTCTGCTGTGCCCCCGCCACGGCCCGTTCGGCCAAAGGATCTTGATCTTCGGCCGCCTCGGGGTCGCCCAGAATATCCAGCTCGCCGGTCTTCTCTCGTTCGGCCAGGTACCGGCGGAACCGCCGGAAGATCACCTCGTGGATCGCGGAGATGTCGTCGGTGCCGTCCAGGCCCTTGATCGCGAACCGGCGGTACTCGCTCTTGCGCGCCAGGCCGTCCTCGAACACGACCATCGACGCGACCACGTGCGTGCCCTGCAGATTGGACACGTCGTAGCATTCGATCCGCAGCGGCGCGTCGTCCAGGCCGAGCCCCTCCTGGATCTCGTTCAACGCCTTGCTCCGGGTGGTCAGGTCACTGGCCCGGCGCGTCTTGTGCAGGGCCAGGGTCTCGGCCGCGTTGCGGGCCACGGTCTCCAGCAGCGCCCTCTTGTCGCCGCGCTGCGGGACCCGCAGGCTGACCGGTCCGCCCCGGCGTTCGGCCAGCCACTGGGTCATCGTCGCCGGATCGGGCGGCAGTTCGGGCACCAGGATCTCGCGGGGCAGGCCGGCGTTGATCGCCTCGGCGCCGCCCGGGCCATCGCCGTAGACCTGGCCGAGGAAGTTCTCCACCAACGTGGCCGTAGTTACCTCTTCGATCTTGTCCAGCACCCAGCCGCGCTGGCCGCGGACCCGGCCGCCGCGCACGTAGAACACCTGAACCGCCGCCTCGAGCTCATCTTCGGCCAGCGCGATCACGTCGGCGTCGGTGCCGTCGCCGAACACCACCGCCTGCTTCTCGATCGCGCGCTCCAGGGCCCGCAGGTCGTCGCGGAGCCGGGCCGCGCGCTCGTACTCCTCGACCCTGGCGGCCGCCTTCATCTCGGCCTCGAGGCGGGACGCGAACCGGCTGGTCTGCCCGGCCATGAAGTCGCAGAAGTCCTCGGCCAAGGCGCGGTGCTCCTCCACGCTGATCCGCTTGACACACGGCGCGGAGCACTTGCCGATGTACCCCAGCAGGCAGGGGCGGCCGATCTGGCCCGATCGCTTGAACACCCCGGCCGAGCAGGTCCGGACCGGGAACACCCGGAGCAGCGTGTCCACCGTGTCGCGGATGGCCCAGGCGTGGCTGTACGGGCCGAAGTACTTGGTGCCCTTCCGCTTGGCGCCGCGCATCACCATGACCCGGGGGTACTCCTCGCCCATGGTGACCGCGAGGTAGGGATAGCTCTTGTCGTCCCGGTACCTGATGTTGAACCTGGGATCGAATTCCTTGATCCAGGAGTACTCGAGCTGGAACGCCTCGACCTCGGTGCTGACCACGGTCCAGTCCACCGCCGCCGCGGTAGTCAGCATGGCCTGGGTGCGCGGGTGCAGGCTAGCGAAGTCGGCGAAGTAGGAGTTCAGGCGCTGACGGAGGGATTTGGCCTTTCCGACATAGATCACCCGGCCGCGCTGGTCACGGAACCGGTAGACCCCAGGAGACTCGGGGATCGCGCCCGGCGCGGGCCGGTAACCGTGCGGATCTGCCACGAAGCAACTTTACGCGCCCGCCGGCCTAACCTATTCCGCCTTCAGCCGGCCACGATGGCGGTTAGTCCTCACGGATTCGCCCGCTGGCCGGCGACGATAGCTTCCGTGAGTACCTCCTTCGCCGTGGTCGGGCGGCTGTCGGTCCGCTTCCGCTGGGCGATCGTGCTGGCCTGGGTGGCGGCCACGGTCGCGGCCATGACGCTGCTGCCTTCGCTGTCGAACGTCACGCAGAGCGACAACACCTCGTTCTTGCCGGCCAGCGCACCCAGCGAGCAGGCGGCCCAGCTGGCCTCGCCGCTACAGGGGGCCTCGCTGACGGCGGTGACCGTGGTGGCCGCCCGGTCCGGCGCGGCCCAGACCGGTAGGACACTGAGCGCTGCCGACCAGGCGGCCATCGCGCGGCTGTCCGCCGCGCTGGCCCACGTGGCCCGGGTGACCGGGGTGCGGGACGCCGGGCAGTCCGCCGACGGCCAGGCCGAGCAACTCACCGTGCTGGCCGCGCTGGCCCAGTCCGGCGGCCTGGCTACCTCCCAGCAGGCCAGCCTGGTGGCCGGCCTGCGCGACGTCATCCGGGCTGCGGCGCTGCCGGCCGGGCTGGCGGCGCACACAGCGGGCCCGGTGGCGACCCGGGTGGACACCAACGCGACCTCCAGCAAGACCGGCGGCGAGGTCCAGTGGTTCTCGATCATCTTCGTGGTTGCCCTGCTCATGGCCGTGTTCCGGTCGGCGCTCGCGCCGCTGATCGCCGTGCTGCCCGCCCTGGTCGTGGTGCTGGTCGCCGAACGGCTCACGGCCGAGGCCGCGGTGCACGGGCTGGGCGTGTCGCAGATCGCCTCACTGCTACTGATCGTGCTGGTCCTCGGCGCGGGCACCGATTACGCGCTATTCCTGATGTTCCGGGTGCGAGAGGAGATGCGGGCCGGGCGGGCCTGCCGCGAGGCGATCGTGTTCTCGGTGGCGCGGGTCGGCGAGACGATCACGTTCTCCGCGGGCATCCTCATCGCCGCGCTGCTGTCTTTGGCCACCGCGTCGTTCAGCCTCTACTCGGGGCTGGCCGCGCCGCTGGCCATCGCGATCGGGCTGATGCTCATCGCCGGGCTCACCTTGCTGCCNNCGTTGTCTTCGGCGCGCTCGCGGTGGCGTCGGCCGGCTACCTGGCCTCCGGGTTCGGCGGGGCGGCGACCGCCCCGGGCGGCAGCGACTCCGCGCTGGGCAACGCCCTGCTGACCGAGCACTTCCCGCAGTCGGCGGCCAACCCGACCGTCATCGTGCTGCGCCTGCGCCAGCCGGTGTGGGCCGCCACGGCCACGGTGGCGGCGGCCGAGCGCCAGCTGACTGCGGATCCGCAGTTCACCGCGGTATCCGGGCCCTTTGACGCCAACGGGACGGCGCTGACCGCGCCGCAGTACGCCGCGCTGCACGCTACCTACGGGCCGCCGCGCGCGCTGACCGCCTCGTCGGGCTCGCGTGTCCCGCGGGCGCAGCTCGCGGCGTACCAGGCCTACCAGGCCAGCGGGTCGTACGTGAGCGGGGACGGGTACACGATCTCGTTCGCGACCTCACTGGCGGCCGGGAACCCGGCCACCACGGCGGCCGAGCAGGCCGTGCCGGCCGTCCGCGGGGACGCCGCTCGCGCGGCGCGGCTGGCCGCAGCCTCGGCGTTCGGTGTTACCGGGCAGGCCGCGTTCACCTACGACGTCGCCCAGCTGTCCGACAGCGACCTGCGCACCGTGATCCCGATCGCCATCGCGGTCATCGCGGTGCTGCTCGCGGTGGTGATGCGCAGCCTGGTCGCGCCGCTGTACCTGATCCTCTCGGTGGTGCTGTCGTACTTCTCGGCCCTGGGCCTGACCGTGCTGGTGTTCGTCAAGGCCGCCGGCCAGCCGGGACTGACCTTCATCCTGCCGTTCTTGCTGTTCATGTTCCTGCTGGCGCTCGGCGAGGACTACAACATCCTGGTCATGACCCGGATCAGGGAGGAGGCGCACCGGCTGCCGCTGCCCGAGGCGGTCAGCCAGGCGCTCAACGTCACCGGCACCACGGTCACCTCGGCCGGGCTGGTGCTGGCCGGGACGTTCGGCGTGCTGGCCATCGTGGGTTCGGGCAGCGCCGGGCAGCAGAACGTCAGGACGATCGTGGACGTCGGCGTCGGCCTCGCACTCGGCGTGCTGATGGACACCTTCCTGGTCCGGACACTGCTCGTGCCGTCGGCCGTGGTGCTGATCGGGCGATGGAACTGGTGGCCGTCCCGGCTGTGCTGGCTGTCTGTCCCCGGGGAGACGACCCCCGAGCCGACCACCCAGGCAACTCCTTTACAACGTATAAGTTATTACTTAAGGTGGAGCCCTGGGGGATCTCGCCGGATCTGACTAGGGGCAAGCCATGACGCAGGCGAACACCATGATCGAGCACCTCGGTGCTGAATACTTCTCCGATCCCTACTCCGTGCACGCGCGGCTGCGGGCGCAGCATCCGGTCGCGCAGGTGATCATGCCGGGCGGCACGCCCGCGTGGCTGGTCACCGGGTACGCGCAGGCGCGCGCCGCGCTGACCGACCCGCGGCTGCTCAAGCTACCCAAAGGCTGGCGTCCCGAATCGGACTCCCCGTTCGCCGCCCTCGACCTGCACATGCTCAACAGCGACCCGCCGGATCACGAGCGCCTGCGCAAGCTGGTCAACAAGGCTTTCACCGCGCGCCGGGTCGAGCAGCTCCGACCGCGGATCACCGCCATCGCCGAGGAGCTGCTCGACGATATGTCGACCCGGCCTGAGGTGGATCTGCTGGCCGCGTTCGCGTTCCCGCTGCCGGTGACGGTGATCTGCGAGCTGCTCGGCGTGCCGGTGGCCGACCGGGACCAGTTCCGGTCCTGGTCAGCGAGCATCGTCTCCGAGACGGTCTCACCCGAGGTGTTCCAGGCCCATGCCACCGCGATGATCACCTACTTCCGGAACCTCCTGGCCGCCAGGCGGCGCGAACCGGCCGACGACCTGCTGTCCGCGCTGATCTCGGCGCGGGACGATACAGACCGGCTGAGCGAGAACGAGCTGCTGTCGATGGCCTGGCTGCTCCTGGTAGCCGGGCACGAGACCACGGTCAACCTGATCGGGAGCGGCGTGCTCGCGCTGCTGCTCAACCCCGCTGAGCTGGCCCGGCTGCGGGCCGACCCCGCGCTGCTGAGCGGCGCGGTCGAGGAACTGCTGCGGTACGTGAGCCCGGTGAACGACGCGACGTACCGGTTCGCCGGCGAGCCGATGGAACTCGGCGGCGTGCCTATCGGCCCGGGCGAGGTGGTCCTGGTCTCGCTCAGCGGGGCGAACCGGGACCCGTCCCGCTACGCCGACCCCGAGGGGCTGGACGTCGGCCGGGACAGCGCGGGGCACCTGGCGTTCGGTCACGGCATCCACTACTGCCTGGGCGCTCCGCTGGCCCGGCTGGAGGCCGAGATCGCGTTCGGCGCGCTGCTGGAACGGTTTCCCTCGATGGCGCTGGCGATACGGCCGGAGGCGCTGCGCTGGCGCCCGAGCTCGCTCATTCACGGCCTGGAATCCCTCCCGGTGCGGCTCGACGCTTAGTGCAACACCGCGATGAGAAGCACCACCACGATCACCACGAAGAAGAGGCCCACCGACGTGTGATGCGATCGGGCCGTTTTCAGGGCCGGGATCTTGCCCCTGGCCTGTTCCTTGACTTGGCGCAGATCCTGCCATGACCGATGCATGAGCTTCCAGTGCCAGCCTACGGCCACACAGAAGACGCCAACGAGGACAGCGATGGCGGACACGCCATCACCGTACGACGTTCCATGTCTGCCCGATGGCGCACGTGACGCACCCGAAGTTACTCGTCCGCATCTTTCCGTGAAACCTGCAGGGCCCGCTGCTGGTATACCGGTTGGGTGAGAAGGCTGACCGAGATCGCGCCCGGGGTGCTCGTCGCGACCAGTTCGTACGACCAGACGACGACGACCGTGGTCGTCGGCCCGAGCGGCTGCCTGCTAATCGACCCGGCGGTGACCCTGGCCGAGCTGGCTCAGCTGGCCGTGGAGCTGCGCGAGCGGGACATACGGCCGGTGGCGGCCTGGTCGACCCATCCGCACTGGGATCACGTCCTGTGGTCGCGGCAGCTGGGGTCCGCGCCCAGGTACGCAACGCCCGCCGCGGTAGGCGTGACCGAGACCCGGCGGGTGGAGCTGACCCGCGAGACCCAACGAGCCGCGCCCGGGCATGACTTCTCGGTGCTCGCACGGCTCACGCCGCTGGACGCGCCCGCGATCCCGTGGGACGGGCCGGAAGCACACGTGATCGTGCACGACGGGCATGCGCCCGGCCACGGCGCGGTGTTCCTGCCCGATACCGGCGTGCTCGTGGCCGGGGACATGTGCTCGGATGTGGAGATACCGCTGCTCGACCTGGACGCCGCGGACCCGCTGGGCGATTACCGCACGGGGCTGGAGCTGCTGGCCTCCGTGCCCGGCGTGCGCCAGGTGGTGCCGGGACACGGGCACGTCGGAGACGCCGACGAGTTCCGCAGGCGACTCACGGCGGATGCCGCGTACCTGGACGCCCTGGCGTTCGGGCAGCCGCTCGGTGACCCGCGGCTGACCGCGGGCAGCCCGGAGTGGCTGGCCGGCACACACCAGGAGCAGCTGCGTTATGTCCGGATGCCCGGGTCATGACCGGGCGGAAGCACCCTGGCCCGTTCGGTATCAAAGACATTTTCGCCGAACGGACCGTGGCTTTTTGCGGTCAGGACAGGTGCACGTAGTCGTAGTCGAACGGCTTGCCGTTGATGCCGTTGCGGGGCGGGGCGATCCAGGCCGCGATCCTGCCCCGCTCGTACACGGGCCGCATCAGCGAACGGACGTAGGTCTTGTCGACCGCGGTGGGCAGCCACTCGCCCTGGCGGCGCTCCCATTCCGTCGTGCTCAGCATTTGCCCGTCCGGGGTGGCCTCGATGCCGGCGAACGCGCCGACCCGGCGGTTGAACGCGATGTGCGGCAGCTTGAGCCGCTGCGGCAGCCCGGCGTCGGCCAGGATCTTGTTCCACCGGTTGACCCCGCCGCGGCAGTCGATGATGTACTGCCGCCGCAGGTCGGTGTTGAGGCCGGTCAGCGCGGCTACCTCGACCTCGCTGATGCTCCGCGTGCCATCTCCCGGGTCGACCAGCGCGTCCACCATGATCGAGTCGTCGGTCAGCTGGTGGTCGTCCTGGCGCCGGTCCTCGGACCAGCGGCCCTTGAGCCCGGCGGTGTAGTAGTTGGCCACGTTGGTCGAGGTCTCCCCGCCGAACAGGTCCAGCGAGACCGAGTAGTGGAAGTTCAGGTACCGCTGGATCACCGGCAGCGGGATGGCCCCGAGGGCGGCCACCTCGTCGGTGTCGTTCTCGACCATCACCTGCGCGGTCCGCTCTACCACCCGGTCCACGCCGGTGGTGCCGACCATCATGTGGTGAGCCTCTTCCTTGAGCATGAACTCACAGGTCCGGGACAACGGGTCGAACGCGGACTCCTTCAGCGTGCCGAGCTGGTACTTGCCGTCCCGGTCGGTGAAGTAGGTGAACATGTAGAAGCTGAGCCAGTCCGGGGTCTCCTCGTTGAACGCGCCCAGGATCCGCGGCGCGTCGGAGCTGCCGGAGTTGCGGTGCAGCAGCTCGGCCGCCTCCTCACGGCCCTCCCGGCCGAAATAGGCGTGCAGCAGGTACACCATGGCCCACAGGTGCCGGCCCTCTTCCACGTTGACCTGGAATAGGTTGCGTAGGTCGTACAGGCTGGGGGCGGTGGCGCCCAGGTTGCGCTGCTGCTCGACCGAGGCCGGCTCGGTATCGCCTTGGATCACGATCAGCCGCAGCAGGTCCGCGCGGTACTCCCCCGGCACCTTCTGCCAGGCCGGCTCGCCCTTGTGCTCGCCGAAGCCGATCCGGCGTTCCGGGTCCTGTTCGGCCAGGAAGATGCCCCACCGGTAGTCCTTCATCGGGACGTGCCCGAAGTGCGCCCATCCCTCGCGACCGACGTTCACCGCGGTACGCAGGTAGACGTCCTGGGTCGGCAGGGACGGCCCCATCGTCTGCCACCAGTCCAGGAAGTCGGGCTGCCAGGACTCCAGCGCCCGCTGCAGGCGCCGGTCCTCGTGCAGGCTGACGTTGTTCGGGATCTTCTCGGTGTAATCCGCGGGGGAGGTCACGTTCAAACTCGCTTCCGGTCGAAGACGGCCCGCTGTCCCGTGCCGAACCGGCGCAGCGCGCCGTCCGGCCCGGAGGCGTTGGGCCGGTTGAAAATCCAGTTCTGCCAGGCGGTCAGGCGGCCGAAGATCTTGGTCTCCATCGTCTCCGGGCCGGCGAAACGGTAGTTGGCCTCCAGGCCCGTCAGCGCGTCCGGGCTGAAGCTGGCCCGCTCCTCGATCGTGATCCGGATCTCCTCGTCCCAGTCGATGTCGTCGGGGGCGAAGGTGACCAGGCCCAGTTGTTCGGCGTCCTGCGCTTGCAGGGCCTCGCCGACTCGTTTCTCGACGTCGGCCAGGCCCTTGTCGTCGCCCAGGTAACGGGTCTGCAGCCGGCTCAGGCCGTTGCCCATCGGCAGCGGGCCGAGGTTCATCGGGCCCAATGTGACCGAAGCCGGCGCGGCGCTCTGCGAGGGGGTCGTCTCCCCCAGAGCCGGCTCGGCTCCGGGGTCTTGGTCCTCGAAGAGGCCGGCCAGCTGGTAGGAGCGGTCCGCGGCCAGGGCCAACTCCAGCAGGGAGCCGGCGAAACAGCTGCCCGGCTCGATCAGCGCGAGGATGCTGCGGCTGGTCACGTCCAGCCGCTTGAGGGTCCGCTTGAGGTAGTGGATGATCTCGTTGGCCAGCCAGTCGTCGGCGTGATCGAGCAGCAGCCGGTCGTAGGCCAGAACCTTGGCCGGATCGCCGCGGGTACGCAAGACCCAGGTGCCGAGCTCGAGCTCGTTGCTGCGCAGGTCCAGGATCAGGTCGTCGAGCTCCCGGGCCAGGGCCAGCGTCCAGAAGCCGGCCCCCTGTTCGTGCAGGGCGGCCGTTCCGGCCGGGGGTGCCGCATCCGGGGCCTGGACGGTGATCTCGACTACGCCTGCCTCGCGGTCCAGCTTGGCCGTCACGTGACGGTAGGCGATCTCGTGGCTGGTCTGGGTCTTGGACAGCGGGGTCAGCTCGATGCCCTGCTCGCTGCCTGCGGCCCGGGTCGAGCGGCCGGCCAGCTCGACCGCCCGCTCAGCGACCGTCTGCTGCCAGGCGGGCCGGGAGACAGCCTCGTCCACGAGCCGCCACTGCACGGCCTTGCGCCCGCCGATGCCCTCGGACTTGGTGGCGAAGTAGTCGGCTAGGTCGCGGCGGACATGCCGCTTGTCGGTGACCCGGGTCAGCCCGCCAGTACCCGGCAGCACGCCAAGCAGCGGCAGTTCGGGCAGGGCTACCGCCGAGGACCGGTCGTCGATGAGCATGATGTGGTCGCAGGCCAGGGCGAGTTCGTATCCGCCGCCGGAGGCGGTGCCGTTCACCGCGGCCAGCCAGGTCTGGCCCGAGCTGGCCGTCGCGTCCTCGATCCCGTTGCGGGTCTCGTTGGTGAACTTGCAGAAGTTCACCTTCCACGCGTGCGGGGCGGCGGCCAGCATGCGGATATTGGCCCCAGCGCAGAACACCTTCTCCTTGCCGCTGGTCAAGACCACGGCGCGGACCTCGGGATGCTCGAATCGCAACCGCTGCACCACGTCGTAGAGCTCGATGTCGACCCCGAGGTCGTAGGAGTTCAGCTTCAACTCGTAACCCGGGACGATCCCGCCCTGCTCGTCCACGTCCATGGTCAGCGTCGCGATCGGGCCTTCGGTGGCGAGCCGCCAGTGCCGGTACCGCGAGGGATGGACCTGGAATTCGACCCGGGGAGGGCGCTCGTCAGGCATGGGCGGCCGCCTTTCCTGTGGTCTGGCCGACCCGGACGGGCGGGTCCGGGCCACGCTGCCCGGTTAATCACTACCCGCCCGCCGACTGCTCGACGCGGGGTCGGGCCGACCGGTTATTCAACAAGAAGTTCTGAATCCGATATCTCTTTGTAGCATTTAAACCTAGCCCGGCACAAGCCCGGCCCGTCGCGCTCAGCCCAGCTCGTTGAGCCGTTTCCACTCCTGCTTGGCCTCGCCCGACCAGCGCTGATGCCGGTCGGCGAACAGCCGGGCCGCCGTCAGGCCGCTCCAGCGAGCAGGCAGCAGCTCACGCGGCAGTCCCGGGTCGATGGAGGGAAACCGCCGCCAGGCGTGCACCAGCTCGACCTGCCGGGCCAGGACGTCGGGCGGCGCGGTGACCCGGAACTCCTCGATGAACTCTTCGTACTGGTCCTCGATCGCGCCGAGATCCCAGGCGGCGGCCACCATGACCTGCACGTCGGCCAAACCCGATCGCCGGGCCACGAACACGTGGGCGTCGGCCGCCACGCCCGCCTCGCGCAGCACGCCGATCGCTTCGGCTTCGCGGTCCGGGTGCGGGCTGATCCACACCCCCGCGCCCAGCGAGCCGAAACCCGCCCAGCTGAGCCGGGTCCGTACTACGTGCCGGGCGCGGCGGTCGCGCTCCGGGATCCGCGCGTACACCAGCAGCCAGCGGGCGTCCCAGCCTTCCGCCGGTCCGGTGAAGGAGTAGATGCGGTCCGCACCCTCGGTCAGCATCTTCTGCGCGCTGGCGGTCAGCCGCCACCTCGTGCGCCGGCCGACCTTGTCCGCGTCCAGCCAGCCGGAGGCCGCGGTGCGCATGAGGGCCTGACGGGTGGTCTTCTCCTCGATGCCGAGGCGAGCGAACGCGGCGAGCACCGCCGAGGTCCATGCCGTCCCGCCTCCGGGCAGCACAAACTCGCCGAGGAGGGTGAACAGCAGGCCGCGCGCACTGGGCGCGCCGGCCGCGTGCCGACGAGAGAGCGTCGGCGTCGGGTCGGTCGCCGCGAGCGCCGATGATCTCCTGGCCGGCATGACACGCGCAGCGTATCAATCCCGACCTGCTGTTGGTGGCCGGCTCCCCCGGCCGCTAGTCCTGGCGGCCGGGCTAGTCGCCCTCGTCCGCCCCGCTCCCCGGTGTCACCGTGTTGTCGGCCGGATGGTGGTGGTCGGATTCTTCGCGGCTACCGAATTCGTCGCTATTAGCGTCATCGTCGATATCCCAGTCGTGGTCGCTGACCTCCGGAGAGTGGACCCCCGTCATGTCGTAAGCGTCGGCCCGGGCGACGTGCCACGTCGGGACCTGGGTATCGGTGTCGTCACCGGACCGGGTCCCGGCGCTGACCAGGACGGCTGGCTCGTGCGGGGTGAACAGCATCCATGCGCAGGAGACGACCAGGACCACGACGAGCACCGAGTAGATCCAGAACGCGGGGGTGAGGCTGGCGTTGACCGTCAGCCCGATTTGGGAGGCCTGCGCGGGCGTGAACCCGAACTGGGTGGGCGAGGTCGGCTCGCCGACCTGGACCAGAGCCGAGATGGCCTGTGCCACCATCGGGATGATGGCCCCGGCGAGCAGGACCGCGCCGTACCGGACGGGGCGCCACAGGGCGGCCGCGATGACGACCGCGACCAGCGCGACCATCACGACCACGTTGCCGGCGATCACCGGTCCCGGATTGGCGAAGGCGTTGCCCAAGGTGTAGTTCTGTGACTGCCCGGCCGCCGTCCGGAGCATGAAGCTGTCCCAGGAGGGAACGAAGGCGGCGGCGGTACCGAGTCCGGCCAGGACCAGCAGCACGGCCGGACCCAGCGCTGCACCCCGCGGCCACCCCAGGGTGAACAGGCGCCCGCGCGCGTCGGCCCGGCGCGCCGCGGGGACCGGATCCGCCGCGAAGGTTGGGCTGGCGTCGGGGACCGGGCTGGTTGCGGGGACCGCGCCGGCGGTGCGGCCAGGGCGGATCAGGAAGGCCACGGCGGATCCCGCCGCACAGGCGAGCCAGCCCAGGAGGCTGAGCACGAGACCGGCCCCGGCCAGGTGGGCGCCTCCGGCGATCGGCGTGCCCGCGTCCGCAAGGAACAAGCCGAACGTCACGATGCTGAGCCCGGTGGCCAGCAGCGCGCCGACCCGCAGTCGGGTGCCGCCGAGCACGATGAGCACGCCGCTCACGGCCCAGGCGGCCAGGTAGATCACGTGAGCGACCAGGTTGTCCGCCTGCGCGGCCACGCTCGTCCCGCTCAGGTAATCCGGGAACAGCCCGGCGATCCCCAGCGCCACGCCTACGCCGAGCAGGAGCGCCGCCGCGAGGGCGCCACCGCGGCCAGCGGCGACCGCCGGGGTCAAGCCGGTGTCCGCGCGCTCGGCCGGCCGGGTCACAGTCTGGCCCACCTGGGTGATCGTGTCAGGCGCTTCAAGTACCGCGAAGCGGGTCCACGCGGCGGACCAGCCCTCCTGGGTCTCCGGCCACCACTCCAGCGGCTGCGACCGGGAACCGTCCACGGTCCAGATCCCGAAGTAGTCGCGTCCGCGCCCTACCTCGTACGTCGCGCCCCGGTAGGCGATGGTCACCTTGTCCAACACGGTCTCAAGCCCTTTCCGCTCCTGCGTCAGCGCACCCCGTTATCAATATCCCTGTACTGAATCTAGGGAGCCGGCCTGGAAGTTCGCTGAATGACCCCTCAAGCGTTCCTGACTCTTGATCCAGGCACGCGGCGGCTGATCCAGGCACGCGGCGGCCCTCCCAGAAGATTATGCCTGGCTTCGTTCCCGGAGTGTCGTACGGCTTATAGGGTGCGTGTGCCCTCGGCCCGGAGAGGGAAACGCATCAGCTGGGCCACTATCCGGCCCGCCCGTCGGCTGGCCATAGAGGCGACGATGATCGTGTGACAGCTTCGCCCTGCCCGCGCTCGTCACAGTCATCACAGCGCATCACTGGCGTCAGGCCAGGCGGAGGGACTCTCCGGTTATTGTGATCCGGATCCTGCGGTCGATCCGGGGTACGGCGGCGCACCGGATACGCCGCGGAATCCGGATCCACGGCACCAGACGAGCCTCCATACGACCACCATGGTACCGGTAGCCCCGCCTGACTCAGCCGTCTCGCCCCGGGACCGGTTATCCGGGAGGATTGGGGCCTATGGGAGGGTTTGGTGGTCTATAGTACACAAACCGCTCCCGTAAGCCCATATACTCCCGGATCTTGACGCCGGGCGGACGGAGCGACCGCTGTCAGCGGCATCGTGACCTCAATGACCAGCCCACGGCCGAGGCGGACGCGTTCGGACTTGGCATATGGCCTGGGGAACCCCGGATCGACTACGCAGCCCGAATCCACCGCGCAAATGTGACGGAAGCGGCGCATGTTCCTGTTGCAGCGCCGAGTCCGTGGCTGGTGGCACATCGGCCCTTCCGGCTGAGCTCGTCTACGCCCCGGGTGAACCGCACCCCGGGCATTAAGGCGGGCGTGCTGGACTAGGGCGCATGGACGTTTTGGTGCTGGGCGGGACGGCGTGGCTGGGTCGCGAGGTGGCCCGGCAGGCGGTCGGGCGCGGTCACGCGGTGACCTGCCTGGCCCGCGGCGAGAGCGGGCCGGTGGCCGACGGCTCGGTCCTGGTGGCCGCGGACCGGCGCGAGGACGCGGCCTACGCCCGGGTCCGCGACCGGGACTGGGAGGCGGTGGTCGAGGTGTCATGGCAGCCCGGGCTGGTCCGCAGCGCCCTGGCCGCGCTGGGCGAGCGGGCGGCGCACTGGAGCTACGTCTCGTCCGGCAGCGTCTACGCCTCCAACGCCGTCTTCGATGCCGACGAGACCACCTCGCTGCTGCCGGCGACCGGGCTGGAGGAAGCGGACATCGAGCAGTACGGCGAGGCCAAGGTGGCGTGTGAGCAGAGCTCGCTGTCGGCGGTGGGCGACCGGCTGCTGATCGCGCGGGCGGGCCTGATCGGCGGACCCGGTGATCACAGCGGGCGGTCCGGGTACTGGGTGGCGCGGGCCGCCCGTGATCCGCTCGGCCCGATGCTCGTCCCGGCTCCGCTGGATGCGCCGACCCAGGTGATCGACGCCCGCGATCTCGCCGCCTGGCTGCTGGACGCCGCGGAGGTTCGGACCACGGGGACGTACGACGCGGTCGGCCCGGTACTGCCGTTCGGCGACTGGCTCGAGCAGGCCAGGGCGGTGGGCGGCCACACCGGGCCGGTGGTCGAGGCCGACCCGGCGTGGCTGGTCGAGCAGGGCGTCGCCGAGTGGATGGGCCCGGAGTCGCTGCCCATGTGGGTGTGCGAACCGGGCTGGGAAGGATTCTCGGCGCGTAGCGGCGCGGCCGCTCGAGCCGCCGGGCTGCGCCACCGGCCGCGCCGCGAGCTACTCGCCGACGTGCTGGCCTGGGAACGCGAGCAGGGCCTGGACCGGCCGCGGCGCGCGGGACTGAGCGCCGACCGCGAGCGCGAACTGCTCGCCGCCCTCGCCCCGGAGTAGCCACGTCGTCAGCATGTGTCGACGAGTCCCGTCACCGGCTCGGGCTGATCCGGCTCGGGCTGACCCGGCTCGGGGTGATCCGGAACGCTGGGCTCGTTTTCCCGAAGCTCGCCGGCGCCGCGGACGGTGATGATCACCGCGGCCACCAGGGTGGCCGCGCCGACGATCCCGGTCACGCTCAGCCGCTGGCCGAGGATGAACGCGGCCAGGATGGCTCCGGTCAGCGGCTCCAGCAGGGCCAGCAGCGCGGCGGTGCTGGCGCCCGCCTGACGCAGGCCGCGAAAGTAGAGCGTGTACGCCACTGCGGTCGGGCCGGTGCCGAGCGCGATGAGCAGCCCGACCGCCTCTGGCCCGGTCCGGAAGCTCAGCCCGCCGAGCGCCGCGGCCAGCGGCATCAGGATCAGGCCGCCGAGGGTGAAGCCGAATCCGGTCACGGTCAGGTCATCCAGGCCGGGCACCGGCCGGGCGCCGGTCAGGGTCATCGCGGCGAAGCCGGCCGCCGCGAGGACCGCCATGCCCGCGCTGGCCAGCACCGTGGTCTGGGAGAAGCCCGACGGCAGGCCGACCAGGAAGCCGAGGCCGGTCAGCGCGAGACAGGCCGCGACGGGCGCGAGCCGACCGGCCCGCCGGCCGGTGACCCGGTACACGCCGAGCACGATGACGGGAGCGGTGCCGATGGTGACCAGGGTGGCCAGGGCCACCGAGGTCAGGGCCACCGCGGTGAAGTAGCAGCTTTGGTACAGCGCGGCCAGTCCGCCGATCACGGCGATGCGGGTCCACGCGGCCCGGCCGGCAGGCCAGCGCCGGCCGGTTACGGTCAGGAAGATCACGATCAGCACACCGCCCGCGGTGAGTCGGCAGGCGGCCACCGACAGCGCGGACAGGCCGGCCACCCGGCTCAGCAGGCTGCCGGTCAGGCCGCCCGTGCCCCACAGCAGCCCGGACGTGATGAGGTAGAGCAGGCCCGTACCGGACCGACGGCGCGCGGCAGGCACCATCATGGATGGACGCATGGGAAATTGCTCCTACGACGAGAAGGGACAGGTCGTGGAAGCGGGGCACAGCACGCTGGCTCATCCGGGCCGCACGCGGTCGGCATTCACCCATGCGGCAGCGCATCAGCGCTCAGTCGTCAAGGGAAGCGCGCGTGGAGATCACGCGGCCGGGCGCAACCGGGCCATCGCCCCGCTAGGAGCGGGGCGGCGGGGTGATGGGAAACAGCCGGTGCACGACGAGCAGCTTAATCCGGCCGGCCCGGCGAGCGCGAATCGACAGCTGACAGCTGGGAGAATCACCAGATGGTTCCTGAGGGCATTCGTAGCTTCTTCGCGGCCAGCGGCGGTGTCGCCGGGGCCCTGATCGGGCTGCTGTTCGTGGCCATCTCCGTCTCCGCGGAACGGCTGGCCCGAGAGGAAGCCGGGGCTCAGGTCCACCGCATCCGGGCCGTGGCTGCCCTGACCGCGTTCACCAACGCGCTCACGGTGTCGCTGTTCGCGCTGATCCCGGGGGACAAAATCGGGCCGACGTCGGTGTCAGTCGCCGCCGTCGGGCTGGCGTTCGTGGCGGCGGCGCTGCTGTCCCTGATCCGCCTCCGCCAGCTGCGGTGGGCTACCATCCGCGATGCCCTGTTCATGGTCGGGCTGGCCGTGGTGTTCGTCATCCAGCTGGCCGAGGGACTCGGCGTGATCGCCAACCCAGCTAACTCCGGGGACGTGAACACGATTGCAGTCCTGGTCATCTGCTGTTTCCTCATCGGGATCATACGGTCCTGGGAGCTGATCGGGGGCCCGTCGATCGGCATCAGGCACGAGGTCACCGCGCTGGTCCGGAGTCATACTCGCGATGAGGAACCCGCCGACCAGCAACCACCGGAGCCAGCCGGATGACCCGGCGACGCCCTGCGGTCGCTGCTGGCGCGGCGGGCGCAACGCAGGTGAGTAGACAGAGCGAAGGAGGGTAAAGCGGAGGCAGACAAACACTGCGGAGGCCAGTCGATGCTTGTGACGTTCGGGCACGGGACCGCCTCGGCCGAGCAGATCATCAGCCTGCTGAAGGCGGCCGGGGTCGCCGTGCTCGTCGACGTCCGGACCGTCCCAGCCAGCCGCCGTCACCCGCACGTAGCCCGGGCCGAACTGCAGCGCTGGCTGCCGGCGGCTGGTATCAGCTACCGCTGGGACAAACGGCTGGGCGGGTTGCGGAGCCCGGAACCGGATTCACCGGACGTGGCCTTTGGGGTCGATTCGCTGCGCGGTTACGCCGGGCATATGCGGACCGATGCCTTCCTGACCGCGGTGGACCAGGTGCTCGCCCTGGCCAGCGAGCGTAGTACGGCGGTGATGTGCGCCGAGAGCCTGTGGTGGCGCTGTCACCGGCGGATGCTGGCCGACTTCGTCACCGCGGCGCGCGGCCAGGAAGTCCATCACCTCATGCACGACGGCCGGCTGGAGGAGCACCGCCTCTCCCCTGGCCTGCGGCTGCGCGAGGACGGCCTGCTCGTCTATGACGCGGGCCAGTCGCCGCTGTTGGATGTACCTGCGGCCGAGGCCAGGTAGGCCCGGAATCCGCTGGTCTGCCAGACCTGCCCGCCCGGGGTGACCGCGAACGCTTCGTAGCCATCCAGGCTCTCCACCCAATCTCGTGCGGCGGGGCCCATGGCGAAGGCGGCCGTGGCATAGGCGTCGGTGGCGGCCAGCCGGGCACCCACCACGGTGAGGCTGGCCAGGCCGGCCGCCGGGAGGCCGGTGTGCGGGTTGACGATGTGCGCGCCGCGCTCGGCGATGCCGGAGGTCGCGACCGCGAAGTCCTGTCCGGTGACGACCAGCGCGAGCGAGCCCGGCCGCAACGGATCGGCGATCCCGACCCGCCACGGCTGCCCGGCACCGCGGTCGCCGACGCATTGGATGTCGCCGCCGCCGTTGACGCTGTGCCCGGCCGAACCGGCCGCGGTCAGCATCGCGGCGGCCCGCTCGATGGCCCAGCCCTTCACGTATCCGGACGGGTCGAACCGGCCGCCGGGCCGGGTGGTGAAGTACCCGCCGCTGCGCGCGCTGACGTCGGCGCAGGCCGCCAGCACCTCGGCCAGCTCGGGCGCGCATTCGGCCAGCGGGATCGATCCGCGGCCGAACCGGCTCACGTCGCTGTCGTCCCGGTAGGGCGAGAACGTGGCGTCGACCCAGTGCAGCCACTGCCTCACGCGGTCCAGGACTGCGCCGCCATCGCCATCACGGCTGACCCAATCAGGCACGTCGAAAGACACCACGGTGCCCATCACGTGCTCGGCATGCCGGAGTCGTCGGGTCGGTCCCGGCCGGGCGCCGGTCATCGCGGTTCAGAGGCCGTGGTCGACCGCGCTCTGCAACGAGGAGATGTAGCCCGCGCTGGTGTAGCTGGCCCCGGACACGGCGTCGACCTTCGCGTCCTGCGCCGCCAGCGTCTCGCTGATCAGCTTCGGGAAGGCGAACTCGCCGATCTGGATGTCATGGATGGTGTTGGTCGGCTGCTCGAGCACCGCGACCTTGACGATCTTGTGGCTCTTCACGACCAGCTCGATCTGCACCGGGCCGTATACGGTATTGGCCACCTTNNGACGATGCGCCGCCCGTTCCGCTGGTCGCGGCCACCGGCATGGTCGGGTCGTGCGACTTGAACGACAGCAGGGCCACCAGACCGGCTATGGTGCCGGTGACGGCGAGGATTACCCGGCGCATATCGCGGATCGTCTCCCCTCAGAACTCGAACGACTCGAAGTGGATCTGCCGCCGCGGCACCCCGGCGTCACGTAGCGCGTCAGTCGCGGCCGAGACCATACCGGAGGGTCCGCACACGTAGACCTCCTGCTGGTCCAGCCCGGGCACGAGCGAGCGCAGCAGCCGGGGCGACAGCGGGTCGCCGCCGATCTCGGCCCGCGACCCGACCAGGTAGTACACCTTCGCGCCGCGAGCGGCCGCGATGGCGTCGAGCTCGTCCCGGAATACGATGTCCTGCTCGCTGCTCGCGCGGTAGATCAGGGTGACTGGCCCGGGCAGCGTGGAGAACATGGCCCGAAGCGGGGTGATGCCCACCCCGCCCGCCAGCAGCACGGCACCGCGGCCGGAGTGCCCGGCGGTGAACGCGCCGTAGGGACCCTCGGCGATGACCCGCGCGCCCGGCCGCAGCTGGGACAGGGACCGGCTGTGATCACCGATGTCCTTCACCGTGATCCGCAACAGGTCGGTGCCCGGCGCAGCGGACAGCGAGTACGGGTGCGACGACCACCACAGCGACCTGGTCAGGAAGCGCCAGCGGAAGAACTGGCCAGGCTCGGCCGCAAGCTCATCGAGATGCGACCCGCCGATATAGACCGAGATCACGCCCGGCCCTTCGGCCTTCACCCCGATCACCGTGAACCGGTGCCTGGCGAACGCGCGCAGCGGGACCGCCACGCGGTACCACAGCACCAGGACCGCCACGGTCAGGTACATCGCCGACCACCAGAACCGCGCGGCCAGGTTGCTGACGAACGAAGCGCCGTCCGCGAACTGGTGACTGAAGGCCAGCGCGATGGCCAGGTAGGTGTACAGGTGCAGGTAATACCAGGTCTCGTAGCGGACCCGCCGGCGTGCCGCGCGCATCGAGACGATGCCCACGCCGAGCAGCAGGAACCCGGCCACCGTGGCCATCAGCACGTCCGGGTACTGGGTCAGCAGCGTGGCCGTCTCGCTGGTCAGGCTGGTGTGCGCCTCGGTCGCGTAGCCCCACAAGATGAGCAGGCCGTGCGCGACGACCAGGCTGACGATGTACCGGCCGCCGATCGCGTGCCACCGGGCCAGGTGATCGGTGCCGATGCCGCGCTCCAGCGGCGGGAGCCGGGCCATCAGCGCGACCAGGACCACCACGCCGTATCCGGCGAGCAGGCCGAGGACCTCGCCCGCGCCGGTCAGCCAGCCGCCGAGCCCGCTGACGTCCGGGGTGCTGTGCCACCACAGCGCGATGACGGCCAGCGCGCCAACCCCGATGACCGCCAGTACCGCACGCGCGCTCACCCGTCCTTTTTTGGACCGAACGGGCCGTGGTGTCACCTGCCCCCGCGACGAACCCGGCTGCGAGCGGCTCGGGCTGCGCCGTGGCCGGGGGTACGGGTCATCCCCAGCTCCGCGAGCCGGGACCGATCCCCTGGTCAGGCTGGTCACCATTCCCTCCCGTTGGGGGCCTAGGTGGATCGTACGCTCAACCGGGGCCCGTATGGTTCTCCCGGCTTTATCCCCTCTAGTTACGGGTACGTCACGTGATCGCGCACGGTTCAGCCGGCCTCGTAAGCGCATCGTAATCGGCGCGACTCGGCGATCCCGTCGGGCGTCAACTAAAGTTGACAACAGGCTGCTGTCAACGTAAATTGACAACATGGATAACGCACCCGCCCTGGCTGCCGCGGCGGACAGCTCGGACCCGCGCACCGGGCTCCGGGCCGTGGCCGCGCTGCGCAGGTTGCTGGAACAACTCGAGGCGCTCCAGGTCGACAACGCACGGGAGCACGGCTGGTCGTGGCAGGAGATCGCGGAGATCCTCGGCGTATCGCGGCAGGCCGTCCACAAGAAGCACGCACGCCGGCCAGACGTCAGCCATCCGGCCCGCCGACGCACCCGCGTCCGCTGACCCGAGGGGATACCCACGATGTTCGAACGATTCACCGACAAGGCCAGGCAGGTCGTGTTCCTGGCCAAGGGCAAGGCCACCGAGCGGGGCGATGATCAGATCCGCCCGGTGCACATGCTGTACGGGCTGGCGGCCGCCGACGGGGTGGCGGCCCGGGTGCTGACGGCCGTGGGCGTGGACGCCGCCGCGGTCGACCGGGAACTCGGCCGCGCCAGCGGGGCTCCGCCCGGTGCCCTGGCTTCCGGGAACGAGACGGACGGCGGTGACGCGGAGGCGCTGGCCGCGATCGGCATCGACCTGGACGAGATCAAGCGCAAAATCGAGGACAGCTTCGGCCCGGGTGCGCTCGAGCGCGTTCCGCTCACCCCCCGGGGCCCGCTCAACTGGACCGGACGGCTTCCGCTTAACGACCAAGCCAAGCTGTCGCTGGCACTGTCCCTCCGGGAGGCACGCGCGCTGCACCACAATTACATCGGTACCGAGCACCTGCTGCTCGGCTTGCTGCGAGTCGCCGAGCGTTACCCGCACGGCGACTTGGCCGCGGTGACGCTCCGCGACCTGGATCTGGATCCGGCCCGCGTCCGCACCCTGGTCCTAGACGAGCTGCGGCAACTGCAGGCGTGACGGGCGCGAGCTCAGCCGGCGAAGAGCTCGCTCAGGGCCGGTGCTACGTCACGGTAGGTGCGGATCGGCCGGAGCCGGCCGCGGCCGAGCCGGGCCAGGTCACGAGCCAGGTCCGGATCCTGCTCGCTGGAGGTGTCGAACAGGACCTCCAGCCGGGGCAGGCCCGCGGCCAGCGGCCGGGGATCGGGGCCGGCGTTGTGCACGCAATCGGACAGCAGCACGACCCGCGCGTCCCGGGCCGGCACGCGGGCCAGCTCGCGCCGGGCCACCTGAAGGGGAAAGGCGATGTTGGTCAGTCCCCGGGCCGGGATGCGCAACATCGCGTCGAGCAGCCGGGACGGCAGCACCCGCTGCCCTAGGTGCGCGAGCACCACGGCGTCAGACCAGAAGGCCACCACGGCCAGGTCGTCGCGGACCAGCTCGCCGGCCAGTGCGCCGACCGTAGCCGCGGCGGTGCGGACCCGCTCGCCCCGCATGGAACCGGAGACGTCCACCAGTAGCACCACCGAGCGGCGGGTCCGGACCTGCTCCCGGACCACGATGTCCTCGTCCTCGGGCACCGGGTGCTCGGCCAGGGCCTCAAGCGTGCGATCGAGGTCGATGTCGTCCGAGCCACCGCGGTAGCTGACGCTCACGAGCTCGCCCGCGCCGCGGCGGACAGCGAGGTCACGGCGCGGCCGGGGTACCGCCAGCCGGGCCGCGATCTCCCGGGCCCGGCGCAGGGTCTCCAGGTCACCGGCGGCAGCTGCGGGGGCGCCGCCGGTCAGGCTGCCCTGCTCGTCGGTCAGCCCCGGTCCGCCGCGGCCCGAGCCCGGCCGGTCCCGAGCGGGCTGGCCACCGCCGAGCACCAGCCCGGCGGCCCCGCCGGGGCCGGGGTCGAAGAGCACGGGTTCCTCGTCGAGAACCTTGGGGACCCGGCGCAGCGGCCGCAGCCGGGCTACCGGGCGGTCGGCCCGGCGGCGCAGCGGCGAATCGGCCGCTACCGCTCTTCAACCAGGCTCGGCCGCGGCTGCAGAGAGGATGAAGTGATCCGTCCAGATCTGGCGCAGGATCTGCTCCGGGCTGGAATCGACGGTCTCGTCCAGGAAGATCCGCCCGGACAGCGCGACCACCATGGCGTCGAGCACCACCTCGCGGTAGCGCTCCTCGTCATCGGGGCCGGCCTCGCCGAGGCCGAGCAGTTGCCCGGCGACCAGCGTCAGGTCGATGGCGCCGCGGACGCTGCTGCCCTGCCGGATATCCGGATGGTCCCGGGTGGCCCGGGTCACCGCGACCGCGTCCGCGGCCAGCCGCTCGTAGCGGGCCGGCTTGACCTCGGGCAGCGGGGCCCGCAATGCGACGATCCCGCGCTCGCAGTCCGCGTCCTGGTAGCCGATGGCCAGGCGGCACAGGCGGTCATGCACCGAGGTGGAAAGACGGGTGGTGCCGATGTTGTCGTAGGGATTCATCGACGCGACCACCCGGAACGTCGGCGCGGCGGTCACCGAGCCGACCCGCGGAACCGCGATCTGCCGCTCGGCCATGGCGGTCAGCAGCGTGTTGAGCGTGTCCTCCGGCGCCCGGTTGAACTCCTCGACGTACAGGAAGCCACCCGCTCGGATGGCCTCCAGCAGCGGCCCGTCGACGAAGTTGTCGGCGCTGTAGTCCTCGCGCAACACGCGGGCGGGATTGTGATGCCCGACCAGCTTGGCCGGGGTCAGGTCCGCGTTGCCCTCGACGAACACCAGCGGGATGCCCCATTCGGCGGTGATCGCGCGCAGCAGCGTGGACTTGCTCGTCCCGGGCGGTCCCTCCAGCAGCAGGTCACGGCCGGCGGCGACCGCCGCCAGGATCAGGTCGAGTTCCCGTTGCCGGCCCACCACGCGCGCCCGGACCCGATCGCGCACGCGCCTGACCTGCTCGGCGCTGTCCGCCGGGCCGCCGTGGCCGGCAATCAACGGATCGTGTTGCCGGCGTCGACGGTGAACTCCAGGCCGGTCACGTAGCGCGCCTCATCGGAGGCCAGGAAGAGCACGGCGTTGCTGATGTCGCGTGCATCCACGGTCTCTACCGGCAGCGTATTCATGAAGATCGGGCCCAGGTTGGCATCTTTTCCGAGCAGCGGCTCGAGCCCGCCGAGACCGGCCACCATCGGGGTGTCCACCCCGGTGGGATGCACCGTGTTGACCCGGATCTGGTACCGGGCGAGCTCGTTGGCCATCGTCTTGGCGATGCCGACCACGCCGTGCTTGGCGGCCACGTAGGGCGCCAGGAACGGCAGTCCCTTGATGCCGGCCGTGGAACTGGTGCAGATGATCGATCCGCCGCCCGCGGCGATGAGATGCGGTGCGGCCGCGACCATGGTGTTCCACACCCCGGTCAGGTTGGTGTCCAGCGTGTCCTGCCAGACAGCCGCGGTGACCTCGTCCCACGACTGCACGGTGCAGATACCGGCGTTGGCGCAGACGATATCCAGCCGCCCGAGCTGCGCGACGCCGTTATCGACGGCGGCCTTCAGCGCCGCGACATCGCGCACGTCCGCCTGGCTGGCGACGATCCGGCGGTCCAGCGCCTCGACCGCCTTGACCGTCTCGGCCAGGTCAGCCTCGGTGGCCAGGGCGTAGCCGACCGTCGGGTAGTCGTGGCAGACGTCCACCGCGATGATGTCCGCGCCCTCCTCGGCCAGCCTGATCGCGTGACTGCGCCCTTGCCCTCGGGCCGCCCCGGTGATGAACGCGACCTTTCCTTCTACCCGCCCTGCCATAGTCAGTCCTCTCATTTTTTGTTGGTAAAGCCGGTGCGCCCTCCTGCGCCAGCCTGATCGCGTGACTGCGGCCCTGCCCGCGCGCCGCCCCGGTGATGAACGCGACCTTGCCCTCGAGCTTCCCCATGACCTGCCTTCCTCCGCGGACGGAACGCACCCGGGCCCGGTCGGAATGCCCGGCTGCTAGCCATCGCATCGCCCGGGAGACTACGTCAGCCCATGACGTAATGTCCGACAATGTTAATGTCATGAGATGACATAATCAATACCTGGTGTACTTGAACGGCACGATCCTCGGTCTGTTTAGGCGGCACAGGTGACCCTGCCCGGCGCGGTCGAGGCGGACGGTCCGCGGCGGGGCCGGCCGCCCCGGACGAGCGCCCGCGAGCTGGAGCTGATCGCGCTGCGCCTGTTCGCCGAGTGCGGCTTCGACGCCACGACGATCGAGCAGATCACCACCGAGGCCGGCGTGAGCGAGCGGACGTTCTTCCGGTATTTCGGCACGAAGTCGAGCGTGCTGTGGAGTGAGTTCGACACCGAAGTAGACGTCATCCGGACCGCCCTGGCCCGGACCCCGGCCGACGTGTCGATGATGGAGGCCATCCGCCGGGCCGTGGTCTCGGCCAATCACTACCGGGCCGACGACGTCCCTGAGCTGCGCATGCGGATGAACCTGATCGGCACGGTACCGGCCCTGCAGTCCAGTGCCTCCACGCATTATGACGCCTGGGAACGAGTCATCAGCGAGTTCGCCGCGGCCCGGCTGGGCCTGCCCGCCGACTCGCTCTACCCGCTGGCCATCGGCCGGGCTACCCTGGCCGCCTGCCGGGCCGCTTATGACCGCTGGGCAACGCGGGCCGACAACGACCTCACCGTCTACCTGGACGCCGCGCTGACCGCCCTGGCCGCGGGCTTCGCGCCGCATGCGCTCCGCTGGCCCGCCCCGGCCTAGGACTAGCTGGCCGGCCGCCCGAGAGCGTCTGCCAGCGCTTCGGCGCCTTGGGGAAGAAGCAAGGCTGACTTCCCGGTAAGACAGACCTAACTAATTGGCGAGCGCATAGTGACTTTACCGAGAGTATCCATATGAATACACATAGTCATAACCTGTCATTGGGAGACATCACGGATAGGATATGATCAAATGCTCAGAGTAAGCGATGTGTGGGAGAGAGCACTCCACGCCCCGGCGATGGCGGTCGACATTTCCGGCGACGCTCCCGGTGAGGTCATCATCATCCGCGCGGGCGGAAGCTACGACGGGAAACAGGGCATGAACCTGGCCACCGGCGTGAGCAGCCGATCGGCCGGTTCCCGGGCCCTGTGCTTGCACCTGGTGACGATCCCGCCCGGCACCCGCGGCGTCCCCCATGCCCACAACGGACACGAGTCCGCCATTTACACCGTCAGCGGGGAGACCGAGGTGTGGCACGGCGAGGGCCTGCGCCACCGCACCGTGGTCAAGGCCGGCGACTTCATGTACGTCCCGCCGGGTACCCCGCACCTACCGGTGAACCGCAGTGACGTCACGACCGTGGCCGTCGTCGCCCGTACCGACCCCCAGGAGCAGGAGAGCGTGGTCACGATCAGCCTGCCCCCGCACCTGTCCGACCTGGACGCCTTCCCCGTCGCCAGCCAGTGAGCCGTTAATCCCGAGCCAGTTCCGCGGCGACCGCGGCTGTACCCCACCGCTTCGGTGTCAGCCCGGTCTCCGCTTACCCACCGCGCCCGCCCCGCTTCCCGCACCTGCGCGTCCCGCACCTCCTCCCCAAGCGTCCCAACCCGGGGCGCAGGCGGTACGCGCAGGGGGGGCGGGCGCGTTTGCGTTTAACCGGCGAAGGCCTCGGGCGGCGGGCAGGCGCAGATCAGGTTCCGGTCGCCGTAGGCCTGGTCGATCCGGCGCACCGGCGGCCAGTACTTGGAGCGGCGGTCCACGCCCGCCGGATAGGCCGCCTCCTCCTGCCGGTACGGGTGCTTCCACTCCCCCGCGATGAGCATCTCGGCGGTGTGCGGGGCGTTCTTCAGTGGATTGTCGTGCGGGTCGTACGCCCCGTCGGCCACCCGCGCGATCTCGGCCCTGATCGCGATCATCGCGTCGCAGAACCGGTCGAGCTCGTCCAGGCTCTCGCTCTCGGTGGGCTCGATCATGAACGTGCCGGACACCGGGAACGACATGGTAGGCGCGTGGAACCCGTAGTCGATCAGGCGCTTGGCCACGTCCTCGACGCTGATGCCGGCGTCCCGGGTCAGCGGGCGCAGGTCGATGACGCACTCGTGCGCGACCAGGCCGTTCCGCCCGGTGTACAGCACCGGGTAATGCGGCGCCAGCCGCTGGGCCACGTAGTTGGCGGACAGCACCGCGACCTGGGTCGCCCGGCGAAGCCCGGCGGCGCCCATCATCGCGATGTACGCCCACGAAATGGGCAAGATGCCCGCGGAGCCATAGGGCGCGGCCGCGACCGGGCCGACGTCGCCGCGACCGGGCAGGAAGTCCGCCAGGTGCGCGCGCACGGCGACCGGCCCCACGCCCGGGCCGCCGCCGCCGTGCGGGATGCAGAATGTCTTGTGCAGGTTCAGATGCGACACGTCGGCACCGAAGGACGACAGCGTGGCCACCCCGACCAGCGCGTTGAAGTTCGCGCCGTCGATGTACACCTGGCCGCCCGCCTCGTGCACCGCGGCGCAGACGGCGCTCACGTTCTGCTCGTAGACGCCCGCGGTGGACGGGTACGTCGCCATGATCGCGGCGACTTCTCCGCTATACGCCGCCAGCTTGGCGTGCAGGTCACCGAGGTCGATGGCGCCGTCCGAGCCGCACTTGACCACCGCGACGCGGAGCCCGGCCAGCACCGCGCTGGCCGCGTTGGTCCCGTGCGCCGACTCGGGAATCAGGCACATGTCCCGGTTCTGCTCGCCGCGTGAGGCGTGGTAGGCCCGGATCGCGAGCAGGCCCGCCAGCTCGCCCTGGGAGCCGGCGTTCGGCTGGACGGACACCGCGTCGTAGCCGGTAAGCGTGCTCAGCCGGACCTCGAGCGACTCGATCAGCTCCAGGTAACCTCCGGCCTGCGAGGCCGGGACGAACGGATGCAGCCCAGCGAACTCCGGCCAGCTGATCGGCTCCATCTCGGCCGCCGCGTTCAGCTTCATCGTGCACGAACCGAGCGGAATCATCGAGCGATCCAGGGCGATGTCGAGGTCGGCCAGCCGCCG
>PLIQ01000108.1 GCA_003140115.1 Actinomycetota bacterium | reverse complement strand
GAGCTGCGCACTCCGCTGGCCGCCGAACGGACCCTGCTCCAGGTGACGCTCGCCGACCCGGCCGCGTCCGTCGCGACGCTGCGGGCCGCCTGCGAGGAGGCACTGGAACTGGGCGGCCAGCAGGAGCGGCTGATCTCCGCGCTGCTGACGCTGGCCTCCGGTGAGGGTGGCGTCGACCGCTGGGAGCCTTTCGACCTGGCCGAAATCACCGGACCGGTCCTGGCCGGCCGCGCGGCGGAGGGCGTCACGGTCGAAGCGGCGCTGCAGCCAGCGGCGGCAACGGGCGATGTGCGGCTAGCGGAAAGCCTGGTGGCGAACCTCGTCGACAACGCGCTGCGGCACAACGTGCCCGGTGGGCGGGTCACGGTGTCGACGGCGGTAACCGGCGGGGGGTCCGTGCTGTCGGTCTCCAATACCGGGCCGGTGATCCCGGCCGCGGAAGTTGACCGGCTGTTCCAGCCGTTCCAGCGGCTCACCGGCGAGCGGCTCTCCGGCAGGCAGCTCCGGCACGAGGGCGGGTACGGGCTCGGCCTGGCGATCGTGCGTGCCATCGCCGAGGCGCACAGGGCCTCGCTGACGGCTCGCGCCCGGCCCGAGGGCGGCCTGGACGTCGAGGTCACGTTTCCCCGCGGCTGACCTTGCGACCTGCAGGTCACGCGGCCCGCCGCCGGACCGCCCAGATCGCGGCGGCGATCAAGAGGGCGGACAGCCCGAGCAGCCAGCCGCCCTCGATGAGCTGGAACCGCCAGAAGTCGCTGCCCGGCACGTAGGACCACCACTGGGTGATGTGCGCGGTCCGCAGCCAGTTCTGGAACGCGTCCGGGTTCGAGGAGTTCTGCACGCTCAGCGGGATGTTCGAGGGGTAGAACCGCTGGCCATTTGGCCCGCCCAGCCACTGGCCCAGCAGCCAGGCGGACTCGCTGCCAGGAGGATTGTTGCCAGAGACGACGAGCGGCGTGGCGTAGTGCTGCCGCAGCGCCATCATCGTGGCCACGTCGAGCACCGTGCACGTCGCGAGCGCGACGGCCATGGCCGCGACCGCGCGCCGGATCATCACGCCGAGGAACGCGGCGACGGCGAACGCCAGCAGCGTCCAGGCGGCGAAGTCCACGCCCAGGTTGCCGAACAGCTGCATGGGGAACTTGCTGGTCTTGCCTTCGGCGAGGAACGGGCTGAAGTACCAGGCGAACAGCTGGCTGAACGCGTACGCGAGCACGGTCAGCGCGGCCGCGAGCAGGATCAGCTTGGTCGCCGCCCAGCGCACTCGCCCGCAGGCCTGGGTCCAGGCGAACCGGAACGTCCCGCTCTCCAGCTCCCGCGCCAGCACTGGTGCCCCGACGAACACGCCGAGCAGGATCGGCACGGCCAGCAGGAGGAACGGCACGGTCTGCGCGTTGAGCCCCGAGCTCACCACCGAACCCTGCTGGGTGCCGTAGTAGCGCTGGTTGAACGACTGCAGCAGGTTATGGCACACTGCCGATCCGGCGGGGTGACATGCGGCCACCTTCGCGTAAGCGCTGTGAATCTCCAGCCCCATCCACAGCAGGTACACGCCGAGGACACCGAGCAGCGCCACGGCACCGGCCAGCGCGGCCCGGTGCTGGCGCCAGGTGACCCAGGCCACCCCCCGCAGCGGGACGCGCCGGGTGCGGGCAGGAACCCGCTGAACGGCAATCGCGGTCATGCCGCCACCTCCATGCTTGCTTCGCGCAGGTAACCGAGAACGAGCTTTTCCAGGCCTACGCCGTGCGCCGCCACCAGCGACGAAACCTCACCGGACACGAGGACCTGGCCGCGACCCAGGACGATCAGGTAGTCGGCTACCTGATCGAGCTCGGCCACCATGTGCGAGGAGAGCACCACCGAGATGCCTTCGGCGGCCACCTCGGACAGTAGCGACTGCATGAAGTCGTGCCGAGCCAGCGGGTCGAGCGCGGCGAGCGGCTCGTCCAGGACGAGCAGGTCGGGTCGCCGGGCCAGGGCGATCGTGAGCGCGAGCTGTGCCTTCTGCCCGCCGGACAGCGCGCCGACCTTCTTGCCCGGCTCGATCCCGAGGCGGGAAAGCCGGGCGGCCGCGCGCTCGGCATCCCAGCGCAGGTTCAGGAACCGGGCGACCCGCAGCATGTCGGTGACCGGCAGGTTCTTATACAGGGGCGCGTCCTGCGCCACGAATGCGATCCGGTCCAGCGCCGGCGGCGACCCGGCGAGCACACCGCCGAGCACCGTGACGCGCCCGGCGGTGGGCGTGGTGAGGCCCGTCGCCATGTTCAGCAGCGTCGACTTCCCCGCGCCGTTCGGTCCGACCAGGGCGACCACGTGGCCGCCGGGGACGTCAAGGGTGCAGTCCCGCAGGGCCCAGGTCCGGCCGTACCGCTTGCCCAGCCCTGCTGTCTCAATAATGTTCATGCGATTACAGTAGGAAGCGGGTCGGTGACGCCGACATAGGGCTGACCGGCGTCTGCGGGTAGACCTAGGTACACCTGCTGAACTGGGGGGCTAACGTCACTGCCGGCCCGGGCGCTGTCCCGGCAGACTGAACCGGAGGAGTCCGCCGGAGGAGGCACGACCGTGGGAACACTGAGGGATCGCGGCCGGGCCGCCGCCCGGGGGCTGGCGCTCGCCCTGCTGAACCCCGCGGGAATCG
Source organism: Actinomycetota bacterium (assembly GCA_003140115.1). The sequence goes on along the minus strand of PLIQ01000108.1, from coordinate 5,263 downwards.
CCCTGATCCTCGTGCTGTTCGTGGTCGCGCAGAGGTCGGCCGGCGGGCCGTATCTCGACCAGAACCTGCTGGTTACCGTGCTGGTAACCCTGCCGCTGACCTGCGCCGTCGCGCTGGCCGCGAGCCTGATCCCGGGCCTGTCGGCGGCCACCCGCCGCCTGGTCAGCCTGATCAGGCGGCTGGCCGGTGACTGGTGCGGCGTCCCCATAGCTGATCCGTACCGGCGCGGAACCCCGGCCAGGAGAGACCCGGCCACCTGGCGGGACACGCTGTGGCTATCGGTGGGCTCCTCGCTATGCCTGCTGCTGGTTGTATTGCCGGCCGCCCTCATCGGCATCGGCGTGATCGCCTTCCTCGGCTCCCGCCTGTTCGTGGCGATCCCGCCGCCGGCGTACCCGGGAAACAGCACGGCGTCGATCCTGGTCTTCGGCGTCGCGCTCATCGCCGCCGGACTGTACAGCGCACCGCGGATGCTGAAGGCATACGGCCTGCTGGCGAAGTCGATGCTGGCCCCCACGGGCAGCGCAGAACTGGAACGACGGGTAGCGCACCTGTCGCAGACCCGCACCGAGACCCTCGACTCCGGCGCCGCGGAGATCCGCAGGATCGAACGCGACCTGCACGACGGCGCCCAGGCCAGGCTGGTCGCGATGGGCATGACGCTGGACGCGGCGGGCCAGCTGATCGACGACGACCCCAAGGCAGCCCGGGCGCTGCTGATCGAGGCGCGGGACAGCTCCGCCAAGGCGCTGCAGGAGCTGCGCGCCCTGGTCCGCGGCATCCACCCGCCAGTACTCGCCGACCGCGGCCTGGCCGAGGCGATCCGGGCCCTGGCCCTGGACACCCCGCTGCGCATCCACCTGAGCAGCGACCTCGACCAGGCGACCCGCCCGTCCGCCCCCGTCGAGTCGGCGGCCTACTTCGCGGTGAACGAGCTGGTCGCCAACGTGTCCAAGCACGCAAAGGCCAGCCAGGCCTGGATCGACATCAGGCATCACGACGAGATGCTGACGATCACGGTGACCGACGACGGCCAGGGCGGCGCCGATCCGCGCCGAGGCACCGGTCTGCAGGGGATCGAGCGGCGGCTCGCCGCGTTCGACGGCGTGCTCGCGGTCAGCAGCCCACCCGGCGGCCCGACCTCAGTGACCATGGAGATTCTTTGCGCGTCGCGATAGCGGAGGACCTGTTCCTGCTCCGGGACGGCCTGACCAGGATGCTCGAAGCGCACGGCTTCGCGATAACCGCCGCCGTGGACAACGGCGACGCCCTCCTGGCCGCGCTCCGCGAAGACCCGCCGGACGTCGCCATCGTGGACGTCAGGCTCCCGCCCACGTTCAGCGACGAGGGGCTGCGCGCCGCCGTGGCGGCCCGCAAGGAAAACCCCGGCCTGCCGGTCCTCGTCCTGTCCCAGTACGTAGAGCAGCTGTACGCGCGCGAACTGCTGGCCGCCGGCAGCGGCGGCATCGGCTACCTGCTCAAGGACCGGGTGTTCGACAGCGCCCAGTTCGTGGACGCGGTCCGCCGTGTCGCACAGGGCGGCACCGCGATGGACCCGGAGGTAATCGCCCGCTTGCTCGCCCGCAACACCGGCGACGGCAGCTTGTCCGTGCTCAGCCCGCGCGAGCGCGAGGTGCTCGCGCTCATGGCCGAAGGCCGGTCGAACGCCGCGATCGCCCAGCGTCTGGTCGTCACCGAACGCGCCGTGGCCAAGCACACGGCATCCATCTTCCTCAAGCTGGACCTGCAGCAATCCGACGACGACAACCGCCGCGTCCTCGCCGTCCTGGCCTACCTGGGCGGCTGAGCTCGGGGTGTGGCACGCGCAGCGAGCATGGTGCCGGAGGCTCGCAGGCGTTTGGGGGTCGTGGCCCACAGCCCCCGTACTTGCGGGCCCGGGTGCCACCAGCCCCGGACTCGGCGCCGCAACACGCACATCCGCCACTTCCGTCACATTTCCGTGGTTGATCGACGCTCCGCGGTAGCCCCGCCTGACTCAGCCGTCTCGCCCCGGGACCGGTTATCCGGGAGGATTGGGGCCTATGGGAGGGTTTGGGGGTCTATAGTGCACAAACCGCTCCCGTAAGCCCATATACTCCCGGATCTTGACGCCGGGCGGACGGAGCGACCGCTGTCAGCGGCATCGTGACCTCAATGACCAGCCCACGGCCGAGGCGGACGCGTCCGGATTTGGCATGCGGCGCTGGGGTACCACTGAACCACCGCCAAGCGTGAATCAACCGCAATAAGCGGAGAGCCCCTCCGCCTGGCGTGACGCCAGTGCTGTCCTGTGATGACTGTGACGAGCGCGGGCAGGCCGAAAGCTGTCGCGATCATCGCCGCCGCCATCGCCAGCCGACGGGCGGGCCGGGCGGCGGGGCGTGGTCAGCCGGGAAGTGCGTCGTAGATGGCGTGGCCGTATTCGGTGCTGCGGTCGGAGCCGATGATGCCGGGTCCCATCTTGTTCATCATGTAGGAGATCGTCGTGCGGCGGCCGACGTCCATCACGATCATGGAGCCACCCCAGCCGCCCCAGTAGCAGATCCTCTCGTCCGGGATCCAGGGCAGGATGTCGCGCTGGGGCAGCCCGTAGCCGATGCCGAAGCGCAGCGGGACACCCAGGACCAGGTCGATGCCGTTCTGCTGTTCACGGAAGATCAGGTCGATGGTGTCCTGGCCCAGCAGGCGGACGCCGTCCACCTCGCCGCCGCGAGCGACGACCGACAGGACCCGGGCCACCGAGCGGGCGTTACCGTGCCCGTTCACGGCGCCGAGGTCGGCGCGGCGCCAGCCGGGCGTGTTGGCCACCTCGGCGGCCACGGGTGGTCCGGTCAGCGTCTTGACCACCGGGCTGTCCGGGTCGAGCGCGGCGAGGTCGAACGGCAGCGGCGGCGGCGGGACCACGTCGGCGATCCGGTCCCAGTCGCTTTCCGCGGCGCCGATCTGGAAATCGGCGCCGAGCGGCCCGGCGATCTCCTCGGCCACGAACTGCTTGAGCGTCTTGCCGCTGATCCGCCGGACCACCTCGCCGACCAGGTGCCCGTAGTTGAGCGCGTGATAGCCCGAAGCGGTGCCCGGTGGCCACCACGGCGCCTGGGCGGCCATCCGGGACGTGGCGCGGGGCCAGTCGTAGAGGTCCTCGACAACGGCCGGCTGCTCCAGCCCGGAGACGCCGGACGCGTGCGACATGACGTGGCGGACCAGAACGTCCTGTTTGCCCTGGGCGGCGAACTCCGGCCAGTACCGGGCGACCGGCGCGTCGACGTCCAGCGCGCCCCGGTCGACCAGCATCAGGGCCGCGAGACTGGTCACCGTCTTGGTCGACGACCAGACGTTGGTGATGGTCTGCTCGGACCACGGGACGGTCCGCGCCTCGTCGCGAAATCCGCCCCACAGGTCTACGACGATCTCGCCGTCGATGTCCAGGACCAGGGACGCGCCCAGTTCCTCACCGGAGTCCAGGTTCCGCGCCAGCGCGGCGCGCACTGCGTCGAACCGGTCGTCACACTTGCCGAGTAGCTCCGTCATGGGGATCATCTTCCTCGCCGCCGGTCTCCGGGGCTAGGGTCACGCGGGCCGACAGGCCATGGTCCGGCAGCCGCGGAAGATTCACCGGCCGGACAGCGGTCACGGTATTCCCCGGATCACCAACGGTAATCTGTGGAAGGGTTGTGCATAAACAGGTGGATAACCGTCGCTAACTGCGGACAACTAGCTAATTTCTGTGGACAGGATGTGGATAGCAAAAAACTCGCCATGACTTTGCCGCAGACTCTTGCGCTCCATCCGCCGGCGCAGTAGAAATACTTTCACCGTTGGAAACGGGCACCGCCCCGGAGGCGACTCAGGGAACGTGAGAGGGATCGGGAAACCGGTACCTGGAGCGGGTGTACGGCACCAGCGGGGGCCCGCTGGGCTCGGGAGGCCAGGCAACTGACCGACTCGGCGCGGTGCGGCCAGGCAAGGCCCCCTCCATCTCATACATGGAGGGGGCCTTGTTCTTTTCTGCGTTGTTCTATTCTGGGTTCTATTCTGGCCGGCAATGGCATGTCTACCGGGAACAGAGAGAAGCAACCATTGACCATTACCGCACGGCCGACGCCGAATGCCGCACCCGCCCGGCTTAACGTCCGCAAGAGCGTTGATTCCCTTACCGCGCAGGAACTGGCCGACTTCCGCCGGGCGGTAGAGCGGGTACTGGCGCTGAACGACAAGCGGGGTTTTGAATATTTCGCCGGCTGGCACGGCGTGCCGCTCGGCTGGTGCCAGCATCACGATCCGCTCTTCCTGCCGTGGCACCGGGCTTACCTGTACTGGCTGGAGCTCGCGCTCCAATCGGAGGTTCCCGGCGTGACGCTGCCGTGGTGGGATTGGTCAAAGGACGCAACCATTCCGTCCGCCTATTCCAGCGCGCAGGCAGACGGGTCGCAGAACGTACTCGCGAAGGCACCGATCAACGTATTCAATACCGAGCGCAAATCCGGCTGGCCGACCGAGACGTCGCGTGCCCCGGGCCGGGCGCCGCAGGTGCCGGGTCCGCCGTACCAGCAGGAGTGGGCCTACGCCATGAAGGCCACCAACTACACCGACTTCAGCCAGCGGATCTGGTCCGTGCACGACACCCTGCACGTCTGGGTCGGCGGCACCATGGGCCAGGTCGACTGGGCCGCCTACGACCCGCTCTTCTTCGCCCACCACGCCAACATAGACCGGGCGTGGCGGATCTGGCAGGCGGCGCATCCCGGAGCCAATCCCCCGGCCAGCATCCTCGACGTGTCGCTGCAGACCGATCCGGCCATAAAGGTGCAGGCCACGCTCGAGGTTCACCAGCTGGGGTACGAGTACGCTGGGACGCAATCGACCGTTCCCGGGAGCGCATGATGCAGCGCTGGACCTCCCAGGCCATCGCGGTGCCGCCGCGGAGCAACTGGCAGCGGGCTGACCTGGAGTTCGAGGGCGTCGAGCACGATGGCCCGTCGTTCGTCATCCATGTCTTCCTTAACCATCCCGACGCGGACGAGGCGACCCCGCGCACGGCGGAGCAGCGCTACGCCGGCTACCTGACCGTGTTCGCCCACGGCGACTGCTGGGGCGATGTGGGCCATTGCGATATCCCCGAGCCGGTCAGCCCGTTTGACCAGCGCCCGTCGCATCCGCTGGAGCCGTTCGACGCCACGCTGGAGATCACCGAGGCGCTGCAGGCCCTGCCCGACGACGCCGGCGAGATCACCGTGACCGTGCTCGCGTTCAACCAGACCGACGA